>NZ_JBJIAL010000022.1:0-78107 GCF_045310895.1 Mycobacterium sp. SMC-18
CGTTTGAGAACGAAGGTCACCAAGGGTCCGGGATCGCGGGCCGCTGGATTGGCCATGGCCTACAAGCTGATCGACGCAGCCCAAGCCCGTTGGCGGGCCGTCAACGCCCCACATCTGGTCGCCCTCGTCCGCGCCGGAGCGGTCTTCCACAAAGGCAAACTGCTCGAACGGCCCACCGACATCACCCCACCGACACCACCGTCAGACGGCGATCAACACACCGAAACGGAGGTCGCCTGAAACACCCCGATCCACAGGTATTGACAATTGCTCGGCCCTCGCGGCTTAAGCTCCCTACGTCAGGGTCCAACTTTCGGGGACCACTTCAGGCCGGGGGCTTTGTCGTATCCGCTACTTGTTGCCGAGCAGGTCGCGGATTTCCTTCAGAAGTTCGACTTCCTCCTTGAGTGCATCCTCCTTGACGGCCCGGAACTTGCTATATGGCAGCACGACCACGAAGTAGATGACGGCGGCGACCAGGACGAAGTTGATCGTCGCGCTCAGGACAGCGTTCAGGTCCATGTAGTTGTCGCCGAGCAGGTGGATGCGCAGCACGCCGTACGAATGGTCGCCGCCGGCACCGATGCTGGAGATCAACGGCTGGATCACCTGGTCGGTGAACGCCTTCACCAGCGTGGTGAACGCGGCGCCGATCACGACGGCGACCGCCAGATCGACGATGTTCCCCTGTGCGAGAAACTCTTTGAAGCCCTTAAGCATGACTGCCCTCCCTGTGATACGGCCTGTACCCACGAACGGTAAGACCGACCTGAGCATCGTGCAGGAGTCGGCGGCCGGACGATCGCAACAGATGCGTACTGGTGACGAAATCGAAATCAGCCGTGCGGCAAATTTCGCGGATCAGTGCAGAGTGACGGTGATGGCCCGGTGCAGCGCCGCGCCCGCGACGACATTGGCGCTGTGCCGAGGCAGGGCGACGAGTACGACGCGCTCGTCGTTGCTCGTCGGCGACTTGAGGCGTTCGGACACCAGCACCACGCGGGCGTCGGTGGCGATGACTTCGGCCGGCGTCTGATCGGCGACCGCGCCGGCGTTATCCGGACCGGCAAGGACGTCCACGACGTCTCCGGAGCGCAGCAGATCAGGCAATGCGGCGTCCGCCAGATGCAGCGGGACCATACGGGCATCGGGTCCGGCGGCGGCAGCCGTGAGTCGGGAACCCAGCAGACGCACGTCGGTGATGACCTCACCGCGTCGAGCCGGCGCGGCCAGCGTCGAGCCCACCGCGGCGCTTGATTCGTGCAGCGCGCCGTCGGGAATGCTTGGCGTGGAACGTGATTCGACCACAATGTCGTCAGCGGTCAAGGCCGAGCCGGGGGAGAGATCGTGCGTGGCGACCACCACCGCGACCTGACCCTGCCGGGGGTCCGGGCGAAATTCGATGACGGCGGCCAGGAGCACCAGTAGCCCGGCGGCGACGCGGCGCGCAGCCGTGGTCCTGGCCCAATCGGGCCGTAGTTTCTGTGCCAGCCGGCCGAGCAGTGGTGCGTCGAGCGAATCCCCCATGCCGTAACGGTAGGGATTTCGGTCGGGAAAAACAGGCCGGGATGGTTCCGGCCTGTGGATAACTCAGCTGGACGCGGCAGCGGCCGGTGCGGCCGACTTCGTGCTGCTCGACGAGGAGGAGGACGACGACGAGTCCGACGAGCTGGAGCCCGACTCGCTCTTTGCGGGAGCGGCGGCGGTGCTGGAGCTCTTCGAATGGCGGTTGTCGGTGCGGTAGAAGCCGCTGCCCTTGAAGACCACGCCGACGGAGCCGAACAGCTTGCGCAGCCGGCCGTGGCACTTCGGGCATTCGGTCAGCGCGTCATCGCTGAATGCCTGCACCGCGTCGAACCGGTTGTCGCACTCGGTACACGCGTAGGAATAGGTCGGCACGTAAACCTCCGAGGTCGTCAAACTTGTTAGCACTCTACCGGCTTAAGTGCCAAAACAGCTATTCGGTGCCGGGCATTCCCCGACCGACAGGCCCGGTGGCCTGGTGACGGGGGCAATCACGTCCGGGATGGCGGTGGGACACATAGCATTGTGCGCATGACTCGCATCATGACCAAGGGCGGCTGTGACAACCCGGACTGCACCTGTGAAAACTGCAACTGCGGATCGGGATGTACCTGCGGCAAGGACTGATCGTCTCCCGCAGCTTCAAACTCCCAGCGTGACGAGGCCCGCCCGCGGGGTCAGGGCATGCGTCATCGCGATGTCGTGCGGCTCGGCAGGTAGCGCCGGCAGCAGATCGTCGTCGTACACCACCGCCACGAGCAGCGCGTCCGCCGCGGCCAGCGAGAGCGACCGGTCGTAGAAGCCGGCGCCGCGGCCGAGGCGCACGCCCGCACGGTCGACGGCGAGCGCAGGGACCAGCACCACGCCGGCCTGCCGGATCGCATCGGGCGGCAGATGCGGAACCGCCGGTTCGAGTAGTCCGAAGGACGCCTTCGTGAGATGCCCGGCGCGATACCAGCCCCAGCTCAGCGGGGCGTCGGGGTGCGTCACCGGCAACAACACCCGGGCACCGGCGTCGATCAGGGCGTCCAGCATCGCCGGCGAACCCGGTTCGGTGCCGATCGGGACATACGCGCACACCACGACGCCGGGGCTCACCAATTCGGGCGCCCGTCGCGCCAGCGCTTCGGCGTCCGCCTGCCTCTGCTCCGGCGTCAGGGCCCGCCGTCGATTCAGGATGGCGCTGCGGAGCTCACGCTTTCCCTCAGGGGTCACGGTTACCACCGTGTCATATTTGCTCGCCCGGTGTTGTACACCTGTCCAGGTGACGGCCACTTCGGCGTTGCCGCTGACCCCTGGAAGGTGCACCTTGGTAGGGCAGATCGAGGCATTGCCGTTATCGTGTGAACAATGACGACACAGACTTCAGTGCCGATGCCGCGTACCGCGGTGGTCCCGGCGGCTGGTCTGGGCACGCGTTTCCTGCCTGCCACCAAGACCGTGCCCAAGGAGTTGCTGCCGGTCGTCGACACCCCCGGCATCGAGCTGGTTGCTGCGGAAGCTGCCGACGCCGGCGGCGAGCGACTGGTCATCGTGACCTCGGAGGGCAAGGACGGCGTCGTTGCGCATTTCGTCGAGGACCTCATCCTCGAAGGAACGCTCGAGGCGCGCGGCAAGCACGTGATGCTCGAGAAGGTGCGGCGCGCACCCGCATTGATCAAGGTGGAGTCGGTCGTGCAGGCCGAGCCCCTGGGCCTGGGCCACGCCGTCAGCTGCGTCGAGCCGGTGCTGCTGCCCGACGAGGATGCCATCGCGGTCCTGCTGCCCGACGATCTGGTGCTGCCGACCGGCGTGCTCGAGACCATGGCGAAGGTACGCGCCAAGCGTGGCGGCTCGGTGTTGTGCGCCATCGAGGTGCCCGAGGACGAGATCAGCGCCTACGGCGTGTTCGACGTCGAGACGGTGCCCGACGCGGCCAACCCGAATGTGCTGCGCGTCAAGGGCATGGTGGAGAAGCCGAAAGCCGAGGACGCCCCGTCGCCGTTCGCCGCGGCCGGCCGGTACATCCTCGACCGCGCCATCTTCGACGCGTTGCGGCGCGTGCAGAAGGGTGTCGGCGGCGAGATCCAGTTGACGGACGCCATCGCGCTCCTCATCGAGGACGGCCACCCCGTGCATGTGGTGGTGCACCGCGGGTCCCGACACGACCTGGGAAATCCCGGCGGCTACCTTAAAGCTGCGGTTGACTTTGCGTTGGAACGCGACGACTACGGCCCGGAATTGCGGCGTTGGTTGGTCGAGCGATTGGGTCTTGCCGAGCGCTGAGCGCCTGACACCGGCGGTACGGTTGGCCCGCACGTGCGCGAGCATGTGGTCAGCCACGGTGTGCGAGGTATGCAGAAAGGCGAGCTGTGCGTTCGGTTGAGGACCAGCAGGCCCGGGTTGCGGCTGCGGCGGTGGCACCGCGGCCGGTGCGGGTGGCGATAGCCGAAGCGCAGGGCCTGATGTGCGCCGAAGAGGTGGTCACCGAACGCCCGCTGCCCGGATTCGATCAAGCCGCCATCGACGGCTATGCCGTGCGCAGCGTCGACGTGATGGGCGCGGATTCCGGCGGCGACGCCGACGTCACGCTGCCCGTGGTCTCGACCATCGCCGCGGGCGAACGCACTCCCACCCGCCTGCAGCCGCGGCAGGCCGCGCGGGTGCAGACCGGTGCGCCGATGCCCACGCTCGCCGACGCGGTGCTGCCTCTGCGCTGGACCGACGGCGGCGAATCGCGCGTGCGGGTCCTGCGCGGGGTGCGGTCCGGCGCCTACGTCCGTCGTACCGGGGACGACGTGCAGCCCGGCGACGTCGCGGTGCGTGCCGGCACCATCATCGGGCCGGCCCAGGTCGGACTCCTGGCGGCGGTGGGCCGTGAACGCGTGCTGGTCCACCCGCGGCCGCGGCTGACGGTCATCTCCGTCGGCGGCGAGCTCGTCGACATCTCCCGCACACCCGGCAACGGCCAGGTCTATGACGTCAACTCCTATGCCTTGGCCGCCGCCGGTCGCGACGCCGGCGCCGAGGTGAACCGCGTCGGCATCGTGGATGCCGACCCCAAGACCCTGCGCGACGTGGTCGAGGGCCAGCTGAGCCGGTCGGAAGTCGTGGTGATCGCGGGCGCTGTCGGCGGCGCGGCGGCCGAAGGCGTGCGCACGGTTCTCGCCGAGCTGGGGGAGATGGAGGTCGCCCGGATCGCGATGCACCCCGGATCGGTGCAGGGTTTCGGCACGCTCGGCCGCGACGGCGTCCCGGTTTTCCTGCTGCCTGCGAACCCGGTGAGTGCGCTGGTGGTCTTCGAGGTGATGGTCCGTCCGTTGATCCGGATGTCACTGGGCAAGCGGCAGCCGATGCGGCGCGTGGTGCCGGCCCGGACGTTGTCACCGATCTCATCGGTGGTGGGGCGCAAGGGATTTCTGCGTGGGCAGCTCATGCGTGATCAGGACACCGGCGAATATCTGGTGCAGGCGCTGGGTGGGGCGCCGGGCGCGTCGCACCTGCTGGCCACCCTCGCCGAGGCGAACTGCCTGGTGATCGTGCCCACCGAGGCCGAGCAGATTCGCACGGGCGAATCGGTCGATGTGGCCTTTCTTGCGCAGCGCGGCTGATTCGTGAACCTGTTGCGTTCGAGTGCGATGCATCCGGGCTGGCCGCTGTCGGTCGGCCCGATCCGCGTGCAGGCCGGGGTGGTGCGACTGCGGCCCGTGCGGTTGCGTGACGGTCCGGTGTGGAGCCGGATGCGGCTGACGGACCGCGCTCACCTGGAACCCTGGGAACCCGTCGGTGAGGTGGATTGGACTGCACGCCATGCGGTTTCGTCGTGGCCGGCGCTGTGCTCGGGGTTGCGGGCGGAGGCGCGGCGCGGCCGCATGTTGCCGTACGTCATCGAGCTGGACGGTGAGTTCTGCGGGCAGCTGACCATCGGCAACGTGACACACGGAGCGCTGCGGTCGGCGTGGATCGGCTACTGGGTGGCGCGTCAGTACACCGGCGGCGGGATCGCGACGGCCGCGCTGGCGCTCGGCGTCGACCATGCCTTCGGGCCGGTCGGACTGCACCGGATCGAGGCGACCGTCCGCCCGGAAAACGGTCCGAGCCGGTCGGTGCTGGCACGGGTGGGGTTCCGCGAAGAGGGACTGCTGCAGCGGTATCTGGAAGTCGACGGGGCCTGGCGGGACCATCTGCTGGTCGCCATGACCGTGGAAGAGATGGCGCAGTCGGCGTCATCGGCGCTGGTCAGGGAGGGCCGAGCCACCTGGGTCTGAGGGATTTGTGCACGGTAGTCCGCGGTGGGCGCGGCAAATCGTGCACAAATCGCAAATAGGACTGTGTTGCAGATGTGACATCTGTGACTGATGTGCTTGTAAGTAGCGAATTACAGGTGTGTAATTGACCTTGGCGCGTCGGCTTCGGATGCGCTGGTCACGGACCTAATCTGATGGGGAAAGGAGCCGGCGACATGCCAAGCATCCCCCAATCCCTACTGTGGATATCCCTCGTCGTGTTGTGGTTGTTCGTGCTGGTGCCGATGTTGATCAGCAAGCGCGAGAACGTCCGCCGGACGAGCGATGTCGCATTGGCGACCCGCGTGCTCAACACGCAGGGCAACAGCCGGTTGCGACGCCGCAGTGGACCCGCTTCCGGGCACTACAGCGACCCGCACTGGAAGCAGGACGACGATCTCAGCGCGTTCGAAGAAGACTTCGCGCGCAGCGATGCGACCACCGATTCGATCCCGGTCGCCGACCCGGAGGCTGATGCGCCGCGTTCGGTGGTGCTCGCCGACCAGGTCGTCGTCGAGGAATCGGAGTACCTCGACGTCGAGGTGGTCGAGATGGACTCCGGTGCGCTGCCGATCGGCGCCTCCGGGCGCATGAAAGCCGTTCCCGAGCCCGAAAGCCAGGAACAGCCAACGCTTTTCGACGACATCGCGACGCCGACCATGGCGATCCGGACCATCTCCGAGGCCGACTTCGACCCCGAGGAAGCGCTCACGGACGAGATGGCGGCGGCGCCCGAGGCTGAAGCCCTCTCGGAGGCCGAGCCGACCACCGACGTGCACGAGGCCATCGCGGCGGACGAGGAACCGGCCGCGGAAGCGCCCGAGCCCGAGCCCGAGCCCGCGCCTGCGGCCGAAGCCGAGGACGGCACCGAACACGACTACGAGTACGTCGACGACACGTCAGGCGTCGAAGCGGCCTCCGAAGCCGAGCCGAAGCTGGCCGATTCGATGTCCAAGGCGCGCCGCGTCCGCTACGAGTCGAAGGCCGCCGTCGCGGCCGCCGAACGCAAGTACCGCTTCCGCAGCCGGATGCTGTCCGTGATGGCGCTGGCGATCCTGTTCACCGGCATCGCCGCCTTCGCGCTGTCGCCCGGCATGTGGTGGCTGTGCGGCACGGTCAGCGTCATCTCCGTGCTGTACCTGGCGTACCTGCGCCGCCAGACCCGGATCGAGGAACAGCTGCGGCGCCGGCGCGCCCAGCGGATGATGCGGTCCCGGCACGGCGTCGAGAACACCCAGGACGAGGAGTTCGACGTCGTCCCCTCCCGCCTGCGCCGTCCGGGTGCCGTCGTCCTAGACATCGACGACGAGGATCCGATCTTCGAGCACCTGGAATATGCCCGGATGGCGCGCGACTATGACCTGCCCCGAGCGGCCGGTCAGTAACTCGGTTTTTATGTGGCGGACCGGTACTGGTAGCCTTTGCTTCCGGTACAAGGGGCTATAGCGCAGTTGGTAGCGCGTCTCGTTCGCATCGAGAAGGTCAGGGGTTCGATTCCCCTTAGCTCCACAGAGATTCAGATGGGGTCGGTGTCCACCGGCCCCATTTCTGTTTCCGGACCTGGCGGGAGTTCACTCGCTCAGGCCCAGTGTCACGGACGGCCCGGCGAAGCGCTTCACCAGTTCGTATTCGGCCTGTTTGTCCTTGAGCGGCCAGTACCACAGCGCGAATGTCACGCGGATCAGCCATTGTGCTGCCAGCGGGTCGTGGCGCCCGATCATCTCGTCGGCGAACTTGGCAACCAGAGGTGACGCGGTCACGGCCCCGCTGTCGTGATCGGGCCGGATATCACCCATGATGAGCTTTCCCAGCGGCTCGGCCCGCATGCAGTCCAGCGCGACGACGATGGCAGCCACGACGCGCTCGGTACCTTCCAGGCCGGTGATGGCCTCGCGGATGGAGCCGACGATTCGTTGGGCGAACAGCGATACGAGTCGCTCGAGGATGGCGGCCTTGCCACCGGCGCGGCGGTAGACGGTGGCCGGGGAACAGTGCAGTTCGGCGGCCACCGCTTCGACCGTGAACGCTTCGAAACCCTTGCGGGACACGAGTTCCGACGAGGCCGAGAGAATGCGGGCGAGCGCTTCGGTATTGCGGTCGGTGCCGAGCACCCAGTCATGTTGTGGCATGTGGTGGGGCCTCCTCGCGATAGGAGCAGAATCCGTTCTATCACCTTGAGACGTTCTGCGGTTTCTATCTCAGAGGTATGGGCTGGTCGGGAATCCCCGCGCGCTCGACCACCGGCGCCGTGCTGCTGGTGCGTCTTTCAACTTCGACGAGACGCATTGACCACCTGGGTGGCCGGCACGGACGCTGATCAGGTGGCAACCAGGAAGGTCCGCTGACATGACAGTCGCACAGGCGGTACGTGGCACCACCTCATTGCTGTCCCCGCTGCTGGCCGCCGGCCAGCTGAACGTCGCGGCGGCGGTGCGTGCCCGCCGCCTCGGCTACCGCAGCTGGACCGGCGCCATCAACACCGACTATGACCCGCTGGACCCGCAGACCGCCGCCCATCCGCACGAGGCGTACGCGGCCCTGCATCGGGGTGGGCGAGTGCACTACAGCCCGCAGCGGTCGACGTGGATTCTGCACCGGCTCGACGACGTCCGTGCCGCCCTGCGCGACACCGACCAGGTCACCAGCAGCCAAGGGGTGACGCGGATTCGGATGGTCGCCGACCTCGTCGTGGTGACCGACGGCGAGCAGCACAGCCGGCTGCGCAAGCAGGTGCAGCCGGCGTTCACCAAAGGCGCGCTGGACAGTTGGCGCGCCACCATCGATGGGCTCGCCGCGGATCTCGTCGGCGATCTCATCGCCGACCCGGGTGCGGACGCCGTACAGCGACTGACGGTCCCGCTGCCGCTGCGGGTCATCGCCGCGCTGCTCGGCGTCCCCGAGCGTGACATCGCCGAGTTCCGCCGATGGTCCGACGAGAGCACCCGGCTCATCAACTTCACCCCGACCGTCCCCGGTCTCGTCGACGCCGCGAAGTCGATGCGTGCCGCAATGGCGTTGCGCCGGTACTTCTTACGGCATCTGGCGGCAGGAGAGCTGAAGGGCTCGGACACGGTGCTGGGGCGGCTGCTCGCCCACAGCTCCGACGGCGCGTTGTCGGACGAGGCGCTGTTCCAGATCGCCATCCTGCTGCTGATCGCCGGCAACGAGACGACCACCAATCTGCTGGGCGGGATGCTCCACACCTATGCGCTGCACCCGGATCAGTACGACATGATCCGGGAGAACCCGGACCTGATCCCGCAGGCCATAGAGGAACATATCCGGTACACCAGTCCCATTCAGAACCTCTACCGCTACACCCGCGCGCCCTACCGGGTCGGCGACGTCACCATTCCGACGGGTTCACGCGTCCTCCTGTCGTTCGGCGCCGCGAACCGCGATCCGCTCGCATTCGATGACCCCGACGTTTTCCGCACGGACCGCAACCCACGGACCCATGTCGGTTTCGGCTTCGGGGCGCACCTGTGTCTGGGCGCGCCGCTGGCGCGGATGGAAGCGCATGCCGTCCTGCGTGAGCTCGTCAACCGCGTTTCGAGAGTGGCCATCACCGGACCGCCGACATGGTCCACCAACAGTTCGCTGCGCGGACCCACGCGACTTCCGGTCGTGCTTCACCCCTGACGCACTCCTTCGCCGAGATTTCGACGGTTCCGTGATCGCCGGGAAGTTCGTAGGCTGGCCTTGTCGTCGCAATTCCCGCCAAGGTCAGGACGTCTCGTGAGCGAATCCGAACTGAGCAAGTCCCCGACACCCGATCCGGCCGAGGACAACGCCTTCTTTCCCTCGGCGTACTCGTTGAGCCAATACACCTCGGACAGAACAGATTTCGGCGGCGTCAAACATGCCGGCGCCTATGCCGGCGGCCGGTGGAAGATTCTGATGATCGCCACCGACGAGCGCTATCTGCTGATGGACAACGGCACCATGTTCTCCACCGGGAACCACCCCGTGGAGATGCTGCTGCCGCTGCATCACCTGATGGCCGCGGGCTTCGACGTCGACGTCGCCACCATCACCGGAAACCCGGCGAAGCTGGAGCTGTGGGCGATGCCGGGCAAGGACGACGCCGTGCAGCAGACCTATGCCGACCTCAAGCCCAAACTCAAGGAGCCGCTGAATCTTCGTGAGGTGATCGTCGACAGGCTGGGACCCGATTCCGACTATCTGGCGGTATTCATCCCGGGTGGCCACGGCGCCGAGGTCGGTATCCCGTTCAGCCCCGAGGTCGGTCAGGTACTCAATTGGGCACTCGAGAACGACAGGTTCGTCATCACGCTGTGTCACGGTCCGGCCTGCCTGCTGGCGGCCGCGATCGGCAAGACGGAGTCACCGTTCAAGGGCTACCGCATCTGCGTTTTTCCCGATGCGCTCGACAAGGGGCCCAACAAGGAGATGGGTTACATACCCGGCGGGCTGCGGCTCTTCATCGGGGAGGCGCTGGAGGATCAGGGTCTCAAGGTCGTCAACGACCAGATGACCGGTCAGGTCCATCAGGACCGGCGGCTGCTCACCGGCGACAGTCCGCTGGCCTCGAACAACCTTGGTCTGCTCGCCGCGGACGCGTTGGTCGAGGCGGTGACTGCCGAGGCGTAGCCGCTGGTGACGGGCTACGTCATCGTCACGGCCAGGACAACGCCGAAAACCACGGCGGGTGCGGTCATCCCGGCGAGAAACCGGAGCCCGAACCGGCGACCGCCGGCCGTGAATGCCAGCACGGTCTTCACGATCAGGTTGGAGCCGAGTGCGGCCGCTATCGCGAGCAGCGCGGTGTCGACGGTGATATCGCCCTTGGCGGCGAGGCTGGCGGCGGCGACGGAACCGGCGTGCGCGTCGGCCAGACCCGCGGCGAACGCGGCGAGCACGGTGCCGCCGGCACCGAGCACGTCCGCGCCCCACCGCCCGACAAGCAGCGCGAGGGTGAGCACCGCGGCCAGGATCAACGCCGGACGTAGGGCGAACGGTCGGCTTGCGGCTTTCGCGCCGGTGTCCTGCTCTGGTGACGGATTGTCCTCGGCGAGACCGGCTCCGCGGTAGACGACCCCGGCGATCACCACCAGCACCAACGCGCCGGCGGCCACGGGTGGCCACAGGCGCTGGAGGACGTGGGAGTCGACCACGCCGATCACGATCAGCAGCTGGACGAAGGTGGCCAGGCTGGCCAGCAGAGCGCTGGCCAGGGGCGCACGCACGCTCGGTGTCGTGCGGCTGAGCCGGGCCATGGACGCCGTCGTCGCGGTCGCCGAGACGAAGCCGCCGGCGATAACGGTGATCAGCAGGCCGCGTTCCGGGCCGAGCGCACGAACCCCGATGTAGCCCACCCACCCGATGCCGGTGAGCAGGACGACGAGGAGCCAGACCTTCTCCGGATTCAGAATGCCGTACGGCCCCAGTCCGCGATCCGGCAGCAGCGGCAGGATCACGAACGCGACGACCAGAAACTTGATCGCGTCTTCCAGCTCGACCTCGGTCATGATGTCGCGGGCGAACCGGTGGATGCGGTTCTTCGAGACGAGCAGGCCCGCGACGACGACCGCGAGGGCCACCGCGAGTGCCGGACGCGAATAGGCAAGGGCGCCAAGGAGATATGCGACGAGTGCGGCTGTCGCGGTAGTCGTTCCCGAATCTTCCGCGCTGGTCCGGAGATAGGCCAGGGCGATGAGCGCGCCGACAGCCAGAAATCCGGCGACGACAGCCCACTGACTGAAACCGGCCGCGATCGCGCCGGCCAGCGATAGCAGCGCGAACGAACGGGAGCCGGCCGGGAGCTTGCGGGCATGGCTACGTTCGCGCTCCAGGCCGAGCAACAGCCCGATGGCGAGGGCGACGAGGAAGGGTTCGATCTGTTGCCAGGTCATTTCGGTCGCCGCGCCTACTGCGCCGACGGAAACCGGGGCGGCCGCTTCTCGCGCAGCGCCGTATACCCCTCGACCACGTCCGGCCCGAGGAACGTCAACATCTCGTAGGCGGCGGACTGGTCGAAGATCGGGCCGGCGTGGCGCAGCCAGTTGTTGAGTGCGCGCTTGGTGAGCCGGATCGCCTGCTGGGCGCCGGTGGCCAGCACGTCGGCCACCCGGAGCGCTTCGTCCAGAACCTGTTCGCGGGGAAGGGCTTTGGCGACCATGCCGATGCGCTCGGCTTCGACGCCGTCGATCATCTCACCTGTCATCAGGTAGTACTTGGCCTTGGCGGTCCCGGCCAGCAACGGCCAGATGATCGCGGCGTGATCGCCCGCGGCGACACCGAGTTTGACGTGGCCATCGCCGATCCTGGCGTCCTCGGCGATGATTGCCACATCGGCCAGCAGCGCGGCCACGGCACCCGCGCCGACCGCGACGCCGTTGATGGCCGACACGATCGGCTTGTCGCAGTTGATCATGTTGTAGACGAGGTCGCTCATCTCGCCGAGCATGTGCGAGACGCGGTCGTAGTCACCCGCCATGCGTTCGACCATGGCCAGATCTCCGCCGGCGCTGAAAGCCTTTCCCGCGCCGGTGATGACGGCCACCCGGGTGTCCGGATCGGCCGCGACGTCCTTCCAGATGTTGGCCAGCTCGGCATGCATGCCCTCGTCGGCGGCGTTGTACTTCTCCGGCCGGTCGAGGGTGATCAGCAGGACGCCGTTGTCGTGGCGCGTCAGGGACAACTGCTGGTAGTCGATGAATGCCATCTCGCGAAGCCTTTCTGCCGCATGCGGGTGCATGAAGCGCTGCGCCCGACGGCAACCCACGTTACGGTCTCCCGACCGCCGCCGTGGTCAGCCCACGCGGATGGCAGCCTCGGGTGGCTGAGCGGCCCGGGACCAGGCCAGGGGATTCAGGCCGCGGTACGGATCGCGGGCCCGGACTTCCTGGAGGTCGGACAAGATCTGTTCCAGCGCTTGCTGAGTCGCGGACTTGACGGTTTCGACCCACCGGGCGTGGTCGGTCGTGCCGGACGGCGCCGTGGTGCTGATCGGCGCGCCGAACTCCAGGTACATACGCTGCGGACGGGGGATCAGCGTCGGGCCGATGCCGCGCACCAGCGGCATCGCCATGTCGGACCGTCCGCCCAACCGCTCGCCGATGGACTGGCTCAGCCGGCCCAGTGTGCTGTCGCGCTGGAAGAGGGGCTCGTAGACGTCGTCGCTGCCGACCAGTCCGACCGGCACGATCGGGTAGCCGTTCTCGATGGCGACGCGGGCGAAACCGCTTCGCCCGTCCCATTTCAGCTGGTATTCCTCGCCCTTGAACTTGGGCATCTCGCGTCCGCCGCCAGGGAAGACCAGAACGGTCTCGTTGTGCCGCATCAGTTCTCGCGCCGTGTCGGGGTGGCCGACCACGCCGCCGTACGCGGCGACCAGGTCACCGCCGAAGCCCTTGGCCTGTGCCAGGCCGCGCTCGGCGAGCGGGCGCACCTGCACTCCGAGCTCGCGGCGGGTGTAATACGGCATCAGCAGGATCTCGGCGAAGCCGAACGCGGTGTGGTTGCCCACCAGCAGGAAACGGCCGTCGCGCGGCAGCCGGTCGAGGCCGGTGACGTACGGTCGATACAGGTCGATCAACGGTTCGAGGGCATCGCCGGTCGCGTCCAACACATTTCGCAGGGTTCGGACGCGTTGCGGCGGTTCCATGATGGCAGTGATCTCGTCGTCGGTGACGGTCGGCCGGCCTTGTGGCGGTCCGAATCCCATCGGTGCTCCCGTCGGTGTCGTGGTGTTGACACCAAGGTACCGAGAGTTTTGATAGATCAGCTAATAAAAGGCTGTGAACTTCGTATCGCAGCCCGCTCCTTCGGGGTCGTGGCGCCCCAGATGCCGTAGGGCTCATCTGCTTCCATGGCGTGGCCGAGGCAGTCGCGCAGCACCGGGCAGTGGTGGCAGATCTGTTTGGCGTGTTCTTCGTGCGCGACCCGGCGGGCGCCGCGATCATCATCGCCGGTGTAGAAGACCTCGGCCGGCAACCCACGGCAACGGGCATGCAGTTGCCAGTCCCAGGCCGCGGTGGTCGCCGCACCCCGGGTGTGGGACCCGGGCCGCGGCCGATGCCGGGTGATACGCGGCGGGGAGATGAATGAGTCGGTGTGGCAAGGGGATACCCGCGCCAAGGTCATCGACCGTACTTGCGGTTGAACTTCTCGACGCGACCCGCGGTGTCCAGAATCTGCCGCTTGCCGGTCCATACCGGGTGGGAATCTGAGGTGACGTCGACCACGATCAGTGGGTACGTGCGAACGCCGTCGGCGGTCTGCCATTCGATGGTCCGGGAGCTCGTGGCGGTGGAGCGGGTCAGGAACGTGCGTCCGGTGGTGGCGTCCTGGAAGACGACGGGGTGGTAGTCGGGGTGGATGCCGGCCTTCATGGGAACCTCCGTCAGTTAAGTGAAAATCGTTTTCATTAACGCGCGGCCGACGATACCCGACACCGGAGAGCTTGTCGAAAATTGTTTTCAATAGGGGGAGTCCCAACGGCACCACATGCCGTGCCGTCCGCCGGTAACGTTTCCTTCCGTGCCGGAAGCGACGACGGATGAACTGGCCTCGTTGGGGTTCTTCGCGAGCTGCCGTCGGGAGGACCTCGACCGGCTGGCGCCCCTGCTGAGGCCGCTGACCGCCGAACCGGGCAAGGTGCTGATGACGCAGGGCGAAGTTGCGTCGTCGTTCATCCTGATCAGCGCCGGCAGCGTCCGGGTGACGCATGCCGCCCCCGACGGCGAACTCATCGTCCACGACATCGGCCCGGGCCTGATCGTCGGTGAGATCGCCCTGTTGCGGGGTGGCACGCGCAACGCCACCGTGCTGGTCACCGAACCGCTGACCGGGTGGGTCGGTGGGCACGACGCGCTGACCGCGATGCTCGACGTGCCCTGTATGGCCGAGCGGCTGGTGCGCACGGCGCGGCAGCGGCTCGCGGAGTTCATCACGCCGCTCCCGGTGAAGCTGAGCGACGGCAGCCAGATGTACCTGCGGCCCGTGCTGCCCGGCGACAACCCGCGCGTGCGCCAGGGACCCGTCCGTTTCTCGACCGAGACCATCTATCGCCGGTTCCAGACGGCCTACCAGCCCAGCCCCGCGCTGATGGCCTACCTCTTCGAGGTCGACTACGTCGACCACTTCGTGTGGGTGCTGACCGACGGCATCGACGGACCCGACGGGCCGATGGTCGCCGACGCCAGATTCGTTCGGCTGCACGAGAATCCGACGGTCGCCGAGGTTGCCTTCATGGTCGGTGACGACTATCAGGGCCGGGGCATCGGTACCTTCCTGATGGACGCGCTGGTGCCGGCCGCGCGGGGCTCCGGCATCGAGCGGTTCGCGGCGCGGGTGCTGTCCGACAACTTTCCGATGCGCAAGATCCTGGAGCACTACGGTGCCACCTGGGAGCGCGACGACCGCAACATGATCGTCACCGAATTCGACGTCCCGAAACCCGGCCAATTGTCGTTGTCGCCCAAGCAGTATCAAGAGATCCACACCCTGGCGCAGCAAGTGATCAAGGCGGTCGGCTGATGGCGGAATCGTTGTACTCCCGGCGTCCGCTGCTGAACAAGGACACCGCGGTGTGCATCTCGCTGGCTGCCCGGCCCAGCAACATCGGCACGCGCTTTCACAACTACCTCTACGACGAGCTGGGCCTGGATTTCGTCTACAAGGCCTTCACCACGACCGACATCGCCGCGGCGATCGGCGGCGTCCGGGCCCTGGGCATCCGCGGCTGCTCGGTGTCCATGCCGTTCAAAGAAGACGTCATCGCGCTCGTCGACGAGCTGGAAGAGTCGGCGCGCGTGATCAATTCGGTCAACACGATCGTCAATGACGCGGGCCGGCTGACGGCCTGCAACACCGACTACCTCGCCATCGCCCGGCTCATCGACGAGCACGGCCTCGATCCGGGCGCGTCGCTGCTCATCCGCGGCAGCGGCGGCATGGCCAGCGCGGTGGCGGCAGCGTTCCGGGACAAGGGATTCGAGGCGGGCACCATCGTCGCACGCAACCCTGAGACCGGCGGCCGGCTGGCCGACCGGCTGGGGTACCGCTACACGGCCGACGCGTCAGGTGGCGCGGACATCGTCGTCAACGTCACCCCCATCGGGATGGCTGGTGGCGCCGAAGCCGACGACCTGTCGTTCGCGCCGGAGGTTGTTGCCAAGGCGCGCAACGTTTTCGACGTGGTGGCCCTGCCATCGGAAACGCCGCTGGTGCGCGCGGCGCGCGCGGCCGGGATCCCGGTGATCACCGGCGCCGAGGTCATCGCCCTGCAGGCCGCCGAACAGTTCGAACGGTACACCGGGGTCCGGCCGACGGCCGAGCAGGTGGCCGCGGCATCGGCGTTCTCCCGCGCCTGAGTTCAGGCCCGTCAGGGCACGGTGATCTTCAGCGATTTGTCGATCGACGACGTCGCATCCATCAGCGGCGCGATGGTCTCCTTGGTGCCGCTGGCGTTGATCTGCAGCACGATCACGCCGTCCTTGGTCGGGATGGCCGCCGTCTTCTGTGCCATCAGCCGGTCCTTGCCGTCCTGGCTGTACATGCCGCCGACCTGACACGCCTTGAACCCCGCGAGCGTCGCCTCGCAGTTGGTGCCGGCGTCCTGCCAGTTGTGCAGGTTCTGCAGCTCGCCGGGTGCGTACTGCAGTACCTCGTCGGCATTGGCGCCGGGCAACTTCGAGATCAGCACGATGATGGTCGGCGGGTCGGCCTTCATCGCCGGGTCGTCGAATTTGCTTGCGCTCCAGGCCCATTTCGGTGTCAGCGGACCGGCGTCCACCCAGCCCTGGGGGAGCGGCATGGTCAGCGTCGGGGCGCCGGGATCGCCGGGGTGCAGCTGCTGCTCGGTGATGTTCTTCTCGTGCAGGTAGTCCCGGATGGTCTTCTTCGGAACCGCCGGTGCGCTGGGTGCCGCAGAAGTCGGTGCGGCCGCCGCGCTGGTGCTCGCGGCACTGCTGGACGTCGACGACGGCGCCGGTTTCGAGTCCGAGTTGCAGGCACTCGCGCCCAGCGCAGTCACAGTCACGGCCAGCGCAACGCCGGCAACCCTCATCGGCAACATTTCCGTCTCCTGTCGTCGGTTGCAGACTACGGGGCGGACGAAGCCGGATGCGCGAGCTTGCGGTGGAACGTCGTGTCCGCAAAAGTTGCATCGGCGTGGCGCCGGACATCGGCCGGGGTCGACGCGTTCGCCGTGCTATCAACAGCAAATGCGCGTACTCGCGTGGTCGGCAGCGGTGCTGCTGTGTGCGGCGTGTGGGTCGACGACCCCGCCCACGCGGCCGACCACCCCGGCGGCCGCGAAACCCGCCGACCCGGCCGCGATCGGCCGAATGCGCCAACACCTGCCCAAGGATCTGCAGGGCTACGAGTTCGCTGCGTTGCCGGCACCGGCCGCCCCGACGACGTTCTGGGGCATGTCCGCCGGGTCGGCGGCCGACCCACCGGACTGCGCGGTCCTGGTGGCCGCGCCGGCAGACGGCGTGCGGGGCTGGTCGGCATCGGGACCCGGCGGCATCGTGTACGCGACCGCGGCGCCGGCCGTCGCGCCGGCGCGCGAGCTCGTCGGCGACTGCCACGCCTGGTCGTTGAGCGCCGGCCGTGCGCACGCGGCCGTCGACCTCGTCGACGCTCCGCAGATCGCCGACGCCAAGACGCTGGGCCTGACGGCGCACATCACCACCAGCGTCGAGAACGGTGCGCAAACCCATTCGCAGGCAACGACTCTGATCGCGTACGTCGACGCGCTGGCGGTTTCGGTCACCATGGTGACCGACCCGGGGGCCGTCACGCCGCCGTTGCCCGCCGAGCTCCCGGCGACATTGTTGGACGCGGCGGTGCGGTCGGTGCGGGGCATCCCGGCCGCAGACGGATTGGCCCGGTAGATTCGCCACAATGCGCAGAACGGTGCTCGCGGTGGCCGGCCGGGTCGGTGTGGTCGGTCTGGTGGCGGCATGCACGTCCCACTCCCCGGCGGTGGTCGCTGACCCCGACATCACCAAAATCCTTGATCTGAAGGGCACTTTCGGGCCGGACTACCAGGTCAAGACGGTCGCGCCGACAGGCATCGACCCGCGCGCGTTCGCCCCGCAGACGCTGCCGCCGGGCCTGAAATTCGAGCCGCCGGACTGCGCGAAATTCGCCTCCGGCATGGCCGTCTCCCCAGGTGCCAAGGGCAACATGACCGCCGTCACCGCCGAAGGGCAGGGCAACCGGTACGTCATCTTGGCGGTCGAGACGTCCGAACCGATCGCGCCGGCCGATCCCGGTGACGGCTGCAAGAAGGTCGCCTTCTCCGGCGCCGGGGTGCGGGGCCTGGTCGAAGAGGTGCCGGCCCCGCCCATCGACGAGGTGAAGACGCTGGGTACCCACCGCATCCTCGAGACGATGGCGGGCGGCAAGCCGGCCTCCGGCCAGCTGTACAACTACGTCGCCGGTTTCGGCAGATTCCTGGTGATCGTCACCGCCAACTCGCTCGTCGCGCCGGACAAACCCGTCGTGCCGGTGAACACCCAGAAGGCGACGGAGCTGCTGACCAAGTCGGTCGCCGCGGTACGCGGGCAGTAACTACCGCACGTTGCGCGGCCGGAACTGAATGCTGATCCGCGGCCCTGTGGGCCGTGCGGTCTTGGGCACCGCGTGCTCCCAGGTGCGCTGGCAGGACCCGCCCATCACCAGCAGGTCGCCGTGGACCTGGGGCAGCCGGACGCTGGTGCGTCTGCCGTCTGCGCCCGCGTTGCGGGGACGCAGCGCGAAAACCCTTGTCGCCCCGAGGCTCAGCACCGCGACCATGGTGTCCTCGGTGCTGCTGCGCCCGATGGTGTCGCCGTGCCATGCGACGCTGTCATTGCCGTCGCGGTACAAGCACAGGCCCACCGTGGTGAACGGCTCGCCGAGTTCGTGGGCGTAGGCGTCGTTGAGGCGCACCCGCAGCCGCGCCAGCCCGGGATGCGGCGCCCGTTCCTGCGCGAGGTCATGGAAGCTGACGAGCCGCGGCACGTCGAGCACCTTGTCGTACATCTGGCGCTGCTCGGCGCGCCAGGGAATCGCCGTCAGCAGCTCGTCGAAAAGCGTGTCGGCGCCCGTCAGCCAGCCGGCGCGGACGTCGACCCAGGCGCCGTCGCCGAGCCAGCGCCGTTCGGCATGGTCGAACAGCGAACCCTGAACCGCCAAGGACACCCCGCGATCCTATCGCACAGGCGTTCGATGTGTCGGAACCGTTCCGTTGACTCCGCGGTGGCGGCGTTCGCCACTCGCACTCTTGCGCTCTAGACGCAGGATCAACGCCAGGAGGGCAGCACGATCTCCATGTTCCAGGTCGACGGCGAGATCGGCAGACCCGTCAGGATCGGGTACATCCAGGCGAAGTTGGTGATCACCAGTGCCACGTAGAAGCACACGACCAGCAGCCCGAGCGTTCGTCGTTCCGGTTCCGTCGATCTCGGATACAGGATGTCGCCGAGGATCAGGGTGATCAGGATGATCAGGAACGGCGCCATGGGCGTCGCGTAGAAGAAGTACATCTGCCGGTCGATGTCGGCGAACCACGGCAGGTATCCCGCGGCGTAGCCGGTCAGCGCGGCGGCGTACCGCCAGTCGCGTTTGACGAACGTCCGCCACACCGCCCAGGCGAGCACCGGCACCGCGATGAACCACATCGCCGGCGTACCGGCCAGCATGACGGCCTTGACGCACGACTGCGCGCCGCAGCCCGGCACGTTGTTGTTGTCGATGGCGTACAGCACCGGCCGCAGCGACATTGGCCACGTCCAGGGCTTGGATTCCCACGGGTGGTGATTGCCCGCGGCGTTGGTCAGGCCGGAATGGAAGCGGTAGACGTCGTGCGTGTAGTACCAGAGCGAGCGCAGCGTCGCGAACGGCCCGTCGCCGATGTTCCGGCCTTCCATGTGCCGGTCGATCGCGGTCTCCGAGGCGAACCACGGGGCATACGACGCCAGGTACACACCCACCGGGATCAGCGTCAGCGCCCACATCCCCGGCACGACGTCGCGGCGCAGCGTTCCCACCCAGGGCCGCTGCACGCGGTACGCCCGCCGGGCCGCAATGTCGAACGCGACCGTCATCAGGCCGAAGAACACCATGTAATACAGGCCCGACCACTTGACCGCGAGCGCGAGCCCCAACAGCACGCCGGCGCCGAACCGCCACCACCGCACGCCGAGCCGCGGGCCCCACGGTGTCTCGGTGATCCGGCCTTCGGTCATCGCGACGTGCATCCGGGCGCGTACCTGGTCGCGGTCCACGATGAGGGCGCCGAACGCCGCCACGATGAATACGGCCTGATAGACGTCGAGCAGCGCGGTGCGGGCCGAGACGAAGCTGACGCCGTCGGCGATGATCAGCAGCCCGGCGATGCCGCCCAGCAGCGTCGAGCGCGTCATGCGCCGCACGATCCGCGCCACCAGCAGCACCAGGATGACGCCGCACACCGCGCCGGAGAACCGCCAGCCGACGCCGTTGTATCCGAAGATCCATTCGCCGATGGCCATCAGCTGTTTGGCGACCGGCGGGTGCACCACCAGGCCGTAGCCGGGGTTGTCCTCGACGCCGTTGTTGTGCAGCACCTGCCAGGCCTGCGGCGCGTAATGCTTCTCGTCGAAGATCGGGGTGCCCGCGTCGGTCGGCGAGCCCAGGTTCAGGAACCGGGTGATGACGGCCAGCGCGGTGATCACCGCGGTCATGGTCCAGCCACGCAGCCGGTCGGTCGGGCCGAAATCGGCGGCAGGCGTCAGTGGCGCCGGACTGATCACGGGGACCTCGCGCTCGGCGTCGGAGGCGTCGAGGGCGGGGGCGGTCACGTCAGCGAGCTTAGGCTGTCCCGTGTGACATCAGCACTTGGTCCGCTCGCTGGCGCTGGTCGGCTGCTGCTCGCGGCGACTCCATTGGGCCAGCCCGGTGACGCCTCGGCCCGCCTCATCGAGGCGCTCGGCACCGCCGATGTGATCGCCGCCGAGGACACCCGGCGGGTGCGCGCGCTGGCCGCGTCGCTGGATGTCCGGCCCGCCGGGCGCGTCGTCAGTTTCTTCGACCAGAACGAGGCATCCCGGGTCGCGGGGCTCGTCGAATCGATTGCCGCGGGGGAGACCGTGCTGGTGGTCAGCGACGCCGGCATGCCGCTGATCAGCGATCCGGGGTACCGACTGGTGGCGGCGTGCGCCGAGGCCGGGTTGCCGGTGTCGTGTCTGCCAGGCCCGTCGGCGGTGACGACGGCGCTGGCGGTGTCCGGACTGGCGTCGGACCGGTTCTGCTTCGAGGGTTTCGCGCCGCGCAAGGGCCGGGCGGCGTGGCTGGCCGGCTTCGCGACCGAGCGCCGGACGTGTGTGTTCTTCGAGTCACCGCGCCGACTGGCCGAGACGCTGGCCGATGCGGTGACCGTGCTGGGGCCGGACCGGCGCGCGGTGGTGTGCCGTGAGCTGACCAAGACCCACGAGGAGATTCGCCGGGGCAGCCTCGCGGAACTGGCCGAGTGGGCCGCCGACGGCGTGCTCGGCGAGATCACCGTGGTGCTGGCGGGGGCGACGCCGGTGGCGGACATCGACAGTTTGGTCGCGCTGGTTCAGGAACTGGTCGACGACGGCGCGCGCGTCAAAGATGCCTGCGCGCAAGTGATCGCCGAGAACCCCGGCGCGCCGTCCCGGCGCGAGCTCTACGACGCGGTCCTGAAGGCCCGTGAGACATAAAAGTGTTGAAAAAGGCTCCGCTGACGTTTTCTGTGGGTCGACTGTCCGGCCGGTGCGGGCCTGGGATGCGCCACGCGGGCGATCGCCTGCGATGCTTCGCAGGCGATCACGAAATTCGCCGCCAATCTCCGCGTGAACCGACCCGACTCGCTTAGGTCGCACTAAGGCCTCGGATCCCAGTCACCAGGTGACTGGGATCCGAGGCCTAAGAGAGTCGGGTAGCTAGATCAGTGTCGATCGACCCAATTTTGTGCAGGGTACCGCCCGCTTGCAGCGGACTGCTCGCGAGACAGGGAGAGGCTGACGGTGGCGGCGGCCTTGTGGAGGCACTCTTCCCATTCGCGGTCCGGGTCGGAGTCGGCGGTGATGCCACCGCCCACCCCCAGGATCGCTCCGCCGTCGGGGTCGAATTCCACGGTGCGGATCGCGACATTGAGTTCGGTGCCGGCCAGGGGTGACGCCAAACCGACCGTCCCGCAATAGATTCCGCGGTCGTACGGCTCCCATTCGGCGAGGAGTTCGCGGGCGCGGCATTTCGGGGTGCCGGTCACCGAGGCGGGCGGGAAGGTGGCGTCCAGCACCGCCGCCATCGGGGTGTCGACCGGAACCCGCGCGGCGACCGTCGACACGAGATGCCAGACGCCCGGCGCGGGCTCGACTGCCAGTAGCTGCGGCACCCGGACGGGCCCGGTCGTCGCGACACGGCTCAGATCATTGCGCACGAGGTCGACGATCATGATGTTCTCGGCGACATCTTTGACCGACGAAGCCAGCTCCGACGGCGGACGATCAAGGGGGAGAGTGCCTTTGATGGGGCTGGAGGTGACGACCTCGCCGCGGCGGCTCAGGAACAGTTCCGGCGACAGGGACGCGACAGCGCCCCACTCGCCTGCGACGAACGCGGCCCGGGCGGGCGCGGTCCGCGTCACCGCGTCGACGAAGAAGTCGATGGGCGTGCCGGACAGCCGTCCGGTGAAACGGGTACAGACGCAGGCCTGGTACACCTCGCCCGCGGCGATCGCGTCGAGGCAGGACAGCACGCCGGCGCGGTGGCCGGCGCGGTCCGGCGCCCGCCAGTCGATCGCGTACGGCGCGGGCACCGCCGGCTCCAGGGCGGCCAGCCAGTCGGGAAGCGCTGCCCCGGAAAGGCTTTCGTACCACCAGTGCCCGGCGGCGTCCTGCCGCAGCACCGAGTCCGACCAGCCGCCGGCAGCCGCCGGGATCCGGTGACCACCGTCCGGGTACGACAGGTAGCCGAACCAGCCGCCACCGATCGCCTCACCGGAACCCGTTGGCGCGTCGAAGACTTCGGTGGCGGCCACCGGCTCGATGGCGACGCTCGGCGCGATGACGGCCGTCGCACCGAACCAGTCACCCAGAAGCGCGGCCGGCGGTGGCAGGCCGCGGCGGGCGGCGGCGTCGGCGACAGCCTTCAACACCCCGGGGGCGTCGCCCAGGTCGGCCAACCGCTCGACTCGCACGCCCCACAGCTTGTCAGACGGTCCGCCGGATCTCCCGCTCGACCAGCACCCCACCGAGCTTGTCGGGGTTGCGCACGGCGTAGAAGTGGCTGATCTTGCCGTCCTCGATCTCGATCAGGATGACGCCCTCGAGTTTCTCGCCGAGGTAGAGCACCAGTGCCGGGGCGCTGTTGTACGTCGCGAGGTCGGCGCGGGCCTCGGGGTAGTCGGCGATGCCGCGCATGAGGCCGAGCAGCAGTCGCCCGACCTTGTCCGGGCCGTAGACCGGTCGCCGGGCGGCGCTGACCTTGCCGTCGCTGTCCGCGGTCCAAGTGACGTTCGGGGCCAGCAGCGTCATCAGGCCGTCCAGATCGCCGGTCGCCGCTGCCGTCAGGAACTGCGTGGTGACCTCGGCGGACTTGGCGGTGTCGGGCGTGTACCGCTTACGCCGGGCCTGGACATGCTCGCGGGCCCGGTGTGCGACCTGGCGCACCGCCGCGGTGGATTTGCCTACGGCCCCGGCGATTTCGTCATAGTCGAACCCGAACACCTCACGCAGCACGAACACGGCCCGTTCGTCGGGGCCCAGAGTCTCCAGGACCACGAGCATCGCCATCGAAACCGACTCGGCGAGAACAACATCCGAGGAGGCGTCGCGCTCGTCGAGTAGCAGCGGCTCGGGTAGCCACGGGCCGACGTACTCCTCGCGGCGGCGAGCGCCGGCCCGCAAGGCATTCAACGCCTGCCGGGTGACCAACTGCGCCAGGTACGACTTGGTGTCCCGCACGGTGTCGAGGTCGACCTCGGCCCACCGCAGGTAGCTGTCCTGCAGCACGTCGTCGGATTCCGTTGCCGAGCCCAGGATTTCGTAGGCGATGGTGAAGAGGAGCGGCCGCAGGTGGGTGAACCGCTCGGCGTGTTCACCCCCTGCGACACTGGCGGAGCCGGTCATGCGCTGACAGTCTCCGCCAGCTGTTCGGCGCGCTTGCCGCCCGTCATCACGAACACCGCGCTCGGCTTATTGGCGACCCGTCGGATCCCCCACAGCGTGCCCTTGCAGATCGCTTCCTTCAGCTTCGCGCCGACCCGACCGCCGATGTAGTAGTTGGTGGAGGAGTCGTCTTTCCGGGCGATCTGGATGGTCGCCAGGTGCCGGCCGAGGCTGACGCACGATCCGACGAACACGGGGTCGAGGGGTTTGGGCTCGGTTCCGGCGATCCGGCTCAGCACGGTCCCCACGGCCGTCACGGTGAGCGGACTCGTCGCCTGGCAGCTCATCCGCAGCGGCTGACCCGACGGTGCGGCAGCGTCGCCGGTGGCGACGATGCGCGGATCGTCGATGCTGGTCATGGTTTCATCGGTCAGCAACCGGCCCAGGTCATCGGTCCGCAGTCCGCTGGCGGCCGCCAGTTGGGGGGTGCCGAAGCCGGCGGTCCACACCGTGACGGCGCTGCTGATGAAGCGCCCGTCGGCGAGGGTCACCCGGTGGGCGCTGACGGCGCTGACGTCGCCCTCGATCACAGTCACGCCCAGCTTGGCCAGGGCCTTGGCCACCGAGCGACGGGCCGGGGCACTCATCGCCGGCGCGAGCTTGTTGCCGACCAGCACGACGTTGCGGCCGGCCTCGGCGAATTCGGCCGCCGCCTCGATGCCGGTCAGCCCGGCACCGATGACCACCAGTGGCGCGGACAGCGGCACGTCCTGCAGTCGCGCTGCCAGCCGCTCCGCCTGCTCGAATTCGGCCAGGGGGTAAGCGAATTCGGCGGCGCCGGGCACCGACGACGGGACGGCGCCAGTGCTGCCGACGGCGTAGATCAGGTAGTCGTAGTCCAGGGTG
Source organism: Mycobacterium sp. SMC-18 (assembly GCF_045310895.1). NCBI lineage: Bacteria > Bacillati > Actinomycetota > Actinomycetes > Mycobacteriales > Mycobacteriaceae > Mycobacterium > Mycobacterium sp. SMC-18. The sequence goes on from NZ_JBJIAL010000022.1 coordinate 24,770, forward strand.
TCGCCAGACGCCAGCTCGACGGTGCGGGCCGCGGCGTCGATGCGGGTGGCGGTGTCGATCACCACGCGGACGTCGTCGGCGAGGAGGGTGTCGTAGCCGACGGTGGCGTCGTAGTTCCCGGCCGCGTGCTGGTGCAGGCGGATGCGTTCGACGAACTTGGGCCGCGGGTTCACCAGGGTGACGGCCACGTCGTCGCGCATCCGGACGTGATTGGCCGCCAGTGCGCCGGCGTATCCGCCGCCGATGACGACAACGCGGTGGAGCTTCTGGTTTCCGGTCATCACTGCATCTCCTTCGGGGTTGGTTATGCCCTCAAGACACCGGCGGCGCCGAAAGTGTGACAAACGTACCCGCAGATGTGGCCCAGATCACTCGACTCCCGTGCGGACCCTGCGATTGGAAGGGATGAATGCGCAGGTCAGACGACTCCGAGGGCCGACATCGCGTCGGCGACCCGGATGAAGCCGGCGATGTTGGCCCCGGCCATGTAGTTGCCCGGCTGGCCGTATTCGTCGGCGGTGCTCAGGCAGCGGTCGTGGATGCGGCCCATGATCTCGGCCAGCCGCTGCTCGGTCTCCTCGAACGTCCACGAGTCGCGCGACGCGTTCTGCTGCATCTCCAGCGCGCTGGTGGCGACGCCGCCGGCGTTGGCGGCCTTGCCGGGCGCGAACGCGACCTTGGCCTCGGCGAACAGTTTCACCGCCTCCGGGGTGCACGGCATGTTGGCGCCCTCGGCGACGACCTGGCAGCCGGACGCGATCAGTGCCTTCGCGTCGTCGCCGTCCAGCTCGTTCTGCGTCGCGCACGGCAGCGCGATGTCGCACGGTAACTGCCAGACCGAATCGTTCTCGACGAACTGCGCACCGCCGCCGCGCATTTCGGCGTACTCGGAAATCCGGCCGCGGCGCACTTCCTTGAGCTCCTTGAGCAGCTCGAGGTCGACGCCCTTCTCGTCCACGATGTATCCGCTGGAGTCCGAACAGCCGATGACGGTGCCGCCGAGTGCGTGCACCTTCTCGATGGCGTAGATCGCGACGTTGCCGGACCCGGACACCACGACCTGCTTGCCGTCGAAGGATTGCCCGGTGCTGCGCAGGATTTCGTCGACGAAGAACACCGTGCCGTAGCCGGTGGCCTCGGTGCGGACCTGCGAGCCACCCCATGTCAGGCCCTTGCCGGTCAGGACGCCGGACTCGTAGCGGTTGGTGATGCGCTTGTACTGGCCGAACAGGTAGCCGATCTCACGGCCGCCGACGCCGATGTCGCCGGCGGGGACGTCGGTGTACTCACCGATGTGCCGGTACAGCTCGGTCATGAACGACTGACAGAACCGCATCACCTCGTTCTTGGAGCGGCCTTTGGGGTCGAAGTCCGACCCGCCCTTGCCGCCGCCGATGGGCAGACCGGTCAGTGAGTTCTTGAAAATCTGCTCGAAGCCAAGGAATTTCACGATGCCCAGGTACACCGACGGATGGAACCGCAGGCCGCCCTTGAACGGGCCCAGCGCGGAGTTGAACTCGACGCGGAAGCCTCGGTTGATCTGTTCGGCGCCGGCGTCATCGATCCACGGCACGCGGAAGATGATCTGCCGCTCGGGCTCGAACAGCCGTCGGATGATGGCGGTGTCGGAGTACTCGGGGTGCTTGTCGACGACCGGGCCCAGGCTCGTCAGAACCTCGTAGACGGCTTGGTGGAACTCGATCTCGCCGGCGTTGCGGCGGGTGACTTCCTCGTAGACGTCGTGCAGCCGCTCGTGTAAGCCGTCCTGCGCCATATCTTTTCGTTACTCCTTGGTCTCCGCTTGATAGCGGGGAAATACGCCTTCGGGTGTCGGTAGCACCGTCCCCGGTGCCAGCCGGGTACCCAGGGCACGGAAGTCCCGTGCCGAGGCGTCCTGCCCAAGAAGGTCGAGCAGCTTCCCCCCGGACTCCGGCATCACCGGCTGCACCAGCAGCGCGGCGATCCGGACCGCCTCCAGCGTCGTGTATAGCACTGTGCCGAAGCGGGTCTGGTCCGACTCAGCGGGAGACTTGCGCAGCACCCACGGTTCTTCGGCCGAGAAGTAGCGGTTGGCGGCACCGAGCATCTGCCAGATGGCCTCCAGGGCCAGATGCATCGCCGGCACGTCGTAGTGCGCCCGCACCTGCTCGAGCAGCGCGTCGGCCTGCTTGAGCAACTCGAGGTCGGCGGCGGTGAATTCGCCTGGCTCCGGCACGATTCCGCCGAGGTTCTTGTTCACCATCGACAGCGAGCGCTGTGCCAGGTTGCCCAGTTCGTTGGCCAGGTCGGCGTTGATGCGGCCGATGATGGCTTCCTCGCTGTAGCTGCCGTCCTGGCCGAAGGACACCTCGCGCAGGAAGAAGTAGCGCACCTGGTCCAGGCCGAAGGCGTCGATCAGCGCGATGGGATCCACCACGTTGCCCACCGACTTGCTCATCTTCTCGCCCTTGACATTGATGAAGCCGTGCGCGAAAACCCGCTCCGGAAGGGCGATTCCAGCCGACATCAGGAACGCCGGCCAGTAGACGCTGTGGAACCGGATGATGTCCTTGCCGATCATGTGCAGATTCGCCGGCCAGTACTTGCCGAAGTCCTCGGCGGCGGTGTCCGGAAAGCCCACGCCCGTAAGGTAATTCGTCAACGCGTCGACCCACACGTACATGACGTGCTCGGGGTGGTCGGGTACCGGGACGCCCCAGTCGAACGTGGTGCGCGAGATCGACAGGTCCTTGAGCCCGCCCGAGACGAAGCTGACGATCTCGTTGCGCCGCACATCGGGTCCGATGAATTCGGGATGCGCTTCGTAGTGCGCCAGCAGCCGGTCGGTGTAGGCCGACAGCTTGAAGAAGTAGGTCTGCTCCTCGGTCCACGTGACGGGCGTGCCGGTCTCGATGGCGAACCGGCTGCCGTCGCGCACCTCGGTCTCGTCCTCGGCGAAGAAGCGCTCGTCGCGGATCGAGTACCAGCCGGCGTACGTGCCGAGGTAGATGTCCCCGGCCTCGTTCATCCGGCGCCAGATTTCCTTGGACGCCTCGTAGTGGTCGGCGTCGGACGTCCGGATGAACCGGTCGAAGGAGATGTTGAGCTTCTCCTGCAGCGCCTGGAACACGTCGGAGTTGCGCGTGGCCAGCTCCGCGGCGGTGATGCCTTCGGCCGCCGCGGCCTCGGCCATCTTCTGGCCGTGCACGTCGGTACCGGTCAGGTAGCGGACGTCGAAGCCGTCGAGCCGCTTGAACCGGGCGATCGCGTCGGTGGCGATGTACTCATACGCGTGCCCGATGTGCGGTGCGCCGTTCGGGTACGCGATGGCGGTGGTGATGTAGAAAGGCTCACTCATTTGGGTCTCACTTTAGGGTGTCGCTGTGAGCGCCAAACGAGAGAAGCCGCCCGCCCCGGAACCACTGCCCGGACTGATCGACGCGCACACCCACCTGGACGCCTGTGGCGCCACCGACGCGGCGAGCATCAAAGAAATCCTGGACCGTGCCGAAGCCGTCGGCGTCGAGAAGGTCGTCACCATCGCCGACGATCTCGAGGCGGCCGAGTGGGCCGTCGGCGCCGCGCATGCCGATCCGCGTGTGTACGCCGCCGTCGCGCTGCATCCGACCCGTGCCAACGCCCTCGACGACCAGGCCAGACGCACCCTGGAAGGCCTGGCCGCCGACCCGCGTGTGGTCGCGGTGGGGGAGACCGGCATCGACATGTACTGGCCCGGCAAGCTCGACGGTTGCGCCGACGAGGCGACGCAGCGCGAGGCCTTCGCCTGGCACATCGACCTGGCCAAACGGGTCGGCAAGCCGCTGATGATCCACAACCGGGACGGCGACGCCGAGGTCCTCGACGTGCTGAGGTCCGAGGGCGCGCCGGAGACGGTGATCTTCCACTGCTTCTCGTCGGACGCCGCGATGGCCCGCACCTGCGCTGATCACGGCTGGCTCATGAGTCTGTCCGGCACCGTCAGCTTCCGGAACGCGCATGCGCTGCGGGAGGCGGCCGCGATCATCCCGGCGGAGCTGTTGCTCGTCGAAACCGACGCGCCGTTCCTGACGCCGCACCCGTTCCGCGGCGCGCCCAACGAGTCGTACTGCCTGCCGTACACGGTCCGCGCACTGGCCGAGATCCGGAATTCTTCAGCGGCCGAAATTGCCGCGGTGACCTCGGAAAACGCTTCGAAAAGCTATGGACTGTATCATTAGTCCAAGTTGCCGCCTCCCGGGGACGTTCGTTACCGTTCTGTGATCAACCCGGTCGAGGTGGCTTTCATGTGGTCACCGCGGCCGCTGCTCGGGGCCACCCCGGGCTCGATAGACACGGGATTGACGCCTTGAACGTTCTGAACAAATTGCATGATGCGCGCTCGCCGATGCTGCGTGGCGTGACCGGGGCCTTCCTCGCCACGCTGACCGTCGCAGGCGGGTTCGCCGTCGCGAACCACAAGACCGTCACCCTCACCATCGACGGCGCACCGATGACGGTGCAGACCATGAAGACCCGCATCGGCGACGTCCTGACCGAGAACGGCTTCACCGTCGGCGAGCGCGACGACCTGTTCCCCGCGGCCGACCAGGACGTGCACGACGCCGAGAACATCGTGCTGCGCCGCAGCCGCCCGCTCGAGATTTCGCTGGACGGCCAGGGCACGCGTCAGGTGTGGACCACCGCCGCCACCGTGCAGGACGCCCTCAAGCAGCTGTCCATGACCGACACCGCGCCCGTCGCGGCCGACCGCGCCACCCGCGTGCCGCTGGCCGGCATGTCGCTGCCCGTGGTCAGCGCCCGCAACGTGACCATCGTCGACGGCGGTGTGCCGCGCCAGGTGCACCTGGCCGCGGCCAACGTGGCCGGGCTGCTGGCCGAGGCCGGCGTGCCGCTGGAGCAGCGCGACACCGTCGTCCCCGCGGCATCCACGCCGGTGACCGAGGGCATGCAGATCGATGTGACCCGGATCCGGCTGCAGCAGGTGACCATGGAATCGCCGCTGCCCCCGACCATGAACACGGTGCCCGACCCGGCGCTCAACATGAGCCGCAAGGTGGTCGACGATCCGGGCCAGCCCGGCACGCAGAACGTGACGTTCGCCGTTGCCACGGTCAACGGTGTCGAGACCGGTCGGCTGCCGGTCTCCAATCAGGTGCTGACCCCGGCGCGGGACGGCGTCCTGCGCGTCGGCGCCAAGCCCGGCACCGAGGTGCCGCCGGTGACGCAAGGGGCTGCCTGGGATGCACTGGCGCGTTGCGAGTCCACCGGCAACTGGGCCATCAATACGGGCAACGGTTTTTACGGCGGAGTCCAATTTGATCAGAACACCTGGGAGCGGCAGGGCGGTCTGCGTTATGCTGCGAGAGCTGATCTTGCGACACGTGAAGAGCAGATCGCGATTGCTGAAGTGACGCGAGCCCGCCAAGGTTGGGGTGCCTGGCCAGTGTGTAGCGGGAGAATTGGGGCACGATGACGATCCGGCTACTCGGTCGAACCGAAATCCGGCATCTGGCAAAAGAGCTTGATTTCCGGCCGCGTAAGGCCTTCGGACAGAACTTCGTGCATGACGCCAACACGGTGCGCCGCATCGTGTCGGCATCCGGGGTCAACCGGCAGTCCCACGTCTTGGAGGTCGGCCCGGGTCTGGGCTCGCTGACGCTGGCGCTGCTGGACCGCGGCGCGAAGGTGACGGCCGTCGAGATCGACCCGGTGCTGGCCCGCCAGCTGCCGACCACGGTCGCCGAGCACTCCCACAGCGAGATCGGCCGGTTGACGGTGATCAACCGCGACGTGCTCGACCTCATGCCGTCCGACCTGGAAGAGCAGCCGACCGCGCTGGTCGCCAACCTGCCGTACAACGTCGCGGTGCCGGCAATCCTGCACCTGCTCTCGGAATTCCCGACCATCCGCACCGTCATGGTGATGGTCCAGGCCGAGGTCGCCGAGCGGCTCGCCGCCGACCCCGGCACCAAGGACTACGGGGTGCCCAGCGCCAAGGTGCGGTTCTTCGGCAACGTCCGGCGCTACGGCATGGTGTCGCCGACGGTGTTCTGGCCCATCCCGCGGGTCTACTCGGGCCTGGTCCGGATCGACCGGCACGAGACGTCGCCGTGGCCGACCGACGACAACTTCCGCTCGCAGGTTTTCGACCTGATCGACATCGCGTTCGCGCAGCGGCGCAAGACGTCGCGCAACGCGTTCGCCGAGTGGGCGGGTTCGGGCAATGCCTCGGCCGAGCGCCTGCTGGCCGCCAGCATCGATCCGGCACGTCGTGGCGAGACCCTGGCGATCGCCGACTTCGTGCGGCTGCTGCAGCGTTCGGGCGAGCTGGACCGCGAGCAGCGCGCCACGGCCCCGGAGCCTGAGCAGCAGGTCGACGCCACCCACTGAGGCCGGCGGGCAGGCTTTTCCACACTTGGTGTTGTGGCTCTCGCCGCGGGCGTTAATGTCGTGGCGTGTCTACGTCGGATGGAAACACTGCTTCTGAGTGGGTACCCACAGGCTCGGTGACCGTCCGCGTGCCGGGCAAGGTGAACCTGTACCTCGGTGTCGGTGACTGTCGCGATGACGGCTATCACGAGCTCACCACGGTGTTCCACGCCGTCTCCCTGTTCGACGAGGTGACCGTTCGCAACGCGGACCTGTTGTCACTGGAGATGTTCGGCGACGGCGCCGAGGGCCTGCCGACCGACCACCGCAATCTCGCCTGGCAGGCTGCCGAACTCATGGCCGAGCACGTCGGCCGCGCGCCCGACGTCGCGATCTCGATCGACAAGTCCATCCCGGTGGCCGGCGGCATGGCCGGCGGCAGCGCCGACGCGGCCGCCGTGCTGGTCGCCATGAACAACCTCTGGGAGCTGGGTGTGCCCCGCAGGGACCTGCATGCGCTGGCCGCCCGGCTCGGCAGCGACGTCCCGTTCGCGCTGCACGGTGGCACCGCGCTGGGCACCGGCCGCGGCGAGCAGTTGGCCACGGTGCTGGCGCGGAGCACGTTCCACTGGGTGCTGGCGTTTGCCGAGGGTGGGCTGTCCACGCCGAAGGTTTTCGCCGAGCTGGACAACCTGCGGGCCGACGGGCGCAAGGGCGGCCCGCCGGCGCTGGACGATCCCGAGCCGTTGCTGACCGCGCTGGCCTCGGGCGATCCGAGGGAGCTGGCGCCGCTGCTGGGCAACGATCTGCAGGCCGCGGCCGTCAGCCTGGACACCGGGCTGCGGCGCACGCTGCGCGCGGGCGTCGAAGCCGGTGCCCTGGCGGGCATCGTCTCCGGTTCCGGCCCCACCTGCGCGTTCCTGTGCGCCTCCGCCGAGGACGCCGTCGAGGTCGGCACCCAGCTTTCCGGTGCCGGGGTATGCCGCACGGTGCGTGTCGCCAGCGGCCCGGTGCACGGCGCCAGAGTGGTGCCGGCGCCCAGCAAGCAGGCCTGAGCCGGTGTGACTCAGCACTCAATTCGGCCAACAGTTTGTTAGCTACTTAAGAGTCTCTTAAGATGATCGATGGTGTATGCCAGCGGCTAGGCGTGGAACGCAATGGTTTTTCTCACCGGCGGTGTCGGTGGGCGGATGCGCAGCGCCGGAGTCATGGCAGCGGAGCCATCGATTCGAGATATAACCGCGGCCGAATTGTGCGTGCGCGCCTCTACAAGTGCGCCTGGCACCGGACGGACTATGGAACGACGGGCAGTGGCGCCTGACGTCAGGAGGTTGTCGTGAGCCGATTTACCGACAAGATGTACAACAACGCTCGTACATCGCAGCGGGGCATGGTCACCGGTGAGCCGCACGAGCCGGTGCGCCACACCTGGGGTGAGGTCCATGAGCGGGCCCGCCGTATCGCAGGCGGCCTGGCGGCCGCCGGCATCGGTCACGGCGACAAGATCGGCGTGCTGGCCGGTTTCCCGGTGGAGATCGCCCCGACCGTGCAGGGCATCTGGATGCGCGGCGGCAGCCTCACCATGCTGCACCAGCCGACGCCCCGTACCGATCTGGCCGTCTGGGCTGAAGACACCATGAATGTCATCAGCATGATCGAGGCCAAGGCCGTCATCGTCTCCGAGCCGTTCCTGGTGGCCATCCCGGTGCTGGAGGAGAAGGGCCTGCAGGTCCTCAAGGTCGGCGATCTGCTCGCTGCCGAGCCCATCGACCCCGTCGAGACCGGTGAAGACGATCTCGCGCTGATGCAGCTGACCTCGGGTTCGACCGGGTCGCCGAAGGCCGTGCAGATCACGCACCGCAACATCTACTCCAACGCCGAGGCCATGTTCATCGGCGCCGAGTACGACGTCGACAAGGACGTCATGGTCAGCTGGTTGCCGTGCTTCCACGACATGGGCATGGTCGGCTTCCTGACCATCCCGATGTACTTCGGCGCCGAGCTGGTCAAGGTCACGCCCATGGACTTCCTGCGCGACACCCTGCTGTGGGCCAAGCTGATCGACAAGTACAAGGGCACCATGACGGCGGCCCCGAACTTCGCCTACGCCCTGTTCGCCAAGCGGCTGCGCCGCCAGGCCAAGCCGGGCGAATATGACCTCTCCACGCTCCGGTTCGCGCTGTCCGGCGCCGAGCCCGTCGACCCCGCCGACGTCGAGGACCTCATCGACGCCGGCAAGCCGTTCGGCCTGAAGGCCTCGGCCATCCTGCCGGCCTACGGCATGGCCGAGACCTGCCTTGCCGTGTCGTTCTCGCCGTGCAACGCCGGCCTGGTCGTCGATGAGGTCGACGCCGACCTGCTGGCCGCCCTGCGGCGCGCCGTGCCGGCATCCAAGGGCAACACGCGTCGCCTCGCATCGCTGGGCCCGCTGCTGCGCGACCTCGAGGCCCGCGTCGTCGACGAGGACGGCAACGTCCTGCCCGAGCGCGGTGTCGGCGTCATCCAGCTGCGCGGCGAATCGGTGACCCCCGGTTACATCACCATGGCCGGCTTCCTGCCGACGCAGGACGAGAACGGTTGGTACGACACCGGTGACCTTGGGTACATCACCGAGGAGCAGAACATCGTGGTGTGTGGCCGCGTGAAGGACGTCATCATCATGGCGGGCCGCAACATCTACCCGACGGACATCGAACGCGCGGCGGGCCGGGTGGAAGGTGTGCGCCCGGGCTGCGCCGTCGCGGTGCGCCTGGATGCCGGTCATTCGCGAGAGACCTTCGCCGTCGCGGTCGAGTCCAACGCCTGGCAGGACCCGGCGGAGGTGCGCCGGATCGAGCATCAGGTGGCGCACGAGGTCGTGACCGAGGTCGACGTGCGGCCGCGCAACGTGGTCGTGCTGGGCCCCGGCACCATCCCGAAGACCCCGTCCGGCAAGCTCCGTCGCGCCAACTCGGTGGAACTCGTCACCGGCTAGGTTTGTGAAGTCGTGAAAACCCCTGATCTCCAAGGAGATCGGGGGTTTTTACGTTTTCCACACGGATGGGCTTGCCCGCTACGCTGAGCGAAAGCTGTGAACCCCGGGTAATCTCGCCAATTACCGACGAGAGGACCGGCGTATTCATGAGGCGTGTCGTTGCGGCCCTGGCTGCAGTGCTCGGCGCGGGCGCCATCGCCGCGGTACCCGGTTGCGCCGACGGCTCGGCGGGCGTGCTCGGGAAGCCGAACAACATTGCCGCAGCGGTCGGTTCCGGTGTCCGGGGCGGCGTCATCGTCGGCTTCACCGCCACCGGGCCTGACGTCCGTGCGGCCTCCGTGGCAGTGATCGCGGCGTGTAACCGGGCCGGCGCCGACCAGTGCACGAGCGACGAGGCCACCAACGATCGGTTGTGCATCGTCAACGTGCACGCCCCCGAGAGCGGTGTCGTGGCCGGCGGCGCCGGGCCGACGATCGAGGACGCCCGCCGCGACGCGTTCAACCGGGCGGCGGCGAACAACACTCCTCTTGCTGCGGACTCACCCACACTGGTGTCGTCGTGCCCGTGAACTGAGGCACGCATGCAGCGGTCGTGACGAATTCCGTTGCATGCGAAAGTTCCTCGGCCATCCGGTGACGTTGCTCACCGCCTTTTTCAAGATCGCCAGGTCACCGCATTTCGGCTGCTCACGGACATGTGAGTTTGCCATGAGTTCATGGCACGGTCACATGGCCGAAACATATAGTCGAACTAACATGCGGGGGCCAGAAGGCAGGCTGAGAGACAGACGGCCTTCCCCCGAAAGTGAGAAGGTGACATGACTCATCAAGGCAAGCGCACGATGGCAGCTCTGCTGGTGGGCCTGGCCTCGGTCAGCGGCATCATGGCGCCCGTCGCAGGTGCCCGCCCGACCTGTCAGGACTCCGGCGCAACCTCCACCTGTGAGACCAACGGCAGCGTCGCGATCAAGGCGACCCCGGGCGTCCGTACCCAGGACACCACCCAGAGTTCGCGCGTGGGCGCGCAGGGCCGCCGCAACTGCTACACCGATGCCGTTGACCGGCAACACATCTGCGGATAGTTCTTTCGCGACCAGTACGCGAAAACCCCCAAATTCGGTGGAATTTGGGGGTTTTCGTGGTTTTACGGCCGGAATGGCTACCAGGCGTGGACGGTGTTCTGCGCCGCCTCGACGCCGTGCTGCAGTAGCAGTTCCGTTGCGTCGGCGGCTTGTTCGAGAATGGTGCCCAGTTCGGGCCGTTCCCTCGAATTGAAGTTCTCCAGCACGAACGCCGCCGGGTCCTGACGCCCCGGTGGGCGGCCGACGCCGATGCGGACGCGCTGAAAATCCTTGGTGCCCAAGGCCGAAGCCACGGACCTCAGGCCATTGTGGCCGCCCTCGCCGCCACCGAATTTGAGCCGGATGCGGCCGAAATCGATGTCCAACTCGTCGTGGAGCACCACGACATCGGCGGGCGCGACCGAATAGAACTTCGCCAAAGGCCCGACGTGCCTGCCGGATTCGTTCATGTAGGTGCGCGGCTTGGCGAGCACCACGGACCGGCCTCCCAGCCGGCCCGTGGTGACCTCAGCTCCGGATTTCTTGTGCACCTTGAATCCTGAGCCGATGCGCTCGGCCAGGATGTCGGCAACCAGAAATCCAACGTTGTGCCGCGTTGTTTCGTAGCGCGGCCCAGGATTGCCCAGGCCGACCACCAGCAGTGGCTCGGCCAAAGCGGACTACTCCGACTCGGCAGCAGCCTCTTCGGCCGCCTCGCCCTCGGCAGCGGCCTCTTCGCCCGAAGCGGCCTCTTCCTCGCCGGCGCCCTCGGCGTCCAGGTCCTCGGCGGTCGGCGCGGTGACGACGTTGACGACCAGGGTCTCGGCGTCGGTCACCAGGGTGACGCCCTTGGGCAGCTCGACCTGGCCGGCCAGGATCTGGGTGCCGGCCTCGACGCCCTCGACCGAAATGGTCAGCGACTCGGGGATCGACAGGGCCTCGGCCTCGATCTGGATGGTGTTGGCGTCCTGGGTGACCAGGGTGCCGGGGGCGGCGTCGCCCTCGACGAGGACGTTCACGTCGACGGTGACCTTCTCGCCACGCTTCACGACGATCAGGTCGGCGTGCTCGATGTTGCGCTTGATCGGGTGAACGACGACCTGCTTGGTCAGCGCGAGCTGCTCCTTGCCGGCGATGTCCAGGGTCAGCACCGCGTTGGTGCCCGAGTTACGCAGCACGGCAGCGAAGTCGTGGGCGTTAATCTCGAGGTGCTGGGGGTCGGTGCCGTGGCCGTACAGGACAACGGGCACGCGGCCTTCGCGACGGGCCAGACGCGAGGCGCCCTTGCCGGTCCGGGTGCGGACCGCAGCGGTCAGATTGTTCGAGGTGGGGGCCGCGTTCTTGGCCATGTGAATCGCTCCTGATGCCGTATCTACTGGGTGGCACGGCCAGGGCTGGGATATCTGCGCACATACGTGCTGTGAATTCCCGTCGATAACGGTGGCCCGAAATCGGACCGACCCTCGCCGTGATCGTGAGCCAGACTAGCGGAAACGCCCCTTACAGCGGAAATTCAGTGGCAGTGAGCTGGGCAGACAGGTCCCAGAGCGCCGTCGCGGTGCGCGCCGAACGGGCGGCCGGCTTGATCAGCTGGGTGGGGCCGGTCGGCCCACGGAAGCCGAATTTCGGGCCGACGAACGTGTTGCCCGGCAGGTCCTGCGACGCCGCGAACAGCGTCTGGCGCGCACCGAAGGACGCGTCGGTGGCGATCTTGTTGGCGGCGAGCCAGAACTTGTCGCCGAACTCATTGCCGGTGTGGCCCTGCAGGTTGGTGGCCGAGTAGCCCGGGTGCGCGGCCAGCGCCCGGACGGGCGAGCCCGCGATCGACAGCCGGCGCTGCAGGTCTTTGGTGAACAGCAGATTCGCCAGCTTCGACTGCCCATACGCCAGCCAGGCCGAGTACGGCCGCGACTTCCAGTTCAGGTCTTTGAGGCTGATGTAGCCCAGCAGGTGCAGCTCGGACGACACCGTGACGACGCGGTCGGTGATCTTGGGCAGCAGCAGGTTGGTCAGGGCGAAGTGGCCCAGGTGGTTGGTGCCGATCTGGCTCTCGAAACCGTCCTCGGTCACCGAGAAGGGCACCGCCATGATGCCGGCGTTGTTGATCAGGACATCGACCTTGTCGACCCCGGCGGCGAACTCACGCACCGAGGCCAGGCTCTGCAGATCGAGCGGACGGACCTCGACGTCGCCGGTCATGCCCGCGGCCGCGGCGTCGCCTTTGGCGGTGTTGCGGCAGGCCAGGATGACCTTGGCGCCCACGCCGGCCAGCTCACGGGCGGTGACCTCGCCGAGGCCACTGTTGGCCCCGGTGACGATGACGGTGCGGCCGGCGAAGGAAGGAAGGTCCGCGGCGGTCCATTCGCTCATGACGGCGAGCTTAGTGCGGCGCCGCTACTTCGGTCCGACGGAGAAGCCCTTGATGATCGTCTCGATGTCGCCGGCCTGCTCCTTGGCCTGTTCGGCGTACGTCGTGACGGTCAGCTGGATCAGGTAGTGGATGCCCGGGCGCGGCGGCGACGGCTGGGCGATCACGATCCGGTTGTACGACTGCATCCGGCGGTTGTGCAGGTCGTAGCTGCCCTCGATCATGGCCGACGGATAACCCTGGAAGTCCTCGCTCGAGCTGTAGAGCTTCTTGAAGTTCTCGGACAGCAGCGCGTCGGCGTCGGAGTGCTTGAGGGCGTCCTTGACGTCGAAGTCGCCGGACAGCTGGAACACCATCAGCATCGCCAGGGGATAGGTGTCGTTCTTGGCGATCGTCACGGTGCCGGGCGAGTAGTTGAGGTTCTTGTAGCCCGTCCAGCCCGGTGGCCGCGGCAGCGACACCTTGAGGTCGGTGAGCTGGTCCGGGACGACCTGCTTGCTCTGCACGCCGAGCTTGTTGAGGTAGTCGGGGAACGGGATCAGGCTGGCCTTGTCCACCGGAGTCGCGCTGGTGGTCGGCGTCGTCGACCAGATCGACTTGTAGTCAGGCGTTTTCGCGTCGCATGCGGCGAGGGTGAGAGCGGTCGCAATGGACAGCACCGCCCCACCGATCCGCTGCAGGATCACAGAATCTCGCGGACCGCGTCGATCGGGCGGGCCAGCCGGGTGCCCTTGTCGGTGACGACGAAGGGCCGCTCGATCAGGATCGGGTGCTCCGCCATGGCGTCGAGCAACTGCTCGTCGGTGGCCTCGGCCAGATTCAGCTCGGCGTAGAGGGCTTCACGCTTGCGCACCGCGGTGCGCACGTCGATGCCCGCATCCTCGATCATCGCCGTGAGCTCGGCCCGGGTCGGCGGCGTCTTCAGATACTGCACGACCTCGGGCTCAACGCCGTTCTCCCGCAACAGATCCAGCGTCTTGCGGGAGGTCGAGCACTTCGGGTTGTGGTAAATCCGGGCCATTTAGGCGGATCCGTCGAAAAGGCCGGTGACCGAGCCGTTTTCGAACACCGCGCGGATGGTCGAGGCCAGCAGCGGCGCGATCGACAGCACGGTCAGGGCGTCGAACTGCTTGTCCGGCGTGATGGGCAGCGTGTTGGTGACGATGACCTCGCGGGCGCCACAGTCGGCGAGGCGCTGGGCCGCCGGGTCGGACAGCACGCCGTGCGTGGCGGCGATGATGACGTCCTTGGCGCCGTCTTCGCGCAGCAGCTTCACGGCGCCGGCGATGGTGCCACCGGTGTCGATCATGTCGTCGGTCAGGATGCAGGTCTTGCCCTTGACCTCACCGACGACGCGGTTGGCCTTGACCTGGTTGGGGACCAGCGGATCGCGGGTCTTGTGGATGAAGGCCAGGGGCACGCCGCCCAGCGAGTCGGCCCACTTCTCGGCGACGCGCACGCGGCCGGAGTCGGGGGAGACCACGACGAGGTCGGAGTCGGAGTACTTGTCACCGATGTAGCCGCACAGCAGGGACTGGCCGCGCATGTGGTCGACCGGACCGTCGAAGAAGCCCTGAATCTGGTCGGTGTGCAGGTCGACCGAGACGATGCGGTCGGCGCCGGCGGTCTTGAGCAGGTCGGCGACCAGGCGGGCCGAGATGGGCTCGCGGCCGCGGTGCTTCTTGTCCTGGCGCGCGTACGGGTAGAACGGCAGGATCGCGGTGATCCGCTTGGCCGACCCGCGCTTGAGCGCGTCGATCATGATGAGCTGTTCCATCAGCCAGTGGTTCAGCGGCGCGGGGTGGCTCTGCAGCACGAAGGCGTCACTGCCGCGCACCGACTCGTCGAAACGGACGAAGATCTCGCCGTTCGCGAAGTCCCGGGATGTCTGCGGGGTGACCTCGACGCCGAGCTCTTTGGCCACCTGTTCGGCCAGTTCGGGGTGCGCGCGCCCCGAGAAGAGCATCAGATTTTTGCGGTTGTCGGTCCAGTCCGTGGCCACTGTGTGCTGCTTTCGCGGTGGGGGATCGATACGCGGTAATGGTACTTGCCGGTAACCCGGAACTGTTGCCGGGTTACCAGAACACCAACAACAAACATCGAGCTCAGCTCTCGCCGCGCGCTTTCCGGGCTGCGGCTGCGGCCTTCGAGTCGGGGCGTTTGCGCTCGACCCAGCCTTCGATGTTGCGCTGCTCACCCTTCGAGACGGCCAGCGCGCCGGGCGGCACGTCCTCGCGGACCACGGTGCCGGCGCCGGTGTAGGCGCCGTCGCCGACGGTCACGGGTGCGACGAACATGGTGTCCGAGCCCGTGCGCACGTGCGAACCGATGGTGGTGCGGTTCTTGTTCTCGCCGTCGTAGTTGACGAAGACGCTGGACGCGCCGATGTTGCTGTACTCGCCGATGTCGGCGTCCCCGACGTAGGTCAGGTGCGGCACCTTGGTGCCGGTGCCGATCTTCGAGTTCTTGACCTCGACGAACGCGCCCAGCTTGCCGTCGGCGCCCAGCTCGGTGCCGGGCCGCAGGTACGTGAACGGCCCGACGGTGGCGCCGGCGCCGATGACGGCCAGCTGCCCGTGGGTGCGGATCACCTCGGCGCCGTCACCGACCTCCATGTCGGTCAGCGTCGTGTCGGGGCCGATGACGCAGTTCGCGCCGACGTCGGTGGCGCCCAGCAGCTGGGTGCACTGCTTGACGACGGTGTCGCGGCCGATGCTCACGTCGACGTCGATCCAGGTGGTGGCCGGGTCGATGATCGTGACGCCCGCGCGCTGATGCCCGGCGATGATGCGGCGGTTCAGCTCGGCGGCCACCTCGGACAGTTGCACGCGGTCGTTGACACCGGAGACCTGTGCGCTGTCGTCGACGTGGTGGGCCCGGACGATCTGGCCGTCGCCGCGCACGATCGCGATGGCGTCGGTGAGGTAGAGCTCCTGTTGGGCGTTGTCCGAGCGCAGCCGGCTCAGCGCCGACCGCAGGGCTGCCGCGTCGAACGCGTACACCCCGGAGTTCACCTCGCGGATGGCGCGCTGGGATTCGGTGGCGTCGGCCTGCTCGACGATGCCGATCACCTCGTGGTCCTGCGTGCGCAGGATGCGGCCGTAGCCCGTCGGGTTGGTGACGGTGGTGGTCAGCACCGTGGCAGCCGCGGTGGCGGCGGCGTGGGTGTCGACGAGGTCGGCAAGGGTGTCGGCGCCGAGCAACGGCACATCACCCGCGGTGACGACGACGGTGCCGGCGAAGTCCTCGGGCAGTGCGGACAGCCCGCAGCTGACGGCGTGCCCGGTGCCGAGCTGTTGGTCCTGGATGGCGACGGTGACGCTGCGCCCGAGGCCGCCCGCGATCTCGTGCACATGGGCGGTGACGCGCTCGCGCTCCTTACCGACCACCACGACCAGGTGCGTCGGGTTGACCTTGGCCACGGCATGTAGCGCGTGCGCCAGCATGCTGCGGCCGGCCAGCGTATGCAGGACCTTCGGGATGTCGGAGCGCATCCGGGTGCCCGACCCAGCTGCCAGAACGATGACAGCGGCTTCGCCTCGAGTCACGTACGCCTCTCTCTACGCCGCATCGCGCTTTGAACTTGCTCCGTCGCCAGGACTCGAACCTGAACTATCTGAACCAAAATCAGAGGTGCTGCCGATTACACCACGACGGATTACTCGCCAGAGACTCTAGTGCAAGCGGATACGCTGGCGACCATGGCAGCGGCGGAGAACGGAGCGCGCAGCCCTCGTGCGCGCATGACCGGCAGTGAACGCCGTCAGCAGCTCATCGAGATCGCGAAGTCGCTTTTCGCCGAGCGCGGTTACGACGGCACGTCCATCGAGGAAATCGCGCAGCGCGCCAACGTCTCCAAGCCCGTCGTCTACGAGCATTTCGGCGGTAAGGAAGGCCTCTACGCCGTCGTCGTCGACCGCGAGATGTCGGCGCTGCTGGACGGCATCACGTCGTCACTGACCAACAACAGGTCCCGGGTGCGCGTCGAGCGGGTGGCGCTGGCGCTGCTGACCTACGTCGAGGAGCACACCGACGGCTTCCGGATCCTGATCCGCGACTCGCCCGCGACCATCACGGCCGGCACCTACGCGACGCTGCTCAACGACGCCGTCAACCAGGTGTCGTCGATCCTGGCCGGTGACTTCTCCCGGCGGGGGCTCGATCCGGAACTGGCGCCGCTGTACGCGCAGGCGCTGGTCGGTTCGGTGTCGATGACGGCCCAGTGGTGGCTGGATGTGCGGCAGCCCAAGAAGGAAGTGGTCGCCGCGCACGTGGTCAACCTGTGCTGGAACGGGCTGACGCACCTCGAGTCCGACCCGGAGCTGCACGAGAACTGACTACTTCGGGGCGGCTTCGCGGGCCTTGCGCTTGTCCTCGGCGGTGAGGTAGCAGCCGGTGCCGACGTACATCGACGAGGCCTTGGCCGACCCGAACGTGAAGCGGCCGCCGTCGGCGTCGGTGATGACCAGTCCTTTGTGCTCGTCGTCCGTGACGTCTCCCGGGCCGCCGGTCACATTGGTGTAGCCGTATCTGGCCGCGATGTCGATGATGGCCTGCGTGGCCCGGTTCCAGAGCGCGGCGGGCACAGGCACTTTCGATGTGTAGTGCGGACTGAAGTAGATGTTGCCCTTGGTCGATCCGAAGTCGCCGCAGCCTGTGGAGCCGGGTTTGTCGTCGGGCAGCCACTGGCCCCCCGGCACGATGGCGGCGAGAGCGTCGGCGATCTCGGTCATCATGCGGTCGCGGTCGGCGATGACGTCTTCCGCGTCGCGGCGGGCCAGTAGCGTGCCGAGCTCCTGAGGAGTGCCGTAGCCGTAATCGCCCTCGACGGGGCCACCCTGATAGCCGGACTCAAACATCGGACCGCACCCACTCAATGCGAACGCCAGCAGCACGGTGATCACCGAACGCCACATCAATCCTCCCGCTTCACGTAGTGGTCATCTTGTCCTAGACCTGCCACCACGACGGCCTGGTTGTAGAGCGCCGTGGTGCCGATGAACGAGTACTTGCTGTGGCCCGTCGATTCGGCGCGTTGCCCCAACGGCGTGGTCTCGGCGTTGGTTGACAGGTCGATGAGGCCGGGCAGGTTCGACGGGATCGTCACGCCGAAGCGGCCGAGGTCGGCCACGACGTCGTTCTTGGCATGTTCGACGAACACGTGGCCCTGCGACAGATGCAGGTCCGACGGGGTGGTGTCGTGCAGGAACTGCAGCGGGTTGGTCTCCAGGCCCGGTGAGCCCATGAACACGGCGTCGTCGGCGGCCGTCCCGCGCTGCAGGGCCTCGCTGGCCAGCGTCGAACCGTACGAATGGCCGAGCACCGTCAGATGCGGGTCGGTGTCGCGCGAGCTGTCCAGGCCGTTGATGAACGACGCCAGCTTCGGCGCGTTGTCGTCGGCGTAGTGCGCGCTGGCAGCCTGCCCGACGTCCTCCGGCGGTTCGTAGCCCAGCCAGGCGACGGTGGCCACGGTCTCGTCGCCCTTGCCGGCATCTCTGAGGACGTTCTCGGTGTCGCGCTTGAGCCACTCGGACTGCTCGATGTAGGTCGGCAGGTCGTTGCCCGCGTTCTTCTTGTCGTACGTCACCGACCCGGTGCCCGGCACGTACACGCTGACGTGCTTGGCGGTATCGACATTGCCCAGCGCGACAGCCACTTTCGGGTGCTCGCCGTCGAAGTCCACCACCAGTAGCTGGCGGTCCGGCTTGGAGAGGGCGTCGTCGATCGCGGCGAGGGTGCCCTTCTCCTCTTCGGTCAGGTTGGGGTCATTGCGCAGTTTCGCCAACCGGTTGCGATTGGCCAGATCCCGCGCAGAGCCGGGCACACCGTCGAGATTGCCGATCCAGTCGGGCCGCTCGGCGATGATGCGGTCCCGCTCTTCCTTGCTCAGCCCGTCCCACCACTGGTTGACCTCGGTGTCTGTGGCGCCGTCGGGCGGTTTGAGACTGTCGAGCTCGCGGTCCAGGGGCGCGGCCGGCGGCTCACCGACGATGTTGTTCCTGCCGGTACCAGCCGAATCGATGGCGGCGGCCGTGGCTTCGTCGACGGCGCTGAACTGCTGCAGCAGGCTCTTGAGAATCGAGGTGTACGCCGCGGCGAGTTCGGGGGTGAACGTCTGGCCCGCGCCGGTCGAGGTGGCGGTGCCGTCGTCGCTGACCGTGCCACCGAGCGCGAAGACCTGCTGCACCATCCCGGTGATCGTGCCGCGCAGTGTAGTCAGGCTGGTGCCGGCCGACTCCAGCGTCGACTGCATGGACGTGAGCCGGGACTTCAGCGCCTCGTGTTGCTGAACCAGGGCGTCGCCCTTGGCCTTCGCGGCGTCGGCGGCGGTACCTTCCCAGGCCTCGCCGAGCTGGTGCAGTGCACGCCGCTCGTCGAATATCAGCTCGTCGAGTTGCTTGACGTCACCGCGCAGTTGCGCGGCACCGTCTGCCAGACGTGCGGGGTCCGAAGCCTGCACCGCGGAAATGGTCACCGACACTCGGCAGTCGCCCCCGACCGTGATGCCATGCCGTCCCCCCGGACTGTGAATTCCCTGTCAACAGGCTAGCGTCTCGCAACCGCTGTCGTAGACGGGAATTCCACCGTCAGCCGCAGTCGCGCAGCAGCAGGTCCGCGGTGGTCTCGCGGCGGATCAGGGGCCGTACCCGGCGGTCGCACACCGCGATGACCGGTGGTCGGGTCGTCATGGTGAAGTTCGACGCCGTGCTGTGGTGGTAGGCGCCGGTGCACGCGGTGGCGAGCAGATCCCCGGGGTGGACGTCGTCGGGCAGGTCGAGATCGTCGGCGATGACGGTGCCGTCGCGGCCGACGACGGTGGCGCGCCGCGAAGGCCCGAGCGGGTGCCGGTTGGCAAGGGTGACAGTGTAATTCGCGTCCGGTGCGGAATGCGGGTGGCTGCCGTCGACGGTGACGACGGCGGTGCCGTCGGTCCGGGTCGACACCGACTGCACGCGGTGCAGCGTCACGCCGGCACGGCCGCTGATCGCGCGGCCGGGTTCGACGACGAGCCGGGGCCGGGGGAACCGGTTGGCGGCGCAGGCGGCGTCGAGGGCGTCTTCCAGGAAGTCGGCCAAGGCCGGCACGTCGAGTTCGGGTTCGCCGGTCCGGTAGGCGATGGCGTGGCCGCCGCCGATGTTCAGTTCGGTGAGCACGACGCCGTGGGCGGCGCGCACGTCGGTCATGGTGTCGACGAGACCGCGCACGGCTTCGACGTACACCTCCGGCTCGGCGATCTGCGTGCCCAGATGGCAGTACAGCCCCGCCAGTGGCAGTTGCGGCGTGGCCAGTGCGCGGCGGACGGTCGGCAGCACGTCGATACCGGGCCGGACCTGCAGCAGCACGGCCTGCCGCCGGCGTGCGACGCCGGCCAGATAGGCCATCTCGATGGGGGAGT
Source organism: Mycobacterium sp. SMC-18 (assembly GCF_045310895.1). NCBI lineage: Bacteria > Bacillati > Actinomycetota > Actinomycetes > Mycobacteriales > Mycobacteriaceae > Mycobacterium > Mycobacterium sp. SMC-18. The sequence continues at coordinate 44,917 of NZ_JBJIAL010000022.1, forward strand.
CCAGCACGATGCGGCCGACGCCGGCGCCCGCGGCGGTCGCCAGCTCGTCGACCGACTTGCCGCTGCCGTGGACGACGATGCGCGCGGGGTCCATGCCACCGGCGAGGGCCGTGGCCAGCTCGGCCGTCGAACACACCGCCATGCCGAGGCCGGCCTCGTGCACCCAACCGGCAACGGTCCTGGTCAGCAGGGACTGAGCGGCGTAAACGACCTCGACGCCGCGCAGCGTGGCGCGGTAGTGCTGGGCCCGCTTGCGGAAGTCGGCCTCATCCAGAACATATGCGGGCGTGCCGAACTCGTCGGCCACGTCGGCGAGCGCGACCGACCCGACGCAGAGACGTCCCAGGGCGTCGACCTGAGTGGTCAGCGGCCAGATGGTGGTGTCGATGCGCGGACGCATGGCGCCCCGCAGGGACGGCAGGATGTCGAGCAGTGTCATGGCTCCACCCTGCGCCGGGAATCGGCCGGTGAGCGCCGCGTTGACGATCCCTTGACGGGACGGTGCCCAATATTGACGAAGTCCTGCGAACTACAATCGGAGGCATCATGACCTCCCCGGGGCAGCAATCGATCCAAACCCCGTTGGCGGGGCTCGTCCAACTCGCACTCACCGATCCTGGCCTGCAGGAACTGACGCGGCAGGCCGCCGAGGGTGTCGCCGAGCAGGCCCTGGTGGGCCCGGTCAGCGCGCGGCTGCCGGTCGCGGCCGCGCTGGCCGCCGCCGGTCCGGTGCTGGTCGTCACGGCCACCGGTCGCGAGGCCGACGACCTCACCGCCGAACTGCGGGCCGTCCACGGCGACGCCGTGGCGTTGTTCCCGTCGTGGGAGACGCTGCCGCACGAGCGGCTCTCGCCCGGCGTGGACACCGTGGGTGCGCGGCTGACGGTGCTGCGCCGGCTGGCGCGGCCCGACGACGCCCGCCTCGGTCCGCCGTTGCGCGTGGTGGTCACCACGGCCCGGTCGCTGTTGCAGCCGCTGGCCGGCGGGGTCACCGACGCCGAGCCGGTGACGTTGACCATGGGCGGTGAAGCCGACTTCGACGACACCGTGGCGCGGCTGGTCGAGCTGGCGTACACGCGTGTCGACATGGTGGGCAAGCGCGGCGAATTCGCCGTCCGCGGCGGCATTCTCGACGTCTTCACGCCGACCGCCGAGCACCCGGTGCGCGTCGAGTTCTGGGGCGACGAGGTCACCGAGATGCGGATGTTCTCGGTGGCCGACCAGCGGTCCATCCCCGAGATCGCGGTCGACACGGTGATCGCGATGCCCTGCCGTGAACTGCTGCTGACCGCGGATGTCCGCGAACGCGCCGCCGAGATCGGGGCGGGCCTGCCCAGCAGCGACAACCAGGTCACCGGCAGCATCGCCGACATGATGGCCAAGCTCGCCGAGGGCATCCCGGTCGACGGCATGGAGGCGTTGCTTCCGGTGCTGCGCCCGGGCGAACTGGCGTTGCTCACCGACCGCCTGCCGGCCGGTGCGCCGCTGCTGATCTGCGACCCGGAGAAGGTGCGCACCCGCGCGGCCGATCTGATCAAGACGGGCCGCGAGTTCCTGGAGGCCTCGTGGTCGGTGGCCGCCGTGGGCGGCGACGCGCCGATTGATGTTGAGCAGCTTGGTGGTTCGGGTTTCCGGGACTTCGTGGAGGTCCGTGAGGCCGCGGCCGCCGGTGGCCACCCGTGGTGGACGCTGAGCCAGCTGGCCAATGAGTCGGCCGCGGAGGTCGACATCCGGCCCGCGCCGTCGGCCCGCAGCCAGCAGAGCCTCGAGGAGATTTTCGCGATGCTCCGGGCCCACATCGCCACCGGCGGGCTCGCCGCGGTGGTGACCCCCGGCACCGGTACCGCGCACCGCGTTGTCGAGCAGCTCGGCGAATCCGACGTCGCCGCAACGATGTTGGAGCCCGGTGAGGTGCCAAAGCCCGGTGTCGTCGGCGTGCTCAAGGGCCCGCTGCACGACGGTCTGGTGCTGCCCGGCGTCAACCTGGTGATCATCACCGAGACCGACCTGACGGGTAACCGCGCCGGGGCCACCGAGGGCAAAAGGCTTGCCGCCAAACGGCGTAACGTCGTCGACCCGCTGGCGTTGACGGCCGGTGACCTGGTGGTGCACGACCAGCACGGCATCGGCAAGTTCGTCGAGATGACCGAGCGCGTGGTCGGTGGCGCCCGGCGCGAGTACCTGGTGCTCGAATATGCCTCGGCCAAACGTGGCGGTGGATCCGACCGGCTGTACGTGCCGATGGACTCGCTGGACCAGCTGTCCCGCTATGTCGGCGGCACCGAGCCCACGCTGAGCCGGCTCGGCGGTAGCGACTGGACCAACACGAAGACCAAGGCGCGCAAGGCCGTTCGCGAGATCGCGGGCGAGCTGGTGTCGCTGTACGCCAAGCGGCAGTCCGCCCCGGGGCACGCGTTCGCGCCGGACACCCCGTGGCAGGCCGAGATGGAGGACGCGTTCGGCTTCACCGAGACCATGGACCAGCTGACCGCCATCACCGAGGTCAAGGCCGACATGGAGAAGCCGGTCCCCATGGACCGCGTCATCTGCGGTGACGTCGGCTACGGCAAGACCGAGATCGCGGTGCGCGCGGCGTTCAAGGCCGTACAGGACGGCAAGCAGGTCGCGGTGCTGGTGCCGACGACGCTGCTGGCCGACCAGCACCTGCAGACCTTCACCGCCCGCATGGCCGGGTTCCCGGTGACGGTCAAGGGCCTGTCCCGGTTCACCGACCCCGCCGAATCCCGTTTGGTGATCGAGGGTTTGAAGGACGGCTCGGTCGACGTGGTCATCGGCACGCACCGGCTCCTGGCGACCGGCGTGACGTGGAAAGACCTCGGCCTGGTGATCGTCGACGAGGAGCAGCGGTTCGGCGTCGAGCACAAGGAGCACATCAAGTCGATGCGCACCCACGTCGACGTGCTGACCATGAGCGCCACCCCGATCCCGCGCACGCTGGAGATGAGCCTGGCGGGCATCCGGGAGATGTCGACGATCCTGACGCCGCCCGAGGAACGCTTCCCGGTGCTGACTTACGTTGGGCCGCATGACGACAAGCAGGTCGCCGCGGCACTGCGGCGTGAGCTGCTGCGCGATGGGCAGGCGTTCTACATCCACAACCGGGTGAAGTCGATCGACAACGCGGCCGCGCGGGTGCGTCAGATGGTGCCCGAGGCGCGGGTGGTCGTGGCGCACGGGCAGATGCCCGAGGAGATGCTGGAGAAGACCGTCGAGGGCTTCTGGAACCGTGAGTACGACATCCTGGTGTGTACCACGATTGTCGAGACGGGCCTTGACATTTCGAACGCCAACACGCTGATCGTGGAGCGGGCCGACACCTTCGGCCTGTCGCAGCTGCATCAGCTGCGGGGCCGCGTCGGCCGTAGCCGTGAGCGCGGGTACGCGTACTTCCTGTACCCGCCCGAGGTTCCGCTCACCGAGACCGCGCACGACCGGCTGGCGACCATCGCCCAGAACAACGACCTGGGCGCCGGTATGGCCGTGGCCATGAAGGACCTCGAGATTCGCGGCGCCGGCAACGTGCTCGGCGTCGAGCAGTCCGGGCACGTCGCGGGCGTCGGCTTCGACCTGTACGTCCGGCTCGTCGGTGAGGCCGTCGAGGCCTACCGGGCCGCGGTGGACGGGAAAACCATTGCGGCCGTGGAGGAACCGAAGGAGGTGCGGGTCGACCTGCCGATCGACGCCCACCTGCCGCCGGACTACATCGGCAGCGACCGGCTGCGGCTCGAGGCCTACCGCCGGCTGGCCGCGGCGTCCGATCACGCGGCCGTGGCGGCTGTCGTCGAGGAGCTGGTGGACCGCTACGGACCGTTGCCCGAGCCCGCGCAGCGCCTTGTCGCGGTGGCGCGCCTGCGGCTACTGTGCCGCGAGTACGGCGTCACCGAGGTGACCGCGATCTCGGACTCGACCATCCGGTTGACGCCGCTGACGCTCCTGGACTCCGGACAGCTGCGGCTCAAGCGGATGTATCCGGGCGCCACCTACCGGGCGACGACGTCGACGGTCCAGATTCCCATTCCGCGCGCCGGCGCCGGGGTCGGCGCACCCCGCATCCGTGACCTGGAGCTGGCCCGCGCGGTGGCCGGTTTGCTGCTGGTGCTCGACGGGAAAGCGGCAGGTGAAGTGGATATCACCGACCTGGGAGGTAGCGCAGTGGGAGAATCGGGGCAGTCCAAGTGACGGTCGTCCTGGTCGATCCGCGCCGCCCCTCGCTGATGCCGATCGACGCTCTGGTCCTGCTCACCGGCGACGTGCAGTACACCGAGGAACTACCGGTCAAGGTGCCGTGGTCGTTGCCGGCCGGCCGGCCGGCGTACGGCGACGCCGACAATCCGGCACCGGTGCTGTTGTCCTCCGATCCGGAACATCCGCAGGTGCGGGCCCGGCTCGCGGCCGGCGAGAAACTGATTGCGGCGGACGGTTCGCAGCCCGGAGAGCGGCTCATCGACGCCGTCACGATGATGGACAAGCTGCGCACCAACGGTCCGTGGGAGAGCGAGCAGACGCACGACTCGCTGCGCCGGTACCTGTTGGAGGAGACCTACGAGCTGTTCGACGCGGTGCGGGGCGGCAACGCCGACGACGTCCGTGAGGAACTCGGAGATGTGTTGCTGCAGGTGCTGTTTCACGCCCGCATCGCCGAAGACGCGCCGCTACACCCGTTCGGCATCGACGACGTCGCCGACACCCTGATTCGTAAGCTGGGCAACCGGGTGCCGGCAGTACTTGCCGGACAAGAGATTTCGCTGGAAGACCAGATCGCCCAGTGGGAAGAGCGCAAGGCGCTGGAGAAGGCGGCACGGACGTCGTGCATGGACGAGGTGCCGACGGCGCTGCCGGCGCTGGCGCTGGCGCAGAAGCTGATCGAACGGACCGGCACGGCCGGTTTGCCGTCCGATCTGCTTCCGGCCGGGCTCACCTCGGTGACGCTGGAACCTGGCGTCGACGCCGAAAGCGCCTTGCGCACAGTGGCTCTGGAATTCATCGACACTGTGCGCGAGGCCGAGCGCCGCATCGTCGCCGCCCGCCGCGGCGACGAAGTGGCGGTGGAGTTGGATGCCGCACCGTTGGGCGCGGTGTCAGAGGACGAGTGGCGGGAGCACTGGCCGCCTCAGGACGTCTGAGTCGCGGCCTCGTCGATCAGGTCGGCCACGGCCACCGCCTGCGAAGCCAGCGACGCGTGGCTGGCGTCGAGTTCGATGATCTTGCGCGGGCTGATGCGCTCCGCCGAGGCCGGCTTCAGCCGGGCGTTCAGCCGGCGGTTCGGCGCCCCGCCGCTGCGCTGGCGAAACACCGTGGGCCGCGCCGGCTGAGACGGTGTGCTGCAGCGTCCGAACGCAACTGCACGGCGACTCTCGGGCTGGTTTTCCGCCACCCAGTTGCGTTCGAGCGACGGCGGATCCTGAGCGGGTTGTCGCACAGAGGGGGGCGCATCGGTCCGTCTCCTGGCCGGCGACACAAGTGCCTGGTGTGGTGACAGTGACTGCAACAATGCGCCCGCCACCGCGAATGTGCAGCTAGAGCGCCCATCCGGCTGGATCTGCGATCTGTGCGCACGGTCGCGGCCCAATTACCGGCAACCCGCACGGCCCCAGAACTTGGGATCGGTAGCCGCCGGGCCCCGGTGTGATTGCTCCAACGACGCCGACCGACGAGCGTCCGAGAAACCTGAGGAAGGAATCACCATGAAGCTCCCCGCCGCCATCGAACAGCACGTCAACCGCTTCGACCGCCAGCAGAGCCTGATCATCGCGATCAGCACCGGCCTGTTGGCCTTCTGGTCGGGCTACCGCGTCGCCTGGTCGCTGTACCTGACCATGACCTACGACTTCCTGTTCGGTTCGCTGGTCTTCCAGATCGCACTGTGGGGTGTCATCGGTGCCGCCGCAGCGCTCGCGTCGTTCGCGTTCTACAACCGCTACCGCACCGCCGAGCAGCCCGACACTCAGCCGAGCAGCGTCGATCCCCAGTAGTCCGACGAACCATCACGCACACCCGGCGGGCAGGCGAAGATGCCGCTGCCGGTGTGCGTGATGTATTCGTTCAGGGCGTCGTTGTCGGACAACTTGGTCTGCATCGGGATGAACGATTCGGCCGGGTTGCGGACGAACGCGATGAAGAACAGACCCGCATCCAGGTGGCCGAAACCGTCTGAGCCGTCGGTGAAGTTGTAGCCGCGGCGCAGAATCTGGGCGCCGTTGTTGGCTTCGGGCGAGGCCAAGCGCACATGCGAGTCGACGTCGATCAGCGGCGCGCCGTCGGCGCCCTTGCTCTCGAAGTCGAGCGGGGTGAATTCGTCGGTGTACCCGTTGGGTGCGCCGCTGCCCTTCTGCCGGCCGATCACCCGCTCCTGCTCCGCCAGCACGGTGCGGTCCCACGATTCGATGAGCATCCGGATGCGCCGGCTGATCAGATACGAACCGCCCGTCATCCAGGCCGGCCCGTCGCCACTGGCGACCCAGACGTGCTTGTCGATGGCCGACGTGTCCTCGGCCTTGAGATTGTTGGTTCCGTCCTTGAACCCGAACAGGTTTCGCGGTGTGGACTGGTTTCGCGTGGTCGACGACGTGCGGCCGAACCCCAGCTGCGAGTACCGCACCGCGACCGTGCCAAAGCCGACGCGGGCGAGGTTGCGGATGGCGTGCACGGCGACCTGCGGGTCGTTGGCGCAGGCCTGCACGACGATGTCGCCGCCGCACCGCTTCGGGTCGAGCGTCTCGTTGCGGAACTTGGGCAGGTCGACCAGATGCGCCGGCCGCTGCCCGTCGATGCCGAACCGGTCCTTGCCGTCCTTGCGGAAGAACGTGGGGCCGAAGCCGATGGTGAGGGTCAACGCAGAGGGCGAAAGGCCAAGGGCCTCACCGGTATCCGCCGGCGGGGCGTACGGATTGAGCCCGATGGCCCCGTGGGCGACGGCCTCCTCGCCGAGCGTCATGCGCTCGGCCATCTCGGTCCACTTCTTCAGCATTGCCACGACGTCGGCCTTCTTGTCCGTCGTAACGTCGAAGGTGGCGAAGTGCATGCGGTCCTGCGCCGCGGTGACGATGCCCGCCTGGTGGGTGCCGCGGAACGGCACCGGCCTACCCAGGGTGTCCTCGACGACGGCCGCGGAGGAGCGGCCGGCCAGCGCACCGGTGGCGGCGGCGCCGACGACGGCAGCCGTCACCCCGGCGGCGCCGAAGAGCTTGCGCCGGCTGAGCCCACCGGACTCGGTCACGGCCGGCTCAGTGGGCTTGGGCTCACTGCTTGGCGACGACACCCTGCACCTCGCTGACCTCCTTGCTCAAAGCGTCGACGGCGCGCGAAAGTTCTTGCCGCTCAGGCTCGGTCACCTTGTCGTAGGAGATGAAGCCGTCGCCCTGGCGCCACTTGTCCAGCAGCTTCTGGACGTTGTCGAAGGCCGCCTCGACGTCCTTGCCCAGCTGCGGGTTGCGCTCGTCGAGGATCGGGTCGACCGAGCCGACCGCGGTGCGCGAGCCCTCGATGTTGGCCTGGATGTCCCAGAGGTCGGTGTGGCTGAAAATGTCTTCTTCACCCGTGATCTTGGTCTTGGCGATCTCGTCCAGCAGCTCCTGCGCGCCGCCGGCGATCTTGGTGGAGTCGATGGTCCACTTCGGATCCTTGACGCCCGCGTCGAGCTCCTTGACGTCGGCGACCAGCTGGTCGGCCAGGGCATTGGCGTCGGGCTGCAGTCCGGTGACCCACAGCTGCTTCTCCAGCACGTGGAAGCCGGTCCACTTGTCGCCCGGCTTGACGTCGGCTTCACGCAGGTCGATCCGCGGGTCCAGGTCGTCGGGGAACGACTCGGCGACCGGCTCGATGCGCTCGTAGAAGGTGCGGGCCTTCGGGTACTGCGCCTTGGCGCCGGCGACGTCACCCTTCTTCACGGCGGCGGCGAAGGCCTCGGTCGCGGGCACCAGCGCGGTGGTCTGCTCGACGACGTACTTCTTGTAGAAGTCCGCGGCTTCCTTGAACTTGCCGGTGTCGTCGATCTTGACGGTGTCGCCGGTGACGGTGAAGTCGCCGCGGATGCCGTCGCCGACCATGCCGGGCTTGCACGCGGTCTTGTAGGTGCCGGCTTCGGGCAGCTGCACGATCAGCTTGCGCTGCAGGCCGGGGGAGACGTTCTCGATCTCGCCCATGACCTTGTCGCCGGGGCCGTAGACGTAGAACTCGGTGACCTTGGTGCCGTTGTTGGTGACGACGAAGGTGCTCGGGCCCGTCTTGGCCGACGTTGCCGACAGCTTGCAGGCATCATCGGTCGCGGTCACGGTGATCTCGCCGGAGGCGGACTTGTTCTCGTCCGTCTTGGACGAGCACGCGGAGACCGCGGTCAGGCCGGCGAGCAGGGCTACCGATGCAGCTACGCCGGTCTTGACGTTCAGGGCAGCGAGATTCACTTGGCGGACCTTTCGAGGGTGGCAGCAGGGGCGGGTTTGGCTGCGACGGGTCGCAGGAACAGCGTCAGGACGACCACGAGGTACGCCAGCCAGCAGACGAACTGCAGGATCGAGGGGGCGGGGCTGATGTTGAAGACGCCCTGGATCACCTGGCCGTACCACGACGACCAGTTGAAGGCGCCGGTCATGTCGAAGGCCTTGGCGCCCAGCCCGGGCAGCCAGCCGACGGTCTGCAGCGCGTGGATGGCGTACGACAGGATGCCCGCGGCGACGACGACGAGGAACGCGCCGGTGTACTTGAAGAACTTCGCCAGGTTGATCCGCACCGCGCCGGCGTACATGCCGTAGGCGACGACGACGGCGATGAGCAGGCCGATCACGAGTCCGGCCAACGGCCACGCGGTTGACGCGTTGGCGTAGCCGACCATGAACAGTGCCGTCTCGACGCCCTCGCGGCCGACGGCCAGGAAGGCCAGGGTGGCGACGGCCATCCCGCCGGTCTCCAGGGCGCGCGCCATGTCGCTGCGCAGTTCGCCGGAGATGGTGGCGGCGGCCTTGCGCATCCACAGCACCATGGTCGTGACGATGATCACCGCCACCAGGGAGGCGACGCCGGCGATGGCCTCGGCTGCCAGGCCGGAGATGGTGTTCTCGCTGAGCTGGATGGACAGGAAGACGCCGATGGTCATCGCGATGGCGGCGGCGACCCCGAGCCAGACCCACTTGAGGGCGTCGCGACGGTCGGACTTCACGAGGAAGGCGATGAGGATGGTGACGACGATCGCAGTTTCGAGGCCTTCACGAAGGCCGATCAGCAAGCTGCCAAATAGCTGTGAAGAAATGCCCGGGCCTGCGGCGACCAGCGATGTCGAGACCGCGAAAGTGGTGGTCATCCGCAATCCTTAGATAGACTAAACGGCAACACAGGTTTGCCTTGCCAAAGCAAGGCAAGCCAACCTTATCAGCGGATGGGTGGCCGTCGTACCTTCGTGCCGGAAAGCTTGCGCTTCGGGGTGCACTCAGCTCGGCATGCGACGATGACGGGCGACGAATCCGTCGACAATCTCTGGGTATAGGGGAGTACCGGTGTTGCGAGCGCGTTGGCTGCGGGCGAGCGCTGTTGTCCTCGCGACGGCGCTCCTGATGGCCTCGAGCTGCTCGTTTCAGCCCGGCTACCTGCGCGGAGTGCCGCCGCCGCCGGGGCCTGCGGTGCCTCCGATCAATACCCATGTGAAGGGTCGGGGCGCGGACCAGCTGCGTGACTGGGCCGAGCATCTGGCACCGCCGCTGGGCATTCCGGTCATGGCACTGGAGGCCTACGGGTACGCCGCGCGCGTGGCCGAGGTCGAGAACCCCAAGTGCCACATCGCGTGGACGACGCTCGCGGGCATCGGGATGGTCGAGAGCCACCACGGCACCTACCGCGGCGCGACCATCGCCCCGAACGGTGACGTCACGCCCCCGATCCGCGGCGTGCCACTCGACGGCACCATGAACAACCTGCGGATTCCGGACTCCGACTCCGGCAGCATGGACAGCGACGACGCCGTCGACCGCGCCATGGGGCCCATGCAGTTCATCCCGGACACGTGGCGGTTGTACGGCGTCGACGCAAACAACACCGGGTTCGCCAGCCCCGACAACATCGACGACGCGGCGCTGTCGGCGGCGGGTTATCTCTGCTACCGCGGCAAGGATCTGTCCAGCCCGCACGGCTGGATGGACGCGCTGCACGCCTACAACCTGTCCGACGACTACGCGCGCGCCGTGCGGGACTGGGCGACGGCGTATGCCAACGGGCACCAGCGATAGGTTGCGATAGGTACCGGTAGCTGCCGCACTTCTACTACGGGCACCGTTTAGGCTGATGGGCGTTCGCACGAGTCCGTGACGCCAGAGGGAGACCCAAGTGCCAATCATCGAACAGGTCGGAGCCCGCGAGATTCTCGACTCTCGGGGAAATCCGACGGTCGAGGTCGAGGTCGCTCTGACCGATGGAACCTTCGCTCGCGCGGCGGTGCCGTCGGGTGCGTCGACCGGTGAGCACGAGGCTGTCGAACTGCGCGACGGCGGCGCGCGTTACCTCGGCAAGGGTGTCGAGAAGGCCGTCGAGGCCGTGCTCGACGAGATCGCTCCCGCCGTCATCGGCCAGGCCGCCGACGACCAGCGCATCATCGACCAGGCGCTGCTGGACCTGGATGGCACGCCGGACAAGTCGCGCCTCGGCGCCAACGCCATCCTCGGCGTCTCGCTGGCCGTGGCCAAGGCCGCTGCCGACTCGGCCGGCCTGCCGCTGTTCCGGTACATCGGCGGCCCGAACGCCCACATCCTGCCGGTGCCGATGATGAACATCCTCAACGGTGGCGCGCACGCCGACACCGGTGTCGACGTCCAGGAGTTCATGGTCGCCCCGATCGGTGCCCCCACCTTCAAGGAATCGCTGCGCTGGGGCGCCGAGGTCTACCACTCGCTCAAGTCGGTGCTCAAGAAGCAGGGTCTGGCGACGGGCCTCGGTGACGAGGGCGGTTTCGCGCCCGACGTCGCCGGCACCCATGCCGCGCTCGAGCTGATCAGCACCGCCATCGACGCCACCGGCCTCAAGCTGGGCAGCGACGTGGCGCTGGCCCTCGACGTCGCGGCCACCGAGTTCTACACCGACGGAACGGGTTACGCCTTCGAGAAGCAGACCCGCACCGCCGAGCAGATGGCCGAGTTCTACGCCTCGCTGCTCGATGCGTTCCCGCTGGTGTCCATCGAAGACCCGCTGTCGGAGGACGACTGGGACGGCTGGGTCGCGCTGACCAACGCCATCGGTGACCGCGTCCAGCTCGTCGGCGACGACCTGTTCGTCACCAACCCGGAGCGGCTGGAGGAGGGCATCGAGAAGGGTGCCGCCAACGCGCTGCTGGTGAAGGTGAACCAGATCGGCACGCTCACCGAGACCCTGGACGCCGTGGCCCTGGCGCACGCCGCGGGCTACAAGTCGATGATGAGCCACCGCAGTGGCGAGACCGAGGACACCACCATCGCCGACCTGGCCGTCGCGTGCAGCTGTGGCCAGATCAAGACCGGTGCCCCGGCCCGCAGCGAGCGCGTCGCCAAGTACAACCAGCTGCTCCGCATCGAGGAGACCCTGGGTGACGCCGCGCGCTACGCCGGCGACCTGGCGTTCCCGCGTTTCGCGTTGGAAGCCAAGTAGTTTCGCGGGTCTGACCTACCGACATGCCCGATCCCAAACGGCGTTCCCCCGCCTCTCGCCCCGCCAAACCCGGCGAGGCGAAGCGGGGGCGTGCCGGGGCCGGCACGTCGGCGGCCAAGGCGGGTAACCGCCCCAAGGCGGAGCCGCGGCGCGTTCCGGAGAACCTGCCGGCTCCGGTCACCGAGCCCATCCGGCAGGCCTATGCGGAGTCGGTCGAGCACCATGCCGAGCAGCGGCTGGGGTCGGCGGCGCGGCGCGCGGCGATCCTCGCCGTCGTGGTGTGCGTGCTGACCCTGACCATCGCCGGGCCGGTGCGGACGTTCTTCGCGCAGCGCACCGAGATGCAGCAGCTGGCCACCGCCGAGTCCCAATTACGTTCGCAGATAGCCAATTTGGAGCAGCAGAAGGTGAAGCTGGCCGACCCGGTGTACATCGCCGCGCAGGCTCGTGAGCGGTTGGGCTTCGTGATGCCGGGTGACATCCCGTATCAGGTGCAACTGCCTCCCGGCGCCGTCACGACCCCCGTCGCGCCCGCGCCGTCGCCCACCGCCAAGAGCAACCAGCCCTGGTACACCGCGCTGTGGCACACCATCGCCGATCAGCCGCACGGGCTCACGCCGGCGCCTGCCGTCGTCGCGCCCGGTCCCGACGGGGTCACCCCCGATGGTGACGTGCCTCCGACCGATCTGCCCGCACCTCAGGCGCCGCCCGGTGGTTGACGCTGCTGATCTCGAAGCCGTTGCGGCCCAGCTGGGGCGGGAGCCGCGTGGTGTCCTGGAGATCGCCTACCGCTGCCCCAACGGCGAGCCCGGTGTGGTGAAGACCGCGCCGCGACTGCCCGACGGAACCCCTTTTCCCACTTTGTATTACCTGACCCATCCGGCGCTGACGGCCGCGGCCAGCCGGCTCGAGTCGTCGGGTCTCATGCGCGAGATGACCGAACGGCTGCAGGCCTCCGAGGAGCTGGCGGCGGCGTATCGGCGCGCGCACGAGTCGTTCCTGGCCGAGCGGGACGCCATCGAGTCGCTGGGCACGACGTTCTCCGGCGGCGGGATGCCCGACCGGGTCAAGTGCCTGCACGTCGTGATGGCGCATTCGCTCGCAAAAGGCCCGGGCCTCAACCCCTTCGGTGACGAGGCATTGGCGTTGTTGGCAGTTGAACCGGCGATGGCCGGGATTCTGGATCCGAAGGTGTGGGTGTGAGTTCGCGGGTTGCGGCGGTCGACTGCGGTACGAACTCGATCCGGCTGCTCATCGCGGACGTGGCCGACGGCCGGTTGCGGGACGTCCACCGCGAGATGCGGATCGTCACCCTCGGTGAAGGTGTCGACGCCACAGGCGAATTCGCGCCTGCCGCGCTGGCCCGGACCGAAGCGGCGCTGACCGACTATGTCGAGACGATGCTGGCGCACGACGTGACCAAGGTGCGGATGGTCGCCACCTCCGCGGCTCGCGACGCCGGGAACCGCGACGAGTTCTTCGCCATGACCGCGCGCCAGCTGGGTCGGGTGATGCCGGGGGCCGTGGCCGAGGTGATCACCGGGACCGAGGAAGCGGCGCTGTCGTTCCGCGGCGCCGTCGGCGAATTGGACCCGGCCACAGGGCCTTTCGTGGTCGTCGACCTGGGTGGCGGCTCGACCGAAGTGGTGCTCGGCGGGACCGGTGCCGCGGTTGCGGATGTGGTCGCGAGCTTCTCGGCCAACATCGGCTGCGTCCGGCTCACCGAGCGCTGCCTGCAGACCGACCCGCCCACCGCCGACGAGGTCGCGGCCGCACGTGCCGTGGTGCGGGAGAAGCTGGACGAGGCTCTGGGCGTCGTGCCCATCGAAGGTGCCCGGACGTGGGTCGGTGTGGCCGGCACGTTCACCACGGTTGCCGCGCTGGCCCTGGGGCTACCGGAGTACGACTCCGAGGTGATTCACCTGTCCCGCATCGGAATTCCGGATGTCGTCAAGGTGTGCGATGAACTGATCGCGATGCCGCGGGCGCAACGCGCCGAACTCGGCCCCATGCACCCGGGCCGCGTGCCGGTGATCGGCGGCGGCTCCGTCGTCGTCGAGGAATTGGCCCGCGAATTCGGTCAGCGGGCGGGGATCACGGAATTGGTGGTCAGCGAGCACGACATCCTGGACGGCATCGCGCTGTCGGTCTGACGCCGAGCGTGGGGGCCTACGCGGAAAACCGAAGCGAATCCCTCGTCAACCCCCACGGTCGACGGTCGAGAATCCTGACTAGACCTTGCAGTTCGGGCGGTTGTGGCAGTGGTGTCCGTCGCGGCAGGCGTTGCACTGACAGCCACAGGTCGACACGTTCTTGGTGGAAACCTTCATTACTGATCACCCCTGTTTGTCTCGGCTTATCGAGATATGACTACCTCACCATAGTTCGATCGCGGGATGGAGTGAAGGTCACGGGAGCGACCGGCGCGACGGTGTCATGACAGACCGACGGCCGGAACCAGTCCTCGTGAGACTGGCTTCCGGCCGTCGGCAGGGGGTGATTCAGTTGGCTGAGTCGTCCGACGTCTGGACCATCGGGGCGGCGGGAGCGGCAGGCGCGCCCAGCTGGCGGGCGACGAAGTCCGCAGCCTGGTTGGCCATGCCGTTGAACTTGTAGGCGCTGTGAGCGGAACGGTCCATGCCGCCGCCACAGATCGGGTCGCCGGGGGCGCACAGCTGGATGGTCTTGCCGGCGTAGGCGCCGCCGATGTTGATGGCGGGCGCACTGCGGTCGGCGACGCTCAGCACGAACGGGCTCGGGGTGCCGAACAGGACGACAGCGGCGACGTGCGAGGCGACCGACGCGGGCATCGGGCCGGAGATGCCGGCGGGCAACGCGAATCCGGCGGGAACGCTGCTCATGGTGCTGTAGCCGGCGACGGCCGCGCCCTGCGAGTAGCCGCCGATGACGATCTTGGTGGCGGGGCACGAGGCGGCGATGGACTCGATGCGGTTGGTGGCGTCGGCGACGCCGTCAGCGGCGGCACCGAAGTCCAGGGAGGCCGGGTAGTTCACGCCGTAGGCGTCGATGTTGCGACCGGGCATCCGGGCGTTCAGTGCGTCGACGAAGGCTTGGCCGGTGGCTCCGACGCCGGGGGCTTCGAAGGTACCGCGGGCGAAGACGACCTCGACGTTCGCACAGGAGTCGTCAGCGGCGTTGGCGGTCGCGACCGGGCCGGCGATGGCGCCGGCGATGATCGTGAAAGCGGCCACGGCGGTCAATGCCACCTTGCCGGCCGCGTTACGAATGGCGCTCATGTTGTTTTCCCCGTCCTTGAAGTTCCAGTTGCCTGGTATAAGCCGAACGGGGGAGCTGCGATTCCGCGCGGTCGTGTGACGTACCGCATACCTAGGGTGACTAAGCACTGGGGATGACCAGGGGCCTCGAATGCGTTGGATTCGGGCCGCCGGCGCTACTCCTGGAAGCGGTACCCCATCCCGGCCTCGGTCAGCAGGTGTTTGGGGTGTGACGGGTCGACCTCGAGCTTGCGGCGCAGTTGCGCGAGATACACCCGTAGATAGTGGGTCTCCTTGGCATAGGCCGGACCCCACACCTCTTTGAGCAGCTCCTCGCGGCCCACGAGCTTGCCGCGGTTGCGCACCAGCATCTCCAACATCCCCCACTCGGTGGGCGTCAGATGCACCTCGACTCCGCTGCGCGTCACGCGTTTGGCCGCCAGATCGACGGTGAACGACGATGTCTCGACGACGGGCTCGTCGGTCTCGGACGCGGCCGCACCCCGTCGCACCGCGGCGCGGAGCCGGGCCAGGAACTCGTCCATGCCGAATGGCTTGGTGACGTAGTCGTCGGCGCCGGCGTCGAGGGCCTCGACCTTGTCCATGGAGTCGGTGCGCGCCGACAGCACGATGACGGGCGCGGTGAGCCAGCCGCGCAGCCCGGCCAGCACGTCGATGCCGGACATGTCGGGCAGGCCGAGGTCCAGGATCACGACGTCGGGCTTGTGTTCGGCGGCCGACTTCAGGGCCTCGGCGCCGGTGGCGGCGACCGAGACGTCGTAGCCGCGCACCGACAGGTTGATGCGCAGCGCACGCAGAATCTGTGGTTCGTCGTCGATGACCAGAACCCGTGTCACACCCGATCCTTTCCCGCGGCTGCCAGGTCCACCACGACCGTCAGCCCGCCACCGGGAGTGTCGGTGGCAGAGATGGTGCCGCCCATTGCTTCGACAAAACCGCGCGCCACCGAAAGGCCAAGTCCCACACCGGTGCTGTTGTCGTGGTCGCCGAGGCGCTGGAACGGCGCGAACAGTTGTTCCTCGGCGCCGCGGGGGATGCCCGGCCCCTCGTCGACGATGGTGACCAGCACCCGCTCGCCGACCTGTCCGGCGTTCACCCGCACCACTCTGCCCGCGGAGTAGCGCAGCGCGTTGTCGATGAGGTTGACCAGCACCCGCTCCAGCAGTCCCGCATCGGCCAGCGCGACGGCGTCGCCCACTTCGACCTTGACCCGGTCGAGGCCGCGGTTCGCGTAACCGGTTGCTCCGCGGCTGATTCCGAGCAGCGCCCGCTGCACGACCTCTTCCATGTACACGCGGCGCAGCTCGGGCTTCACGACGCCGGCCGCCAGTCGCGACGAGTCGAGGAGGTTGCCCACCAGCGCGGTCAGCTGATCCACCGATTCCTCGATGGTGGCCAGCAGTTCGGCGGTGTCCTCGGGCGAGAATCCGACGTCCTCGCTGCGCAGGCTCGATACCGCGGCCTTGGCCGCGGCCAGCGGGGTGCGCAGGTCGTGGCTGACGGCGCTGAGCAGGGAGCGGCGCAGTTCGTCGGCCTTGGCGAGCGCCTCGGCGCGGCCGGCTTCCTCGGCCAGGGCGCGCTGGCGCACCAGCCCGGCCGCCTGCCGTGCGACGGCGCCGAGCACCCGGCGATCGCGCGCCTCGGTCTTGCGGCCCGCCATCAGCAGCCAGTATTCGTCGTCGCTGACCTCGATGGCGGTGTCGGCGGAATCGACTGTCACACAGGGGTCTTTGCCGACACAGGCGACGATGCCGTCCTCCTCGTGCAGCAGGCTGACGGCCCGTTGCGCGTACGTCTCGCGGACGCGTTCGAGCAGCGTGGTGAGGTCGGCGCCGCGCAGCACGCTGCCGGCGAACAGGGCCAGCAGCTCGGCTTCCTGGGAGGCGTGCCGGGCCTCCCTGGACCGTTTGGCGGCGCCGTCGACCAGCGCGGCGACGGCGACCGCGACGGCCAGCAGCACGACGATGGTCAAAGCGCTGTCGGGGTCGGCGATGGTGAAGCTGTAGCGCGGCGCGACGAAGAAGTAGTTGAGCAGCAGGCCGGACAGCACCGCCGACAACGCGGCCGGGGCGACACCGCCGAGCAGCGCGACGACCAGCACGCCGATGAAGAACACCGCGCTCTCGCCGCCGACGTGCAGGAACGGGTCCAGCAGGGAGGCGATGGCGGTGATGATGGCGGGCACGACGAGGGCGGCCAACCACGACGTCAGATGGCGCTGCCCGCGGGTTGCCGTCGACCACGACCAGCCCGGCTGGGACTGCTCATGGGTGACCATGTGCACGTCGATCTTGCCGGAGTTCTGGACGGTCTTGGCGCCGATGCCCTCGTCGAAGAGCCGGGCCCAGCGCGAGCGTCGTGACGTGCCCAGCACCAGCTGGGTGGCGTTCATCTCGCGCGCGAAATCCAATAGGGCACTGGGCACGTCACCGTCGCTGCCACCGACGACGGTGTGCAGCGTGGCGCCGAGGCTGGCGGTCAGTTCGCGGACCTTGCCCATCTGCGGGGCGGAGACGCCCGTCAGGCCGTCGCCGCGGACGACGTGCACCACCATAAGTTCGGCACTCGATTTGGAGGCGATGCGCGATGCGCGCCGTACCAGCGTCTCGGATTCGGGGCCGCCGGTGACCGCCACGACGACGCGTTCGCGGGCTTCCCAGGTATCCGAAATATTGTGCTCGGCGCGGTATTTCGCGAGCGCGGCGTCGACCTGGTCGGCCAGCCACAGCAGCGCCAGTTCGCGCAGGGCGGTGAGGTTGCCCTGCCGGAAGTAGTTGGACAGCGCCGCGTCGACACGTTCCGGTGCGTACACGTTGCCGTGGGAGAGTCTGCGGCGCAACGCTTCCGGCGTGATGTCGACGAGTTCGATCTGGGCGGCACTGCGCACCACGGAGTCCGGCACGGTCTCCTGCTGCTCGATGCCGGTGATCTGGGCGACGACGTCGTTGAGGCTCTCCAGGTGCTGGACGTTGACGGTGGAGATGACAGTGATGCCGGCCGCGAGCAGTTCTTCGACGTCCTGCCAGCGTTTGGCGTTCTTGCTGCCGGGCGTATTGCTGTGCGCCAGTTCGTCGACCAGCACCACCTCGGGGTGGCGGGCCAGCACCGCGGGAACATCCAGTTCGGCGAACGTCCCGCCGCGGTAGTCGATGAACCGCGGCGGGATCCGTTCGATGCCTTCCAGCGCCTGGGCCGTCTTCTTGCGCCCGTGTGTCTCGACCACGGCCGCGACGACGTCGGTGCCGCGCTCGAGGCGGCGGTGCGCCTCGCCGAGCATCGAGAAGGTCTTGCCCACGCCGGGGGCCGCACCCAGGTAGATGCGTAGCTCGCCCCGCTTGTCCGGCGTTCCCATGTCTCCCATCATCCAATACGGGCTGGGTGCTTCTGGTCCAACGCGAGATTCAGCTGCAGGACGTTGACCCGCGGCTCACCCATGAAGCCCAGCACGCGGCCCTTGGTGTTGTCGCGCACCAGCGCCCGGACCTCGTCGGCGGAAAGGTGCCGCGCCTTCGCGACGCGGTCCACCTGCAGGTCGGCATAGTCGGCCGAGATGTCGGGATCCAGGCCGCTGCCGCTGGCGGTGACGGCATCGGCCGGCACCTGCGGATCGGCGGGCGCCGCGCCGCGGATCGCGACGATCTGGCCGGCGGTGTAATCCGCGCCGTCCGTGGCGCATTCGACCCGCACGCCCTCGTACGTCGCCAGGAACGGCACCTTGGTGGTGGCGCACGGCTGGTTGACGCTGACCACCTTGGAGGGGTGGGTGACGTTGCCGGTGGCGTCCCGCGGGCCGATCACCGACAGCACCGCGCCCACGCCGTCGGCGGTGCAGAACGGACGGGCTCCCGCGGCGCGGTCCAGCCCTTCGGCCCCGGCGACGGCGTAGCTGCGGGTGCACACCTGGGTCAGCAGGCTCGGCTTGCCGGCGGCGTCGACGATGCTCTCCGGTCCGAGATTGCCCGCACCGCTGGCCATCGGGTCGTACCCGGTGCCGGCATTGGACGGCCGGCTCTGGAAATACTGCGGCAGCGCATTGCCTTTGGCATCGGTGAACAGCTGGCCGATCAGGGAGCTGCCGACCACCTTGCCACCCGCCGTGACGAGCGAGCCGTCGGCCTTGTCCTTGAGCCCGGGCAGCTGGGCGATGGCCCAGACGAGCACCGGGTAGGCCAGACCGGTGATGACGGTCAGGACCAGTAGCGCCCGCAGGGCGGCGCTGTGTACGCGAATCAGGTTGCCAATGTTCATGATTAAGACATCCCCGGGATGAACTGGATGAGCAGGTCGATGAGTTTGATGCCGATGAACGGGGCGACGATGCCGCCCAGGCCATAGACGTACAGGTTGCGGCTCAAGAGCTTTGACGCACTGCTGGGGGTGTACCGGACACCGCGCAGCGACAGCGGGATCAGCGCGATGATGACCAGGGCGTTGAAGATCACCGCCGACAGGATCGCCGACTGCGGGCTGTGCAGCCGCATGATGTTCAGCAGATCCAGGCCGGGGAACAGCGCCACGAACATCGCCGGGATGATCGCGAAGTATTTCGCGATGTCGTTGGCGATGGAGAACGTGGTCAGGGCGCCGCGGGTGATGAGCAGCTGCTTGCCGATCTCGACGATCTCGATGAGCTTGGTCGGGTCGGAGTCGAGGTCGACCATGTTGCCGGCCTCTTTGGCCGCCGAGGTGCCGGTGTTCATCGCGACGCCGACGTCGGCCTGCGCCAGGGCGGGAGCGTCGTTCGTGCCGTCACCGGTCATCGCGACGAGTTTGCCGCCGGCCTGCTCCTTCTTGATCAGCGCGAGCTTGTCCTCGGGGGTGGCCTCGGCGAGGAAGTCGTCGACCCCGGCCTCGTCGGCAATCGCCTTGGCGGTCAACGGATTGTCGCCGGTGATCATGACGGTGCGGATGCCCATCTTGCGCATCTCGTCGAACCGCTCGCGCATGCCTTGCTTGACGACGTCCTTGAGGTGGATGACGCCGAGGACTTCGGCCCGCCCGTCGACGACCCGACCCACCACCAGCGGGGTACCGCCTGCCGCGGAGATGCCGTCGACGATCTCGCCTAACTCAACGGGCACAGTGCCGCCGTTGGTCCGAATCCAGTCGGCGACGGAGTTGGCCGCACCCTTGCGCAGCTTCTGGCCGTCGTGCAGGTCGACACCGGACATGCGGGTCAGGGCGGTGAACTCGACCCACGTGGCGTCGGTCAGCTCTCCCGGGGTGCGGGCCCGCAGGCCGTGAGCCTGCTTGGCGTACACCACGATCGACCGGCCCTCGGGGGTCTCGTCGGCGAGGCTGGACAGCTGCGCCGCGTCGGCGAGTTGTTCGGCGGTGACGCCGGGTACCGGGAGGAAGCCCGCGGCCTGCCGGTTGCCGAGCGTGATGGTGCCGGTCTTGTCGAGCAGCAGGGTGTTGACGTCACCGGCGGCTTCGACGGCACGACCCGACATGGCGAGCACGTTGCGCTGCACCAGCCGGTCCATGCCGGCGATGCCGATGGCCGACAACAGTGCGCCGATCGTGGTGGGAATCAAGCACACGAGCATCGAGACCATCACGATGCCGGTGACGCCGAAGCCGTCGAGCGCCTCGGTGTCCGGCACGCCGGGGTTGTTGGCCTTCGAATAGATGGCCAGCGGCTGCAGCGTCGCGACGGCGAACACGAAGATGATCGTCAGCGCGGCCAGCAGGATGTTGAGCGCGATCTCGTTGGGCGTCTTCTGTCGGTTGGCGCCCTCGACCAGCGCGATCATGCGGTCGACGAAGCTCTCGCCCGGCTTCTGGGTGATCTGTACGACGATCCGGTCGGACAGCACCGTGGTGCCGCCGGTGACAGCTGACCGGTCGCCACCGGACTCCCGGATGACGGGCGCCGACTCGCCGGTGATCGCCGATTCGTCCACGGAGGCAATGCCTTCCACGACGTCGCCGTCACCGGGGATGACCTGCCCGGCCTCGACGACGACGATGTCGCCCTGCTGCAGCAGGGGCGCGGCGATCTCTTCCTCGGTACCGGCGTTGCCCGGCGCCCACCCGACCAGCTTGCGGGCCATGGTGTCGGACTTGGTCTTTCGCAGGCTGGCGGCCTGCGCCTTGCCACGTCCCTCGGCGACCGCTTCGGCGAGGTTGGCGAAAACGACTGTGAGCCAGAGCCAGAACACGATCAGCCAGGCGAACCAGCTGGAGTTCAGGACGGCCAGGACCGTGGACCAGACGGCGCCGACCTCGACGATGAACATCACCGGGTTGCGCCACAGGGTGCGGGGGTCCAGCTTGCGCAGCGCGTCCGGCATGGACTTCCACAACATCTTCGGGTCGAGCAGGCCGCCCTTTACAGCGGTATCGGACATCAGTGAATTCCTTCAGCAAGGGGGCCGAGCGCCAGCGCCGGCAGGAAGGTCAGGGCGACGAGAATCAGCGTCACGCCGGCGACCATGCCGACGAACTGGGGTCGGTGCGTCGGCAGCGTGCCGATGGACGGGGGAGTGCTGCCCTGCTTGGCCAGTGCGCCGGCAAGGGCCAGCACCAGGATCATCGGCAGGAAACGGCCGATCAGCATCGCCAGGCCCAAAGCCGTGTTGTACCAGACCGTATTGACCGACAGACCCGCGAACGCCGAGCCGTTGTTGTTGGCCGCCGAGGTGAAGGCGTACAGCACTTCGGACAGGCCGTGCGGGCCCGAGTTCAGCATCGCCGCGCGCTCACCCGGGAGAGCCATCGCAAAAGCGGTGCCGGTCAACACGATCAGCGGGGTCACCAGGAAATAGCTTGCCGCCAGCTTGATCTCCCGCGGGGTGATCTTCTTTCCCAGGTATTCGGGCGTGCGCCCGACCATCAGGCCGGCCACGAACACCGTGATGACCGCGAGGATCAGCATGCCGTACAGGCCCGACCCGGTACCGCCCGGAGCGACCTCACCGAGCTGCATGTTGAACATCGTCATCATGCCGCCCAGCGACGTGTACGAGTCGTGGAACGAGTCCACGGCACCGGTCGAGGTCAGGGTCGTGGCGGTGGCGAAGACCGCCGAATTGGCCACGCCGAAGCGCTGTTCCACGCCTTCCATCGACGCCCCGATGGCGGTCGGCACGGTGCCGTGGTGCTGGTTCTGGAACACCAGCATGAGGCTGCAGCTGATGACGGCCAGCACTGCCATCACGGCGACAATCGCGTAGCCCTGCTTACGGCTGTCGACCATGCGACCGAACGTGCGCGGCAGCGAGAACGAGATCACCAGCAGCAGGAAGATTTCCACCCAGTTGGTCCATGCGTTGGGGTTCTCGAACGGGTGCGCCGAATTGGCGTTGAAGAAACCGCCACCGTTGGTACCCAGCTCCTTGATCAATTCCTGGCTGGCCACCGGACCGCCGGTGAGGGTCTGCTGCGCGCCGGCCAGGGTATCGGCGATCTGGTCGTGCAGGTGGAAGTTCTGGATGGCGCCGCCCGCGATGAGAATCAGCGCGGCAATAACGGCCAGTGGCAACAGGATTCGGATGGTGCCGCGCACCAGGTCGACCCAGAAGTTGCCCAGTTCGGTGGCGTGCCGACGGGCGAACCCGCGCACGAGCGCGACCGCGACGGCCATGCCGACGGCTGCCGACACGAAGTTCTGCACCGACAGACCGGCCATCTGCACCAGGTGGCCCTGCGTCGTCTCACCCGAGTAGGCCTGCCAGTTGGTGTTGGTGACGAAGCTGATGGCGGTGTTCCACGCCAGGTCGGCAGTCATCGGGGTGGCCGGATCGTTCAGGTGCAGCGGCAGGACACCCTGCACCAGCTGGAAGAAGAAGAGGAACAGCAGCGAGACGGCCGAGAAGGCGAGGGCGCTGCGGGCGTAGGCCCCCCAGTTCTGCTCGGCCTCCGGGTCAGCGCCGATCACTTTGTAGATGAGACGTTCAGCGCGCGAATGCTTTTCGGACGCATATACGCGGAACATGTAGTCGCCCAACGGCACATGCACCGCGGCGAGCGCGACGATCAGGGAGAGCAGGAACGCGATTCCCGCGGCGGTGGGGCTCACTAGAACCGCTCCGGAAAGAGCAGTGCGGCGACCAGGAACAGTGCGATCACCAGACACAGCACCAGGCCGATGGTGTTGGCGTAGTTCATGAGCGCCCTACACCCTTCTCGACGCTCTTCTGGATCACGCCGAGCAGGGCGAAGATCGCCACCGTCAGCACCACGAACACCACTACAGACATGGGTTCTCCCACACGTAAACGGGTCGCCGGCCCTCGGCGACCTCGTCAGCATCGACCCGTGGGAGAGGGCTTCCGGCGATCTTGACGCCTTCTTTACGGCCTGCCCGGCTTCCTTTACGGAATTCCGCGGCGAGTGCCGGACCCAGGACGCGCGCGGCGCGACAAATGCCTGGTCATGTGATGTTTTGCACACCGTCGGCGGCCGGCGCCGGGGCATTTACGGGCGGCCCGGCCGGTGGGAGTCGTAAGCAGTTGATGTCGCGTGGGCGCGCAACCGGCTAACGTGCCATGCAGTGTGGGGCCGATCACCCCTCAAACCTCGGGAGGCATGTGGTGTTGGACGTCGTCGGTGGAGTGCAGCAGAAGCTGGGCCGCATAGCGGAATCCGCAACCGCGCTACGCAGGCTGTTCGAGACCGGCTTCCTGGACCTCGCCAACCCCGGGGTCATGATCGAGACGGCGAAGAACGCTCCGATATTCGGCCCGCAGGCGACCATGGCGATCCAGGGCGCACGTAAGTACGCGGGGCTGCCGGCGCTGGTGGATGAACGGGGCACGTTGACCTACCGGCAGGTGAACGACCAGTCGTGGGCGCTGGCCCGCGGCCTGCAGGGCCTGGGCGTGACCGAAGGCTCCGTGGTCGGGCTGCTGTGCCGCGACCATCGTGGCCTGATCCTGGCCATGGTGGCGTGCGGAAAGCTCGGGGCCCGGCTGGTGCTGATGAACACCGGTTTCGCCAAACCGCAGTTCGCTCAGGTCTGTGAGCGCGAAGGCGTCAAGGTGGTGCTGCACGACAGCGAGTTCCTCGGTCTGCTCGACGCCCTGCCCGCGGACATGCCGCGTGTGCTGACCTGGGTGGACGAGGGCCATGAGGTGCCCGAGTCGGCGCAGACCCTCGACGCGATCGTCGCGGCCAACTCCACCGAGCCGCTGCCCCCGCCGAGCAAGGCTGGTGGCTCGGTGATCCTCACCAGCGGCACGACGGGCCTGCCGAAGGGTGCGCCCCGAAGCTCGGTGTCGCCGTTGGCCTCGGCGCAGATCATCGACCGAATTCCGTTCCCCCGCAAGGGGACCATGGTGATCGTCTCGCCGATCTTCCACAGCACCGGGTGGGCCACCTACACCGTCGGCGCCGCGCTGGGGAACAAGGTGGTGACCGCCCGGCGGTTCAACGCCGAGCGGACCCTGCAGCTCATCGCCGAGCACAGGGCCGACATGCTCGTCGCGGTGCCGACGATGCTGCACCGGATCGTCGAACTGGGGCCCGAGGTCATCGGCAAGTACGACACGTCGTCGCTGAAGACCATCCTGATCGCGGGGTCGGCGTTGAGTCCGGAACTGTCCAACCGGGTCCAGGACACCTTCGGCGATGTGCTCCACAACCTGTACGGCTCAACCGAATGCGCCATCGCCAGCGTCGCCACTCCCGCCGAACTGCGTCTCGCCCCGGGCACGGCCGGGCGGGCGCCGGTGACGTGCGAGGTGGTGCTGTACGACGAGAACGACCGGCGCATCACCGGGAAGAACAAGCGCGGCCGCATCTTCGTCCGTAATGGCGCACCGTTCAGCGGTTACACCGACGGCCGGACCAAGCAGATCATCGACGGCTACATGTCCAGCGGCGACATGGGGCACTTCGACGAGAACGGGCTGTTGTTCGTCGACGGCCGTGACGACGACATGATCGTCTCCGGTGGCGAGAACGTGTTCCCGCAGGAGATCGAAGAACTGCTGGCCGAGCGGGACGACATCTATGACGCGGCGGTGGTCGGCGTCGATGACGTCGAATGGGGAAAGCGGTTGCGCGCCTTCATCGTTCCGAAGCCGGGCGCGGCGCAGGACGCCGATGAGATCAAGGCGTTCGTCAAGAACAATCTGGCCCGGCACAAGGTGCCGCGCGACGTGGTGTTCGTCGACGAGCTGCCGCGCAACACCACCGGCAAGCTGCTGCGCCGGGTGCTGATCGAGATGGACGTCTAGGGCGACCACTCGCCGAACGCGAACTTGATGGTCACGATCGGGCGTTTGGCGATCTTCTTCAAGCCCGGCGGCGAAGCGACCCTTGACAATCATATGGGACCGGGGGTCCCATATAACTGGGCGGGCAACGGTGCCCGCGTGGGAGGTTGATGTCATGGCAGCTACGAAGACGATCCGCCGGTGGCGCGCCGGTATGGACGTGCGCGACGACGTCGACTACTGCGCGAATCTGGAGACGCTTTCCGCGGGTTCGGTGCGCCGGAACTTCAACCCCTACCTGGACGTTTCGTGGGATTCGCCCGAGTTCCGGGTGACGGAGAACGACCCGCGCTGGGTGCTCGCCAAGAGCGACCCCATCGGTATGAGCGCCTGGTATCAGGCGCAACCGCTGGACAAGCAGATCGCGATCGGCATGTGGCGCCAGGCCAACGTCGCCAAGGCGGGCCAACAGTTCGAGAGCATGCTGATCCGCGGGTTGCTCGCCTACACCTTCTGGGTGCCCAACGGCAGCCCCGAATACCGGTATTGCCTGCACGAAGCGAACGAAGAGGGCAACCACACCCTGATGTTCCAGGAGATGGTCAATCACGTCGGCGTGGACGTCCCGGGCCTGCCGCGCTGGGTCAAATGGATCAACTGGCTCTTCCCGCTGTTCGCGAGCCCCATGCCGGCGTTCTTCTTCATGATGGTGCTCTGCGGCGAGGAGCCCATCGACCACATGCAGAAATCCATTCTGCGCGAGGGCAGTTCGATACACCCGATCATGGAGCGCGTCATGGCGATCCACGTCGCCGAGGAAGCGCGGCACATCTCGTTCGCCCACGAGTTCCTGCGCCGGCGGATCCCGGAGATGCGGCCGTTCAACCGCTTTGTGCTGTCGCTGTTCTATCCGCTGGGCTTCCGGGTCGCGGCCTCGCTCATCGCCAAGCCGCCCCGCGTCTTCTGGCGTGAATTCGACATTCCGAAGTCGGTGAAGAAAGAGATCTTCTGGCGTGCGCCGGAATCCAGGACGATGCTGCGCGAGTTCTACGGTGACGTGCGCATGCTCGCCGAGGACACCGGCCTGATGAACCCGGTTGCCAAGGTGTTGTGGCGGCTGTTCCGGATCGACGGTCCGGCCTCGCGCTACCGCAGCGAGCCGGTGCGCCAGGCCGTCGTCCCCGTGGCCTGACCGAGGCCGTCACCTGCTCGGCGCTGACACAACGTGCCGCTGACAGCGTCGCTGCGCCTATATATCCTCGGCGACGCTCTCAGGGGCACGTTGTGTCGCCAAAATTCTTTTCGTGCGCCGTGTCGAAATCCGCCCCCGCCGTTCGACGTGTGTGTGAAGGATTGACACAACGACGAAAGGTCAGGCAATGCGCTACATGGGTTTGGTCATCATGGATCCCAACCAGGGTCCGCCTCCGTAGGCCCTGATGGATGCGATGGAGGTCTACGTCGGCAAGAACGCCGCGGACGGCATCTACCTCGACGGCGGGGGGCTGGGGCAGGGCGAGAACCGTATCGGCTACCAGGTCCGTTCCGGCCAGATGAGCACGACCGATGGACCTTTCACCGAGAGCAGGGAGATCATCGGCGGGTTCGCCATGCTGGAGTACCGCAACCACGCCGAGGCCGTCGAGGGGGCCCGTTCCTTCACTGAACTGCACCGGGAGCACTGGCCCGAGTGGGAAGGCCGCGTTGAGCTGCATCTGATCGAAGGCCCCGAGGCCACCGGGTGTCCCGTGGGCGAGCAGGAACCGGGCGCCTGATTGGCGGTGACCGATATCGGGGGTGCCGGTTCGGCCGGCGCCGAGGCAGTGACCGCCGCCTGGCGCGCCGAATCGGCGCGCCTCGTGGCGGCGCTGACCCGCATGACCCGCGACATCGAACTCGCGGAAGACGTCGCGCAGGACGCGCTGGTCGCGGCGCTGGAGGAATGGCCCGCGAGTGGAATTCCCGCCAACCCCGCCGCGTGGCTGATGACGGCGGCGAAGCGCCGCGCGATCGATCACATCCGTCGCGCCGAGACGCTGCGCCGCAAGACCGAGGAGATCGGACACCGCCTGGAGGAGGTCGACATGCCCGATTTCGCAGGGCAGGTCGACTTCATCGAAGACGACGTGCTCCGGCTGATGTTCCTGACGTGTCACCCGGGCCTGGCCCCGGCGTCGCGTGCGGCGCTGACGCTGCGGCTGGTGTCGGGGCTGAGCACCGCTGAGATCGCCCGAGCCTTCCTGGTGCCCGAACCGACCATGGCACAACGGATCAGCCGTGCGAAGAAGACCCTCGTCGGTGCGGACATGGAGCTGCCGGTGGGGGCCGAGCGCGTCGCCCGCCTTGATGACGTGCTGGCCGCCATCTACCTCACCTTCAACGAGGGGTATGTGGCGACGACCGGCGCTGACTGGACGCGCCCGGACCTCTGTTTCGAAGCGATCCGGCTGGCGCGCATGGTGGCTGCCATGGTGCCGGATATCCCGGATTCACTTGGGCTGCAAGCACTTCTCGAACTTCAGGCGTCGCGGATTCCCGCTCGCGTGGACCGCGACGGTGCGCCGGTGCTGCTGGACGATCAGGACCGGGCCCGGTGGGATCACCTGCTGCGGCGCCGTGGTCTCCAGGTACTGGCCCGGGCCGAGCAGCTCGCTGAGACGGGTGCGCCCGTCGGGACTTACTTCTTGCAGGCGGCCATCGCCGCGTGTCATGCGCGGGCGATGCGGGCCGAGGACACCGATTGGCAGCGGATCGCGGACCTGTACGACGTGCTGGCGCTCGCCGCGCCGGGTCCCGTCGTCGAGGTGAACCGCGCGGTGGCGCACGGACGTGCGTATGGGGCCGAAGCGGGACTGGCGGTGCTCGACGCGCTCGGGCCGGATCCGCTGCCACGATCGCCGCTGCCGCACGCGGTGCGCGGAGATCTGTTGGAGCGCTTGGGTCGAACCGCCGAGGCGTCGGCGGCATTCACGCGTGCCGCCGAACTCAGCACCAACGAGGCGGAACGGTCGCTGCTGCTCCGTCGGGCCGAATGACGCGGACGTGCACGACGATCAGACGGAACAACTACACGTCAGGGCCGGTGAGGCGAGGCGGCGCGGTCCGCTTTACCCAGAGCGCAATGATTGACCCGCGCGAGACATTGGGTCAGGATTGCCTCAAGCGACACTGCCTGATGCGGTCGCGTGCTTCGATGCGGGGCGGGGGTGAGCGAGCCATCTCTGAACTCCTCATGGACCTTCGCCAGGCGATCGAGCGAGACGAACTCTCTCTGGTTTATCAACCCAAATTCGATGCGCACACGGCCGCTGTCGTTGGGGTCGAGGCGTTGCTGCGGTGGCGTCATCTGGACCGCGGCTTATTGCGGCCCGCGGATTTCCTGCCGTTGGTGCGTGAGCACGGTCTGATGGAACAGGCCACGGGGCTGGTCGTCAACATGGCACTCGATGATGCGCTCCGGTGGTACGCCGCCGGGGCGGAAGTGCCTGTGGCCGTTAACCTTTTCGCGCCGTTGCTGAGCGATTTGAACCTGCCGGACCACCTGTGTCAGGCGCTGGACGACCGTGGGCTGCCGTCGTCGGCCCTTGCGGTCGAGATCACCGAAGACCTGTTCGTCGACAACATGGAAGACACCCGAACGGTGCTGACAGGCCTGCTCGATCGCGGCATCAGGATCGCCCTCGACGATTTCGGCACCGGTTACTCCGCCCTGACGTACCTGTCCGATCTGCCGGTCGACGAGATCAAGCTGGACCACGACTTCATCGCCCGAGTCACGGTCGACGATCGTGCCGCGCTGGTGGTGCGCACCATCATCGACCTCGCGCACAAGCTCGGTTTCGGGATCGTCGCCGAGGGCATCGAGAGCGCCGAATCTGCGGCTCAGTTGCGGGATTTCGGATGCGATGTGTTGCAGGGGTTCTACCTCAGCCCTCCCCTCCAGGCGTCCGAAGTGCTCGGTGTGGTCAGTGCCGGCGCCCGGGCCACGTTCTGAAACGGCATTTTTGCGGCTCTCGACTTGACGTAGGAGCGAATTCAACGGACAGTTGATTTGTTACTCAATCTGGTAACGGTCAGTTGAGTGATGCGCAGCGTCGCGCGCGGTTACGTCCGGCAGTGCTCACTGTGTTGGGAAGGCGCCCTCACTCATGTCCACGCTCACATCCACAGCCGTTCCCGTCGAAATGACGGCCACCGAAACAGGTTTCCTGCGGCGCAACGGTCCCGATGGCGCCCGAGTTGCATATCAGACCTGGGGCCGGCGACGTCCCGGTGCGGCATGCGGCGACGTGCTGCTCGTGCACGGATCGTTGCAGTCCTCGAAAGTGTGGTCCAAGCACGGCTACGTAGCGCAGTTGGCGCAGCGCTACCGGGTCATCACCATCGACGTGCGCGGCCACGGGCGCAGCGACAAGCCCGAACACCCCGCCGGGTACGACATTCAGGCGTCGGTGCGCGACGTGTGCGCACTGCTCGACCACCTCGGGATCACTCAGACGCATTACCTGGGGTACTCGCTGGGAGGTCGCATCGGTTTGACCCTGGCGGCGGTCGCGCCGGAACGGCTCGCGTCTCTGGTGGTCGCCGGCTCGTCGTCCCGGCCGCAACGCGGTGCGGTCAACGTGGTGATGTTCCCCGATGCCATTGCGGTGACGGAGAAGTGGGGCGTCGAGGGATTCGTGCGGGGCTGGCAGGAGCATCGCGGTACGACGATGGGCTCGGGATTTCGCGCCACGGTCGATGCCCTCGGCGCGCGGGGGCTCGTCGCCTTGATGCGGCAGTGGGATGCCGAACCCGGCGTTGCTGAGGACGTGCTGGCACAGGTCCAGACGCCGTCGCTGTTCTTCGCTGGTTCCCGAGACATGTTGCGATTGGCCGATTCCCGCCATGCCGCGGCTCTGATGCCGCGCGCCTATTTCACGCTGCTCGAGGGTGCCGACCACGGGCAGACCATCGCGATGCGTGACCGCATTCTGGACCGGGCCGAGGCATTCTTCCGCTTGGCAGAGTTCCCGGATATCGAGAAACTCAGCGCTGTGGGTTGATTCACCGCCGCGAGATCGCCGGTGCCCGCAGCTCGCGCGAGACCTCGAGGAGCCAGCTGAGTTCGTTGGTCGGCTCGGTTCCCCACGGCTCGCCGGCGATCTGGCCATGCGAATCGCCGACCGGAATCTGCCTGGTGCGTTGATGTTCAATCGCGCTGCGGATTTGTTGCGCCGCTGAGGTTTTTGCGGGGTCATCGCAGACATAAGGACGGATGGCGCTGAGTCCGTCGCGGATTTCGACGATGCGGCGGTACAGCCGATAGTCGTGATCGCCGATCGGGGCCCGAGGCGGCGCGAGAGCGATGTGTGAATTGCCTTCGTAGAGCGCGGTCCACAGCGGCTCCAGTTGCCGGTGCCACCGGTAGGTCTGTACGCGACGGACTGCTGCGCGGGCCAGTTGGGAAAAGGACGGTCCCGCAAGACCTATGGCGATCAGCACCTGCCCTACGGCGGCGACGAATGGTGCCAGGTGCTGCCAGGACATACTGCGGTTGGTGAGCAGTCCGTAGATGGCCGAGTCCGCACGCAGCAGGCAGAAGACCAGGCACAGCGCGGCTCCGGCGGCGGTGAGCAGCAGACTGCGCCGCAGCCAGGCCACCTCGTGGTAGCGGGCGTACTGCAGGCACCGCACGATAATGATCACTGCGCCAAGGGCATACGTGCCCAGGTACAGCAGCATGTAGGTGACCCAGACGGGCTCGCCGCCGTGCGCGGCGTAGAAATCGACGGGGAGTTCGGCCTCCGGTGCCGCGATCCAGCAGACGATCAACGCGACGGCGGCCAGGCAGGCCAGAACGATCCACAGGCGCAATCGGCGATAGGCGCGTCGGCCGGACTCGCCCCAGAACGTGATGACCGCGAGGACACACGCAGTCCACGCCATGCCCCCGGTCAGGCTCAGGATGAGTCGGCAGATGTTGTGCACCCCGATCGCCCGGTCCAGCCATGCCGACACGCTCGGAATGGAAAGCGTGACCGCAATTCCCTTGAACAGGAACGACATCAGCAGCGCGATGGACGCAGGCGGCCGCACGGGGGACCGGCTGATGGCCAGGGCCACCACGACGACGGCACCCCACATGAACGCTGCGGAGACCGCATAACTGAAGGCCGTGTTCTCGAGCATCTGGGCCACCGAAGACATCACGGCCTCGCTGAATCGCCCTCGAGTCTCAGCGACGCGAGAACGCGACCCAAGTTGGCGTTCGATAGCGAGACGGTTTGCGGTGCACCGCGTCTGACTCGTTGCCCCATGATGGAGGCGAGTGTTTCGGCCTCGATCTCCTGGCGGTCCAGGTAGTTCTCCCGGCGCAGCACTTCGGCGGGGCCGGTTGGGCCGGCGGCGGAGTGGCCGCACAGCACGTGGCTGAGCTCGTGCAGGATGATGTGCTCGCGGTGCATCGTGGTGGTCTCGCTGTCGAAGACCACGTAGTCGGTGGGGCCGGTGCGCACCAACATGCCGTGCACACCGCTGCCCGATAAGCGATACGGCAGCAGCTGGATGTCACGCCCGCTGTTCGTGCTGGCGATCGCCCGGATGTCATCGACCGTGGTGAGCTTGTCCAGCCCCAAAGCCACCAGCTTGCGTGTGCAGTCACGGTGAATCGCCTTGAGTTCGCGCGTCGATCGCAGAACTGTTGCTGCGCCGCACGACGCGTCCATGACTACCGTTCGGCTTTCGTGGGGGCTATGGTCGGCAGGCCCTGCAGCGCGCGCACGTGATCCAGCACGGCGGCAACGGTTTCCAGGCTCTCCTTGTTGAGGCCGATGGCGCGCAACGCAATCAGTTCGACATCGTCGCGCACGGATTCATCGAGTGCGCCGAGCCGCTCGTCGAGTGAATGCGACCGCACTGGATCGGTGATGGTCGACAACGGCACCTGAAAGAAGTCGGCCAACGCACCGAGCAGGTCGATGCCGGGGCGCGCCCGCTTGCCGGTGCGCAGCGCGGAAAGGTAAGCGCCGCCGACCTTGATTTCGGGATGGGCCTTCTTGAGGGCGGTCGCGACTTCTTCGTTGGTCCACATCCGGCCGTCGGGACGCCGATGCGCGTCGAAGAGCGCGTTGATGCGTTCAGCCAGGCTGTCGCCCGCGTCGTGTGCATCGGGCTGCCGGTTCGGTGTGGTCGGCGAAGTCGCCATCTCCCCAGTGAAGCATCGATATCAGCAGGCCTCAACTCGTAGACGAGTGTTCTCGTGCAATTCAACTTGTGGTTGATCTTGCGATCTCGGCCGGACCGCTGCGTACGGTCGGACTGGCGGGCGCTACCGTCATGGCGGCGCCGGTTGACTCGGTGCCCGCCCCCATAGCCCAATTGGCAGAGGCAGCGGACTTAAAATCCTCTGAACTGGGTGTTTGTTGTGTTTGACTCATTCGGCAGCTGCTGGATGAACGACCTCGACCTGCGAATATGTTGTTGGTTGCATTGGCGGCCGATGAGGGCGAATGAAAGCACTGCGGTATCTCCTGCGGTATCTCACGGGCGGCTCTCGGCCCGCCCGCCAACAGCGCGGCGCATCGCCTCCCACTGGGACGGCAGTCGTTACAGCGAAATAGCGGCCATAGGGACCAATTCCGCCACCGCAGCGTTGATCTTGGCGGCGATACCGGCGTCTTTCAGAGCTTTATCGACCAACTTCCGCGCAGCCTGGAACGTCCGAGCCGAGGACACATCGACCTCAGCGGCGAGTTTCTCGGCCGCGGCGCCGAGCTTCGCCAACTGCAGGTGCAGATCGATGGTGTTGTCGTACTCCGGGAACGGAACTAGGAATACATACTTATCGAAGTGCCGGGCTCCGTACAAGCCCAGGGCTTGCAGCGGCTTTACTCGCTCCAACACGGTCCCCGAGTTCAGAATGGCGCAGAGGTAGCTCGCTTCTGACTCAGTCGCGACGGCCGTCCAGTAGAGGGAGAAGTCGATAATGGCCCGTGAATCCCTTACGACCGCTGCGGCGAGTCTGTTCCCGGTCTTGGTGTAGACCACTCTGACCGCTGCGGGCGGCAGCTGCGCGGACAGTTGCCCGTGGAAATCGAGATAGCGTCCCGGGGAGTGGTGGACTTCGGATCTGGCGTGGTTCACGCGTTGTGATCAACGAGTCATGGTGAAC
>NZ_JBJIAL010000023.1:0-76079 GCF_045310895.1 Mycobacterium sp. SMC-18
TCTCCGGGTCGTACTTGCTCGGCATGACATGCACCTTCCCAAGGAAGGAGGTGCGCATCAAACGCGGGATGGTTCAGTGTAACTATCCATCAGTCCACTGAGTCGAGACAGGATCCTGGCTAGCTTGCCGAAGCGCTCAGGGTGGAGGCCAGCGGCCACACTTCGCAGCCACGCCACACCAGAAATGTTTCCGACCCACTCGCTGACGAGCACCATGTCCTCGTGCGCGCACGCGTGAATCGTCCAGTCGTAGACGTCGTTTGCCACATCTACGTCGCAGTTCTGCTCGTCGATCAGTTCAACATCGCCGCATTCGTTGATCGTGAGCATGGTTCGGGGAACTGGCGGTTCG
Organism: Mycobacterium sp. SMC-18; assembly: GCF_045310895.1. Classification (NCBI taxonomy): domain Bacteria; kingdom Bacillati; phylum Actinomycetota; class Actinomycetes; order Mycobacteriales; family Mycobacteriaceae; genus Mycobacterium; species Mycobacterium sp. SMC-18. The sequence goes on from NZ_JBJIAL010000023.1 coordinate 353, forward strand.
GTGCACAGTCCGTCGCGAAAACAGTTGCACGCCACGTGCGCATCGAGTCCCATGTGGGTGACGCTAGACGGCGGGTGATTGCCGGGTGCCGAAAGTCAACGCCAGGTCCCACGGCGCGAGGCCCCACGTCTCGATGGCATCCAGCATGATCAGGGGAGCGACTTCGATGGTGTCTGCATTGGCTGGTGCGGACAACGTGGTGCTCTCATGTCCGGCCACAATGTGCGGTGCCCAAATTTCTGAACCCGATGGCGCAGGGGCGGTTTCGATGATGCTGACGAAGCCATCGCCGTCGGGAATGACAATGAAAAGGCAAAATGGCTCCGGCGGCGCGTCCCATCCGCCGTGCTCGACCAGCAGATATTCGTTGTTGTTCAGCGCATGGCCGATCGCTTGGGTGAGAAGTTCGCGTACATCGTCGTAGGTGGATTCCGACGGTTCATGGGCGGGCTGCAGTTCGATAATGCTGCCCTGGACTTGCAACGTGCCATCGTCGGTTGGTGACGGGAATCGGGATTGGAGCCACAGGGTGCCGGTGTCCTCGGAGAGGATCGCCACTTCGCGGAAGCGGTGCTCTTCACGCGCCGTGCGGGCGATGGTTCCGGATCCCATGACGGAACGCAAGTACTCGTCGTCGGGCACCGACCACAACCGGGACGATTCGGTCCAGGTGCGCACCAGCCCACCGGCGCACAGGCTCAACTGGGCGACAGTTCCGGTGTCGCCGGGTTTCAGAGGAAAGTCGTTCGACATGCTGGCTCCTTCGATGTAGTTAACCGGCATGTATATCGGACGGGACCGACAATGCTAGGGCAGCAAGCTCCACAACACCGGAACATCTTGGCCGAAAAGCAGTTCCAGCCGCTGGCGCAGATGCTTCGTGGGTACGGAGGAGTCAGACAGTCGTACGATCACGTTGGCGGCGCGAATCATCGACTCAGTTTCGTCCGGGAGCATGAGCAACTGTCGCTGTCCCAGCCCTTTAGCCCCCCACCATGTTGCTTCTGCGGTGGGAATCGCCCACGCTTCGGCTAAAGGTTCGACGCCCAAGTCGTCCCACCTAAGTTGTCGGACTCCTGCAAGACCTTCGGCGATGAGCTGCCACAACGCCGCAGGATCGTGGTTGCCCGACTCGGCGTCATCCAGCCAGTCTGCTGGAAGCGATGCCGCCACAATTGCTTTCGCATGGGCGATCGTTTGTAGCAGCAGTGTCAAATCGAGCATTCTCTCTATTGAGGCCGACCCATCTTGCGTGTCGGTGTCCACATCGAGCGAGGGGAGGAGTGTCGCGAGCGCAGCGGTGATGGGACGGATGGCGTCGCGCTGCACTGGCAATTTTTCCAGCGCTCGTGTGACGCCGAACATGATGCGTCGCCGTAGCCAATCGAATGGTGTGTAGTCGACGTCGAAACTCGCGTGCCCGGTAAAAGTCCGCCGCAGCGCGGCCACGCTGTCTGCGTCTGCGATTGGGGCGACGAACTGGAGGTTGTCGTCGGCTGAACTCACCGCGGCGCCGTGCTCGCCGTCACGGTTCGCGGCTTGGGCGGTCCAACCGCACTCATTGACTCCGATCAGGAGAACGCCGTCGGCCTGGTCGATATCAGGGACGGCCGCGAGATCCAAGCCAATGGAGTTGGCTGCGTAGTTCACGGCAACTTGCGAGAGTTGTTGCAGTTGACCGCTATCGGTGCGTGCATACCCGATAAGCATCTGTCCCCGCCTATTCGCGTTGTTCGCAACGACTTCCCGCGTCAGGTGCAACAGGGCCTGAGGATCGTCGGCTTGCCAGCGAGCACGCATGCGCTCTGCCGGAGACACATCGTGGTTGCTAACTGCCCGTTCGAAAGCGCCGAGCATGCTCCACACGTTGCCCTCGGCGATCGGATATTTGACCTTGAGTGCGGACAGACTCTGCTGCGTGGTGGGGAGGTCTACCAGCTCCAGGCACCCGATGCCTTGGGACGTCCACCAACGGGCCGCGTCGTCGGTGTAGCCGAGATCAGTTGCCAGCGTTACGGAATCCAAATCCGACCAGTCGAGCCGGCCGAGAAACGGGGCGAAATCATGGAGCTTGTACCACTCGTCCTGCCCTTCGGTCACCACCGCGATGTGAGGATTCGCTGCTCGCCGTAGCGTCGCGATGCGCTTCGCGATGCCGAGTCGCAGGTTCTCGTCGGCTTGCCAATACGTGGCGCCGCTATCGACAAGGCCACTGCAGGTGACCTCCGTGACGAAATCCTTCAATGCGGCACGCACTATCCAGTTATCCGGTGAATGACCACCTGGCAGCATCGGTGTGTCCCAGGCGATTCTGCTGAGCGCCAGATACGTCATTCGGAAGTTGGATGCGCCGTCGACGACGGACTGGATTGGTCCGCTGTTGTCCCCGATTAGTGCACAGTGCGATCCGTCTGGCCAGAACACGAACGCGAGAAAGTTGACGCCTGATTTTGCCGGTCGGTACCGCGCGTAGACGACGGTGGCCGTCGGGACATACGACAAGCCAATGAGCGGGTCGCGTGCGCCCTGTACCGGAAGGGTGACGGTGTCCCACTTCGGGGTCGAGCCTGGGAGGATTCGGTAGAGGACATGGATGCCCTGCTCGGCGTTGTCCGCGCGCACCCTTTCCAAGAATTGGACCATCCAGTGCTCGTCGAACACGATCTCCCCCTAGAAATTACTGTGCCGCTGTGGGATTCACGATGCCGCCCGATACGTGGCGAGCATTTTCTCGAACGCCGCTTCGCTGACCACCGGAATCCCGTACTGGCGCGCCTTGGCAGCTTTGCCGCTCTGCGAGTCAGGATCGGCCGCGACGAGCAGACGCGTCGATTTGGAAATGCCGCCGGAGGCAAGCCCCGCGGCGCAGATCGTCGAAACCCATTCGTCGCGGCCACGATTCATCTCGCCGGTGAACACGATCCGGTCGCCCGGGCGTAGCGTGAATGCAGTCGCTTCCTCTATGGTTTCGGGCGCCTCTGCAGCTGCCCAGGCTAGCGCTTCATCGACGTAGGGCGGGCCGAAACCCAGGGCAGCGGCGACAGCATTGAGCTCGGACCGCTCCTCGTCGGTGACTACGCCGTCGGCCAGCGCTTCCTTCGCTACAGCACGCAAGTAGTCCTGGTGCAGCCGCGCTACGGTTCCCCGGGATAGGCCAGCCGCTTCGGCGGAGGCCAGCAGCTGTTTGCCCTCGCTGCGTGAGATCTCCCGGTCGAGCAAGGCGCTATCCAGCACAACCATGTAGGACGCTTCATCTTCAGGAGTGGCGGGGACCCAGGCGGCTCCCAGGACGGACCGCAGCCACGAGTACGGGTCGGCAGATGACTGTCCACGATGAGCGACGACAGGTTGCGGCGCATCTCTGCGGGCAGCTGGCCAGCCGAAGGTCGCCGACCGGTCCAGGTCGGAGCGCCACTCGGGGGAGCTGCCGTGGAATGCGAGCAGGTGTGGCAGGAGTTCAGCGGTTGCGTGAGCATCACCAATTGCCGAGTGCGCGTTGATCAGTGAGATTCCGAGTGCTTCGCAGCAGTGGGCGAGCTTGGCGGCCCCCGTCATGCGCCCGCCCCATTTTCGTGTGCAGAGCGCGGCTGGTCGTTCGGGGATCACATACTGGGCCCGCTGGAGCTCCCAATGCAGAAACCGCATGTCGAAACTGGCGTTGTGCGCGACGACCACACGGCCAGTGAGCATTTCGAGCAGGTAATCGCTGATGGCGGCGAAGTCAGGTGCGTCAACGACGTCGCAGGCCTGGATGCCGTGGACGTGAGTAGCCCCGATGTCGCGATGCGGGTTGACCAGGGTGGTCCATTCGTGCTCGATTCGGCCGCAATCATCAGTGAGGGCGACGCCGATCTCCACCACGCGGTCGGTGCGCTCAGGAACCAGACCCGTTGTCTCAAAATCGATTACGGCGAACGGCATCAGAGTTCACCTCGGAAGGCGCGGGACCGGAGGGAGAGCAAGAGATGATCGCACGCGCTGACTGACGCGGCAACGGTGGCACGCTGAGCGTTGATTGACCGGATCAGATCGAGGTAGCGTAACTGGGCTTCGGCAGTTGGTACGTGGACTGGCAGAGCCTTCAGCTGTGTCATATTGATCGATGCGATTCCCGTGGTCTGCTTTGCAGATTTCAGGAAGTACGACCGTGATTGGTTGCTGGAGATGAAGGCCGACAGATAGTCGGGGTGGAGCGACGAACTATCCTGAATGCGGACGCGGAAGATATGGTTTTGATGCAAGCACAGCGGCAACTCGTCGCGCCAGACTGTTCCTCTGCCGAGCTTGTCGGGATCTCCACCTTCGGTGAGGACCAGATCGCCAAACTCTAGTCGGTAGCGCTCAATTTCGGATGACGTTGCATCAATCGTTTTGACTGAACCTAGTTCAAGGCGCCCGGCCTGGACGTTTGCGACCGCCAGGTAGGGTATTGGCGATGTTGCATCATTAGTCCTGCGCCCCTTCGTGATTCCTGACGACACTGTTGCAACGTCATTAAGTAGCGCCGATGGTTCCGGCGCGTGACCGAAACAGTCGATGAATGCAGCGTCGGTCAATTCGGCCAGCGCTCGGATGGAGCGCCTACGCATGACTCGCAGGGCGTCGGCGTGGTCGAGGATCGCGGCGATACGGCGCTGCTCAGATAGCGTGGGGAGGGGGATATCAATCCGCTCTAAGTCCGACTTCCTGAGTGATGGGACTGTGGTGGAAGTTGCATACTGGTAGAGGTCAACAGATTGCAAAAACCGGAACAGATAGGCTGGATCAACATTGGTTCCGGGTATAGCAGCCATCGCATTGTTGTCGATGAGCATTGGCTGTGCGGCGATAACCCGATGGTTTTGTCTAATTGCCTCGCCGATCTTTGCGAAGAGCGTGCTGCCTGGAGCGATTGGTTGCGTGCGCAATTGTTTTAGATCGGAATTGTCGACGTAATGGTCGGCTGTGCGAATGTACTGCTTGCCGCTGCGGCCATGTCTGGAGATGTCGCCCACTTTTGCGAACGGAAGATCGCCACTGACGCGTCCTTGCAGCGCTGGGGGAAATCCAACACCGGCTTGGAATCGAACGACCTCTCCTATTGGAACGGTCGGCCGCTTCACGACAGCATCGCCTTCAATTGTGCCAACCCGCTTGCGATCTCGCCCTCCAACTTCTCGATCTCCGCGATGATCGCCGGCGGTGGCCTGTGCTCGACAATGTCGTGCACGATCTCCTTGTACCGGTTTAGTGACAGGTCGTAGCCCTGGGCCACGATGTCGGCGATGGGCACGCAGAACGATTGCTCTGTCCGCTCCCGCTCCAATTCCGAAGCGTCGCGTAACGCCCACCGCGACAAAGCGTCCGACAGGTCGTTGGCCTCGACAGGGTTCCGCTTGTCATCGAGCGAAAAACCGTCGGCCGTGACGTCGTAGAACCAAACGTGTTCGGTGCCACCAGAATTGGTCTTGGTAAACAGTAGGATCGCCGTCGACACGCCCGCGTAGGGACGGAACACTCCGGACGGCAATTTCACAATGCCATCGAGCTTCTGGTCCTCAACCAACATCCGGCGAAGTTCCTTGTGCGCCTTCGACGATCCGAACAGTACACCGTCAGGCACGATCACCGCAGCCCGGCCGCCGGGCTTCAGCAGCTTCAAAAACAGCGCCACGAAAAGCAGTTCGGTCTTCTTGGTCTTGACCACCCGCTGCAGATTTTTGGACGTGGCCTCGTAATCCAGCGAGCCGGCGAAAGGAGGATTGGCGAGGATCAACGTGTACTTCTCGGCGTCCTCCGACGCGCCCTCGGACAGCGAATCGCGGTACCTGATGTCGGGAGCTTCGATGCCGTGCATCAGCATGTTCATCGAGCCGATACGGAGCATGGTCGAATCAAAGTCGTATCCATGAAACATGCTGTTGTGGAAGTGTTTCCGTTGGGAAGCGTCAGTCAGGACCGACTCATGCGTGTCACGCACATACTCCGATGCAGCCACCAAGAAGCCAGCGGTACCGCACGCCGGGTCGCAAATCTCGTCCGTCGGGCCGGGTGCGGTCATCTTCACCATCAGCTCGATGATGTGGCGTGGCGTGCGGAACTGGCCGTTCACGCCGGCCGATGCGATCTTGGACAGCAGATACTCGTACAGGTCGCCGTTGGTGTCCCGGTCAGCCATCGGGATGTCGTCGAGCATGTCGACGACCTTCGACAGCAGCGCCGGGGTCGGGATGGTGAAGCGGGCGTCACGCATGTGCTCGGAATACGTCGACCCGTCACCGCCGAGTGCCCGTAGAAACGGGAACACCCCGTCGGCGATGAGGCCGTACATGACACCGGGCTCGTCGTTCTTGAACCGCGACCACCGCAGATCCTGCTGGTCGGGCCCGAACCGCAGCCCCTCGGACGACCCGGTACGTCGGGCCTTGTTCTCGGCGAGGGTTTCCAGGTCGTCGAGACGGCGGATGAAGAGCAGATAGGTGATCTGCTCGATCACCTCAATTGGGTTGGAGATACCCCCCGACCAGAACGCGTCCCAGACGCGGTCGACCTTGCTCTTCAACTCACCGGTGATCACGGCGCTCCTTACCTCTCATGCGAATCTGAACAGGACTGTATATAGGAGGCCACCGACAACGGCCGATCTGTCAGCGCTGCGAGTGTCGGCGTCAGTCCCTCGCCACCCGCTGAACAGTTGCAACGCCCTACCTCTCGTGGGATCACGACGGTGGCGTTGGATGGCGAAAGCCGGCTCATTGAGCATCGCCCGGACGGCAACGCGTACGCAGTCGATTCCAATCGCTGATTGTCCAGTATCGTACGTCAACGTACAATTTGCTAATGCCCACGATCAGCGCCAGCACCGCGCGCGAGACCCTTCCCGCCCAGCTCGACCGCGTTGAGAGGGGAGAAGAGGTCGCGATCACCAGGCACGGGCGCGTTGTCGCCGTGCTGGTGAGTCCTGATGTGCTCAGGGCGCGCCGCGCTTCGCCGGTCTGGAATGAAGCCGATCGCATCGATGACCTACTTCAAAGGGCACGATCGGAGCCACTTCGCGGACCGTCACTCGAAGCTGACCGTGCGGACGAACTCGTCAAGGCGGTGCGCCGCAGTCGTAGCGGCCGATGAGCCCAAAGACCGCCTTCGACGCCGATGTCTTGATCTACGCGGCGGCCAAAGACCATCCGCTTGGTATTAGGGTTGCCGCGCTGTTCGCGGATGCCGCTGCGGGCGAAGCGGTAGGTGTCGGTTCCGTTCTGCTGCTCACTGAGGTCCTGGCGAAGCCGATGCGGGATGACCCCGAATCTGGTGAATGCGCAGCACTTGTGAGCCTGCTGAGTCGACTGGAGCTTCAGCCATTTGACGCGCCCACCGCACGCGTGTCCCTCGCGTTCGCGGTGTCCTATGGTCTGCGAGCCGCGGACGCGGCACACCTGGCAACCGCAGTCGCAGCGGGTGCTGATCGCTTTCTGACCAACAACCGCAGGGACTTTCCGCAGTCCATCGCGGAGATCGACATCGTGTATCCCGAAGAGTTGCCGTCCGCAGAGTCGAGTGCTTCCCAGGTCGAGCCGTCTGACCTGCCGAAGTAGCGGCCCACTGCGTCAGCCGCCGCCCGCTCGACCTCTGATCTCCTGATATGCAGCAGCAAGACCAGTGATCTTGTCGACCGACGACGACGGGGTCTGAGCCGGTGCCGCCTCGACCCCGTACAACCTCGCGGCCATGCGGCTGCGGATGTCGTCGCGCTTTTCCGCGAGCTGTGCCCGGGCGCGGTCGTCGCGCAGCGACTGGTCGATCTCCTCGGCCTTCTCGGCGCAGCCCTGCAGGGCATACACCCGCGCCCACGACCGTGACCCCAGCTCCCGAACTTTCGTCCGGGCGTCCTCCAGCATCGCCAGATCGTCGGAATCGGGCTCGGCGATCCCGCGGAGCTCTGTGATCAAGCCCTTGAGTTCTTGTGTGGCACGGCAGTTTTCACGGATTGCCGTCAGGTCGGCGGTGAAGTCGAGGTCGTTACCGAGCCAGCCGTCGACCGCGGCTTCCGAGCGCTCGATCCGCTCGATGGCGGCCTGTGCGCCGTCGAGCAGCTCGACACCATCGTCTCCGAACTCCTCAACGAGCCGGGCACGTTCGGTCTCCTGTGGTGACCGTTCGCGCGCAGTCCCGGCCCGACTGTCGATCACGATGTGCATGATCAACAACCCGATGGCGGCGATGCCCATGGCGGGCAGAAGCAGGATGCCCTCCGTCGCGACACCGACCAGGAGCACCATGGCGATGCACAGCAGCCAGGCCCGTGTCATGGCCGGCAGGGGGCGGCGTGCCTTGCGATCGGAGGTGAAGACTGCCCCGAGCGCGGCGCCGCCGAGAATCATGACGACAGCGAGGATGACCGCGACGACGCCGAGCACTAGCAGGAGCCGAATCATCCCGATGTCCTTCTCTGTTCCGTGCTCCCAATGGTAATTCGGCGTGCCAACATGCCTGGCTGACGCGGTGCGGCGACGTCAGACTGTCCGCGGCCTACGCTCAACCCATGCACGACGAACTCGAAGCCTGGAAGTCCGCCGGCCAGTATTTCGACTACCTCGGATTCGACATCTTCTACCGCCAGGACGGGCTGAAATTGGGCACCGGACCGGTGCTGCTGCTCATCCACGGCTACCCGTTCAATTCCTGGGACTGGTCACTGATCTGGCCGACGCTCACCGAGAAGTTCACCGTGATTGCGCCGGACATGATGGGCATGGGTTTCTCGGCCAAACCGTCCGCGTACCAGTACTCGGTGCACGACCACGCCGATATGCACGAGGCGCTGCTGGACCACCTCGGCGTACAGACCGCGCACATCCTGGCTCACGACATCGGCGACTCGGTGTGCCAGGAACTGCTGGCGCGCAACCGGTTCGGCGATCAGTCGTACGGCAAGCTGAACATCGAGTCGATCACCTGGCTCAACGGCGGGCTGTTCGTCGAGTCGTACACCCCGCGGCTGCTGCAGAAGGCGCTGTCGAGTACGCCATTGGGCGACATCATCAGTCCGCTGCAGGGCACGCCGTTGTCGCGGCGACTGGCCGACCCGACCATCAACGAGATGTTCGGCGTCAACACCAAACCGTCGAAGGAACTGATGGACAAGTTCCACGAGATCCTCGACTACAACGACGGCAAGAAGGTCATGCACCAGGTCGGTCGCTTCATCAACGACCGCTACGTTCACCGCAACCGCTGGGTGCGTGCGATGCGTGAGACGACGATCCCCATGCGATTGATCGACGGCCCGTCCGACCCGAATTCGGGCGCCCACATGGCCGCGAGGTACCGCGAGGTCATCCCGAACCCGGATGTCGTGATGCTCGCCGACGACATCGCGCACTGGCCGCAGATCGAAGCGCCCGAGGCCGTGCTCGAGCACTTCCTGGAGTTCGTCACGCCGCTGTTGTGGCGGCCGTTCGGCGCCCGCTGACCCTGCGCGCTTTTGCGCGCACAACGCGGCGCCAACTGGTTCACTTGCGGCATGCGCGTCCACCGCCCGGATCTGGTGGCGGTGCTGGCTGTCCTGTTGATCAGTGCGTGCGAATCCGGGACGCCGACCGTCACCTCGATCGTCTTCGACGGGGAACCACACACCATCAACACCGGCACGGTCGTCTGCACCCGGCAACTCGCCGGCGGCGGCTTGGTCATCCTGGCCCAGGGCAAGACGGGTCAGCTGGTTCGGATCCAGCTCACCCAGGTCGGCCGTGTCGTCGTGCAGAAGGTGGGCTTGCGCGACGGCGACGTGACGGGTTTCATCGCCGACCCACAAGAGGTCACCGGAATCAAAGTCGACGACACCTACACCGTCAGCGGGCGCATGCCGCCGAATCCGGGTGAGTCCCAATGGCATACGTTCAAAATCCAGACCACCTGCCCCGGCTACCAGGACGCGCATCCGCATGACACCGTCCCGGCGATCGGTGCCCCGTGATTGGTTGAGCCTGCGCCAGGGGTGCGACCTTCTTGAACTCTTGCGCCCTAGGTACAGGGTGAACGCGCACCTAACCCAACGCAGTAGCCAAGACCGGGCCACAGAGCTCGCGCTGCCACGGGCGGGCGCCGGCTGCAGCCAGGAACTCCTCGACCGCAGCAGGGACGTCAGTCACGGGCTGCCAATCCCAGCACAGCCGCCGCACGGTCTCCGGCGTCACCAAGTTCTCGGAAGGAACCGAAACCTTTTCGGACAGTTCGGAGAGCCCGCCGCGGCAGGCTTCCAGCCGCTCGAACGCCTCGGGTTTGCGACGCGACCACCGGGCCGGTGGCGGCAGCCCGTTGTTCGGTTCGGAAGCCGGCGGATCGGCTTCGCGGGCCCGGGCCAGCGCGTCGAGCCACACCTGGGCGCTGCGCTTCTGCCGCGAGCCGCCGAAAATCGGTAGTGCCGTGAGCTTTTCGATCGTGTCGGGATTGGCGACGGCCGCCGAGATGATCGCCGCGTCGGGCAGGATGCGGCCGGGCGCGATGTCCCGCCGCTGCGCGATCACGTCGCGCGTCTGCCACAGCTCGCGCACGGCCGCGAGCGCCTGTCCGTTGCGGACCTTGTGGATGCCCGACGTCCGACGCCAGCGGTCGCGCCGCGTCGGGGCGGGCTCGACGGTCCGCATGTACTCGAATTCCTGTGCGGCCCATTCGGTTTTGCCCTGGGACTCCAACTCGGCGGCCACCGCGGCGCGCAATTCCAGCAGCACCTCGACGTCGAGCGCCGCGTAGTTCAGCCAGTCTGCGGGCAGCGGGCGCTTGGACCAGTCGGCCGCGCCGTGCCCCTTCTTCAGGCCGAGGCCCAGCAGCCGCTGCACCATGGCCGCCAGGTTCACCCGGTCGTATCCGGCGAGCCGGCCGCCCAGTTCGGTGTCGTACAGCGACGGCGGCTTCATACCCAGTTCGGCAAGGCACGGCAGATCCTGGTCGGCCGCGTGCAGAATCCACTCGTCGGAATTCACGACCTCGGCCACCGGCGCCAGCGCCTTCAGCGGGTCGATGCCGTGGCTGACGGGGTCGATCAACACCGTGCCGGCGCGCGCGCGCCGAATCTGGATCAGGTAGGCCCGGTTGGAGTAGCGGAAGCCCGACGCCCGCTCGGCGTCGATCGCGAAGGCGCCGTGTCCGGATGCCAGAAGCTCACCGGCGCGGGCGATGTCGCTCGCGTAGATGGCAACGGGAGGCACGCCGTCGGCGGGTGCCAGCAGGGGAGTGACGTCGGGATCGTCGTCAGACGTCTCGACCGGATCAGCGTCAGTCATGCGGTCACGCGCGCGTGCGCGAACCCAGATCGGTCACACCGGCAGGCGGTAGTCCGGCAGCGTGCTCGAGCACCTCGCAGAACGCCTGCACGTGTGGTCCCAGCTCCAGCGATGTCGCGGTCCACGACGCCCGCAGCTCCAGCTGGTGGGCGCGCGGCGGGCCGGAGATGTCGCCGTAGCGCACCGACGTCGTCGCGGTGACGGTGCCGCCCAGCGCGGTGACGCCGTCGGCGTGCGACTCGAGCGCATCGACCAGCCAGCTCCACGCCACCTCGGGCAGCAGTGGGTCGACGGCCTCGGTGGAGTCCAGATCGGCCTGGATGTAGGCGACGAGACGCATGGTGCCGTCCCAGGCTTCAGCGCCTTCGGGATCGTGCAGCAGGATCAGACGTCCGAAGGCATCGCCCTCAGAGCTCTCCGGAACGACGGAGGCGTCGGGATGACGCACCTCTGCGCCCAGCGCGTAGCTGAAGGGAGCCAGCCGCTGCGGCGGACGGATCGGGCCGAGTTCGATCTCCTGGCGCACGGTGGCGGCGTTCATTGCCGCAACAGCAGTGCGGAACTGGGCCGGCTCGGCGGAGGTCACATTCTGGGACGCTAGCCCGATCCGGCCGGTCGCGTAAGCAGGCGCGCCGATAGCCCGATATTTGGCCGCGCGACAGGGTATAAGCGACCGAACCGGGCATGGCAGCATTAGCAGTGATGAGCACCCGTCGTGAACTGCCGCAATCGCCCTATCTGGCTGCCGCCACCGGCCGCACCCCGGACCGGACCCCGGTGTGGATGATGCGGCAGGCCGGCCGGTCCCTGCCCGAGTACCGCGCCCTGCGCGCCACCCACACCATGCTCTCGGCGTGTTTCAACCCCGAGCTGGTCTGCGAGATCACCATGCAGCCGGTGCGCCGTCACGGCGTCGACGCTGCCATCTTGTTCTCGGACATCGTGGTGCCGCTCAAGGCGGCGGGCATCGACCTGGACATCGTCCCGGACGTCGGGCCGGTGATCGCCCACCCGATCCGGACGGCGGACGACGTGGAGGGCATCAAGCCGCTCGAGCCCCACCAGGTGGCGCCGGTGGCCGAAGCCATCGGCCTGCTTACCAACGAACTGGGTGAGGTTCCGCTGATCGGTTTCGCCGGCGCACCGTTCACGCTGGCCTCGTACCTGGTGGAGGGCGGCCCGAGCCGCAACCACGAGAAGACCAAGGCCATGATGCTCGGCGAATCCGCGACCTGGCATGACCTGATGGCGAAGCTGACGGATCTCACCATCGAGTTCCTGCGCGCCCAGCTGGGCGCCGGCGTCGACGCCATCCAGCTGTTCGACTCGTGGGCCGGCACCCTGTCGCTCGCCGACTACCGGGACTACGTGCTGCCGCACAGCTCCCGCATCTTCGCCTCCCTGAAGGACCACGGCGTCCCGATGACGCACTTCGGCGTCGGCACCGCCGAGCTGCTGGGTGCCATGGGCGAGGCCGGCGCGACAGTCGTCGGGGTCGACTGGCGCACCAACCTCGTCGACGCCGCACGTCGGGTCGGCCCCGGCAAGGCGCTACAGGGCAACCTCGATCCCGTGGTGCTGCTGGCCGGCTGGCGCGTGGTCGACGACGCCGTCCGCCAGGTCGTCGCCGACGGGCGCCGGGCCGTCGAGGCCGGTGCCGCCGGGCACATCTTCAACCTCGGTCACGGCGTGTTGCCGTCGACCGATCCCGGTGTGGTCACCGAAGCAGTGGCGCTGGCCCACTCGCTGTGAGCCACCGATGAGCAAGACGTATTGCGTTGTCGGCGGTGGCATTTCGGGTCTGGTCGCGGCGTACCGGCTGCGCCAAGCGGACCCGTCGGCGCGCATCACCGTCTTCGATCCGGCGGACCGGCTCGGCGGTGTCCTGCGCACCGAACGCCTCGCCGGCCAGTCCCTGGACGTCGGCGCCGAGGCCTTCGTGGCCCGACGGCCCGAGGTCACGTCACTGCTCAAGGAACTGGGTCTGCGGCAGATCGGAACCACCGGCGTCCGCCCGCTGATCTACAGCGGCGGCCGCCTGCACCCGATGCCCGAGGGCACCATGCAGGGCATCCCCGGGCCCGGCGCCAACCTGCGCGGCCTCGTCGACGACGCGACACTGGCCCAGATCGCCGGCGAGCCGACCCGCCCTCTGCACTGGCGCCTCGACGCCGACCCGACCGTCGCGCAACTGGTCGGTGACCGGTTCGGCGCACAGGTGGTGACCCGGTCGGTCGATCCGCTGTTGGCCGGCGTGTACGCCGGTTCGGCCAAGACCATCGGCATCCGCAGCGCCGTCCCGGCACTGGCCGCCGCGCTGGACCGCGGTGCCCCGAGTCTCACCGCAGCTGTGGACACGGTGCTCGCGGCAGCGCCGACCACGACCATGTCGGTGTTCGGCGCGGTCGACGGCGGGTACGCGGTGCTGCTGGACGAACTGGTCCGCCGGACCGGCGCTCAGTGGGCGCAGGTGGGCATTGAAGGACTGGCTTCGGTGGGCCGCGCCTGGCAACTGCGTGACGACGAGGGCAAGCACTGGTCGGCCGACGCCGTGGTGCTGGCGCTTCCCGCGCCGCGCGTGGCCAAGCTGCTCGAGAACGTCGCACCGGGCAGTGCGGCCATGGCACGGTTGATCCCGGTCGCCTCGGCCGCGGTGGTCGCGCTGGCGCTGCCGGGTGGGACCCCGCTGCCGCAGCAGTCCGGAGTCCTGATGGCGGCGGGAGAAGCGTTGCACTCCAAGGCGATAACCCTCACGTCACGCAAGTGGGGGCGCGGCGGCAACGTCGAGCTGTTGCGGTTGTCGTACGGCCGGTTCGGTGACGATCTGGCCCGCAATGTCGGCGACGACCGGCTGCTGGCATGGTCGCTGGAGGACCTGCGGGCACTGTTCGGGATCACCGCCGAGCCGGTGGACTACCTGGTGCAGCGCTGGATCGATGCTATGCCGCAGTACGGTCCCGGTCACCTGGAACTGGTCGACGAGCTGCGCGCCGGGCTGCCGACGGGACTGGCCGTCGCGGGTGGCTATCTGGACGGCATCGGGGTGCCCGCATGTGTGGCGTCGGGAACCCGCGCGGCCATGGAGGTGGTCGGTGGCGGCGTTCCGCGATAGGGCACGATAGACGCATGGCCAAGCTCGACTACGACGCCCTCAACGCGGTGACCCGGTACATGATGATCTCGGTCTTCGCCGTGCAGCCGGATGAGCTGCCCGCGGACGAGAAGTCGCGGGCCGGCATCGCCGCCGAGACCGCCGCGTACCTCAAGAAGCGCGAAGACGCGGGCGTCGTCGTCCGCGGGCTGTACGACGTGGCGGGCTTCCGGGCCGACGCCGACTTCATGATCTGGACCCACGCCGAGCGCGTCGAGGACCTGCAGGCCACCTACACCGGTTTCCGTCGCACCGCGCTGGGCGCCGCCACCGAGCCGGTGTGGAGCGCCGTCGCGCTGCACCGTCCGGCCGAGTTCAACAAGAGCCACCTGCCGGCGTTCATCGCGGGCGAGGACCCGGGCGACTACATCTGCGTCTACCCGTTCGTGCGGTCGCTGGACTGGTACCTGCTGCCCGACGACGATCGTCGCCGCATGCTGGTCGAGCACGGCATGGGTGGCCGCGAGTACCCCGATGTCCGCGCCAACACCGTGCCGGCGTTCGCGCTGGGTGACTACGAGTGGATTCTCGCCTTCGAGGGTCCGGACCTGGCTCGCATCGTCGAGCTGATGTGGAAGCTGCGCTACACCGACGCGCGCCGCCACGTCCGTGAGGAGACGCCGTTCTTCACCGGCCCGCGGGTCGGCATCGAGCAGTTGGTCGCCAACCTGCCGTAGCCAGAGGCCTAGCTGGGCCCCGCGGGCCTTTAGTGGCGCGTCTTCACGCCGCCGTTGGAGACAAGACATGCGACGTCTCGTTTCTCTAGAAACGAGAGTTATTTGGCGGTGGTGGTCTAATCGCGGGTATGCCTGAGCTGGTTTTCGCAGATGTCTCGTCGGGCGCGTTGGAGGCCGGGCAGTCACGGGCGGCCAGCCCACTGGCCCGCGTCATACTGCCGCGCCCGGGTGAGCCGCTCGACGTTCGCAAGCTCTACATAGAGGAATCGGACACCAACGCGCGGCGTGCCCACGCGCCCACCCGGACGACGTTGGAGATCGGCGCCGAGTCCGAGGTCTCGTTCGCGACGTACTTCAACGCGTTCCCGGCCAGCTACTGGCGGCGCTGGTCGATCCTGGAATCGGTCGTGTTGCGCGTCGAGTTGACCGGCAGTGCCCGCGTTGACGTCTACCGCTCCAAGTCCACCGGAGCCCGGATCACCGTCGGCGGCGCCCCGATCCATAGCGCGACCCAGGGTGAGCCCGCGGTGCTCGAGTTCGAGATCGAGCTGACCCCGTTCGAGGACGGCGGCTGGATCTGGTTCGACATCACCACCGACGCGAATTCCACGCTGCACCACGCAGGCTGGTACGCGCCGATCGCCGCGCCCGGGAGGGCGAACATCGCCGTCGGCATCCCGACGTTCAACCGGCCGTCGGACGCCGTCAACGCACTTGCCGCACTGACCTCGGACCCGGCGGTCGACGAGGTGATCAGCGCCGTCATCGTCTCGGATCAGGGCACCAAGAAGGCCAAGGATCATCCCGGGTTCGACGCCGCTGCGGCCGCGCTCGGCGATCGGCTGTCTATTCACCATCAGCCCAACCTCGGCGGGTCCGGCGGCTACAGCCGGGTCATGTACGAGGCGCTGAAACACACTGACTGCGAACAGATTCTGTTCATGGACGACGACGTCCGCGTCGAGCCCGACTCGATCCTGCGGGCGCTGGCGTTCAACCGGTTCGCGAAGGTGCCCACGCTCGTCGGCGGCCAGATGCTCAACCTGCAGGAGCCCTCGCACCTGCATGTGATGGGTGAGATGGTCGATTCGGCGAACTTCATGTGGTCGGGAGCGGTCAACACCGAATACGACCACAACTTCGCCAAGTACCGGCTCAGTGACGAGGAGGAGTACCGCAGCAGGCTCTTGCACCGTCGTATCGACGTCGACTTCAACGGCTGGTGGATGTGCATGATCCCGCGCAAGGTCGCCGAGGAGTTGGGTCAGCCGCTGCCGCTGTTCATCAAGTGGGACGACGTCGAATACGGGCTGCGCGCCGGGGAACACGGCTATCCGACCGTGACGCTGCCCGGTGCGGCGATCTGGCACATGGCTTGGAGTGACAAGGACGACGCCATCGACTGGCAGGCGTACTTCCACCTGCGCAACCGGCTCGTCGTCGCTGCCATGCACTGGGACGGCAACGTTCGCGGCCTGGTGGCCAGCCACTTGAAGGCGACGATCAAACACCTTGTCTGCCTTGAGTATTCGACCGTCGCCATCCAGAACAAGGCGATGGATGACTTCCTGGCCGGGCCCGACCATATCCTCTCGATCCTGGAGTCCGCGTTACCCGACGTCCGCAACTTGCGCGCACAGTACCCGGACGCGGTGGTGCTGGAGAGCGCGACGGCGCTGCCCACGCCGTCGGACAAGAAGTGGCGCCAAAAGGTCACCATTCCGTCCAACCTGCCGGCGATCGCGACTCGGCTCAGCCGCGGCGTCTTGCACCAGCTCAAGTCGCACGAGCCCATCCATCACCAGCGTCCGCAGATCAACGTCGCGACGCAGGACGCGCGGTGGTTCTCGCTCTGCAAGGTCGACGGGGTGACCGTGACAACCGCCGACGGGCGCGGCGTGGTCTACCGTCAGCGCGACCGGGCCAAAATGTTCGCCCTGCTGCGCGAATCAGTCGGGCTCAGCATCCGTGTCAGCACCGCCTTTCCAAGGATGCGCCGCACCTACCGCCACGCCCGCCCTCGCCTTACAAGCCCCAGCACCTGGCAGCGGGTTTTTGAGGCGAGCAATGCCGATTAGCTGAGACAAGTTCTGAGTCGGCCACATTGACACGACAGTCGAGCACTGACACTCGTTCTGTTGGCCGGTCATGGAATCAGGATGGCACCACAAGTTTCGGACAACGAGTCAGAGGTCGGACTCTGCGGTCACCCGCCCAGCGGTGACAGCGTCGCGCAGCGCGGTGAAATCGCGCTCGTTCTGGTCGGCGTAGGCCTCGGCGAACCGGGTCAATGCCGTTTCGGCAGCGTCGCTGCTGCCGAGGTAGGCGGCGATCGCGATGCGATCGCCGGTGCGGGAGTGGGCCCGGGCCAGTGCGTGGGCGCAGGCCCGTCCGTAGTCGGCCAGCAGTTTCGGGCTCGATGTCTGCACCGACACCGCACCCTTCCAGTCGTGGAGCTGACGGACGTAGTAGTCGGCCTCGTAGCCGTCCGGCCCGACGGCGTGCAGCCACCCGAGCAGGATGTCGCTGCTGGCCTGCATCAGCCGTTGCCCGACCGAAACCCGTTGGGCGGCATTCGCATACGCGCTGGCGCCGAGGAAACGCTCCAGGACCGAGGGCTGGGCCTCCTTCATCTGCAGCAGTAGCGGGTCGCCGCTGTCGCGCCCGCTCAGCAGCACGATCCACGCCCGCAGACCGACGCTGCCGACGCCGACCACCTTGCGCGCCATGGTCACGTAGTCGAACCGCTCGATGAGGACCCGTCTGCTGTCTTCCAGGCTGTCGCGGTAGCGCTGCATGAACGGGGTCATCTGCTGTTCGTATTGCCGGGCCCGGTCGGCGCCGACCAGTTCCTCGATGGGGACCACCAACGGTGGCCGGCTGATGAGCCGGCTCTGGCCGTCGACCGTTTCGGTCAGCTTCGCGACGGCCTGGAGACTGTCATGGGCGCGGGCCTTGGCTGCGGTCTGCTGGATCTCGCGGGCGAACTTGGTGTCGACGCTGTTCTGCAATTCGGCGTCCACGGTGGTCTGGGTGTACCAGGCCGCCAGTTCGCCGATGCCGGCCAGCTCCTGCATGCGGGTGCGGTAGCCGCTGACGCAGCTGCGGACCACCTCCGCGCGGGCGTCTGCTTGAAAGCCGTTGTCCCGGCCGGCGATTGCCAGACTCGCCACCAACCGCTTCACGTCCCATTCCCACGGCCCGGGCAGGGTCTCGTCGAAGTCGTTGACGTCGAACACCAGATTGCGTTCGGGTGAGCCGAACAGGCCGAAGTTGCACAGGTGGGCATCGCCGCACAGTTGCGCGGTCAGCCCGGTGTGTGGGCCGGCCGCCAGATCTGAGGCCATGATCAGGGCCGCGCCGCGATAGAAGGCCAGCGCCGAGGTCAGCATCCGGCCGTATCGGATGGGGACGAGGTTGGCGATCCGGGAGGTCGCCTGCGACTGCAGCAGAGCCACCGGGTCGGGGCGGTCGGCGGTGATGTGGACGTCGGCCAGCGCCGCTCGGGGGAGCCTGGCGCGGGCGGCGCGCCCGGCATCGCGGCGTTCCTGCACCGACTGCTTCATCAGCCGACCGCGGTCCCGAACAGCAGGCCCAGCACGTACGTCACCGCGGCCGCGCCATAGCCGATCATCAACTGGCGCAACGCTCGTCGCAGCGGCGGCCCGCCGGAGAGCAGGCCGACGATCATGCCCGTGGAGAGCAACGCCAGCCCGACCAGGACCGCCGAGACGACGACGGCGGTGATGCCGGTGAGCCCGAACAGGTAGGGGAGCACGGGGATCAGCGCGCCGGATGCGAAGAACATGAAGCTGGACGCGGCGGCCTGCAGCCCGGTGCCGACGGCTTCGTGCTTCTCGGTCGACACCTCGCCCAGCGGCGAGTCGGCCAACGCGCCCGCCCGCAGGCTCGCGAAGACGTCGGCGGCGCGGACGGCCGCGTCCTCGGGGCTCATCCCGCGGGCCCGGTAGACCAGCTCCAGTTCGTTGGCGTCGACGTCGAGCGCCCGCACGGCGGTGCCCGCGGTGGCGCTGGGCGTCGACGCCTCGAGCAGTTCGAGTTGCGAGTTGACCGAGACGTACTCGCCGGCGCCCATCGACAGGGCCCCGGCGATCAGGCCCGCGAGTCCGGTGGCCAGGATCGTCGCGCTCGACACCCCGGTGGCGCCGATGCCCAGGACCAGTGCCAGGTTGCTGACGAGCCCGTCGTTGGCGCCGAACACCGCGGCGCGGAAGCTGCCCGACAGCTGGTCGCGGCCTCTACTGGCAAGGGCGCGAACAACTTCCATGTGGATGCGCTCGTCGGCGGCCATGGTCGGCGTGGCGTCGACGTCGGTCTCGTACTCCGAGCGCGCTTCGGCCCGTTGCGCCAGCGCGAGGGTGAACACCGAGCCGAGGTGCCGGGCGAGAAACCCGAGGGCCCGGGTCCGCAGGTCGGGCCGATGCGGCTTGCCCACCTGGTCGCCGAGCAGCGTCAGCCAGTGCTTCTCGTGCCGGCCTTCCGCGAGAGCGAGTTCGAGCAGGATGTCGCGTTCGGCGCCCTGACGGCGCTGCGCCAGATCGCGGTAGACGGCAGCTTCGGCGCGTTCATTGGCCAGGTGCTGCCGCCACCGCCGCAACTGTGCGTCGGTGGGCTGCGCGACCACGTCTCAGCTCTCGGCCGGAACCAGGCGAAGCGAGATCGAGTTGATGCAGTAGCGCTGGTCGGTCGGGGTCGGGTAGCCCTCGCCCTCGAAGACGTGTCCGAGGTGACTGTGGCAGTTGGCGCACAGCACCTCGACGCGCCGCATGCCGAGGCTGTTGTCGGCCCGCAGGATCACCGCGTCCGAGTCGGCCGGGTCGAAGAACGACGGCCAGCCGCAATGGGAATCGAACTTCTCGGTGCTGCGGAACAGCTCGGCGCCGCAGGCCCGGCACTGGTAGACGCCCTCGGTCTTTGTGTCGGTGTATTCGCCGACGAACGGGCGTTCCGTCCCGGCCTCGCGCAGCACGTGGAACTCGGCGGGAGTCAGTTTCTCCCGCCACTGAGAGTCGGTGAGTTCAACTTTCGGCGGCGGAATGCTCATGCGCTCACGCTACCCGTGGGAGCGGGCTGAGGCTTGGACAACCACAACGGGTCGATGCCCTGGTCCAGCCGGCCGTCCTTCTTGGCGTCGAGGTAGCGGAAGTACAGCACGCAGAACACCACGACGAGCATCAACGACCAGCCGTAGGTGATCTTGATGTACTCGAGGAACCGGCCGGTCGTCGGCCACCGCCACATGAGCCAGCGGTCCATGGTGAGGAAGCCGTACACCGCGAGCCACGCCGGCCAGCTGCGGATCGTCGACCGCGGCAGTACCACCGTCATCAGGAACGGGAACAGCATCATCGAGTAGTAGCCCTGCGCCAACGACAGCACCAGCCACGAGGTGATCAGCAGGACACCCGACGACGTCAGCATCCAGAACAGCTGGTCGCGCTCGCGGTAGTAGCGGTACAACAGCCACAGGCTGGCCGCGGCGAGCACCACGAAGGCGATGCGCAGCAGCATGATCAGCCACATCGGCAGGCCGTAGTAGATGCCGTTGCCCAGCACCGAGCTGTTGAAGTAGTCGCGGGTCTGGAAGATGTACGGCACGGTGTTGCGCACGAAGCCCATCGGGTCGGCCGACAGCGGCCAGGCCACGGCGTTGAAGACCAGGGGTACCGCGAACGCGGCGACCAGGGCCCGCCACTGCCGGTTCAGCAGGGGCAGCAGCAGCAGGACGCCCAGCAGTGGCTTGAGCACCAGCGTCAGGCCGATGGCGGCTCCGGCCAGCCATTCGTGGTTCTTCTTGCCGTCCAGCAGCCAGGTGAAGAACAGCACCTCGGCCAGCAGGATGCAGCCGTTGACGTTGGTGAAAACCAGTGTGTTGGTGACCGATTCGGTGCAGTACATGGCCAGCAGGAGGGCGGGCAACGCCACCGACGTCAACGAGAACTTGAACAGCCGTACCAGAAGGCCGGCGGCGATGATGATCGCGATCGAGTTGATCGCGACGAACCAGAACCGCGACGCGAACTCCGGCAGGAACCCGAACGGCGACAGCAGCAGGGTGCCGCCGGGCGGGTACAGGTAGTGCGGGTCGACATAGTTGAAGTGCTCGTTGTAGATGGCCCAGTGCCGCCGGAAGTTCGACACCGCGCGGTACACCGGACCGAAGTCATCGGTGATGTAACCGTTGGTCGTCAGCACGTAACTGCGGTGGATGATCGACACGATCGCGATGGGCCACAGCGCATTGCGAACGATATTCGCGGTGCTCTGTGGGCCGGTGCGGGGACCGAAGACGCTCAGGAGCGATAGAGGGCGCGTCACCACCGAACCCTATAACGGGGTGTCGGACCGGCTTGCTAGGCCGGGCAGAACGTGTCGGTGTCCGGCAGCTTGCCGGTGGTCAGGTAGCCCTGCACCGGGGGTAGGGCACACGCCGTCGTGTAGACGAGGGTGCCGTGGCCGGTGCCCTGCCACATGACACGGCGGCTGTTGTTGCCCGCGTTGATCGCCATGGCCGCCACCGCGGCGACGCCGTCGCCGCCGACGATCGCGTCGTTGTGGGTGCCCAGCAACAGGATCGGCACCTTCAGTTCCTTGGGGGCCGCGGGCGCGGGGCTGCTGGGCCAGCTCAGGCACGGCGCCAGGCTGAGCGCACCGACGGCGCCGAACTGCGGGTACTTCTTGGGCCAGGCCACCAGCAGTTCACGGACGCGGTCCGGGGTGGGGCGGTTGACGGAGTCGTCGCACCGGTTGACGAACTGTCCGTCTGTCTGACGCGTGTCCTCGGCCGTCTTGCTCAGCGCGTTGAGCGCCGTCGCGTCGCCGCCGCGGGCGGCGGCCAGCGCGCCGGCGAGAGACAGGGTGTTGGCCAGCCCGTCGCCGCGCGGGTAGCCCAGTGCTGTGGTGATCGACTCGACCAGACCGGCCGTCGACGCGCCGCCGGCACCGCGCCCGGCGCGGGCCTCGGCCAGCATGCCGTCGATGGCGCCCTTGGGATCCGGGCCCAGTGGGCAGTTGTTGGCCACGCATTGCGCGGCGAACGCGTCGAGCGCCGCCTGCTGGCCCTTGACCCGCTGCTCGGCCGTCGCTTCGGCGGAGATGCCCAGCGGCAAGGGGGAGTCCAGCACCAGCCGGGCGACCTTGGTGGGGTGCGACGCCGCGTAGGCCAGGGCGATCTGGGCGCCGTTGCCGATGCCGAGAACGGCCAGTGCGGGCACGTCCCAGGTGCTGCGCAGCCGCTCGAGATCCTCGGCCGAGTGCGCGTTGTCGTAGGCCGACTCTCCCGGCGCGATGCTGTCGGTGCAGTCGGTGGTGGCCGAGGTCGCGACCTTCGCCAGGTTGGCCACCTGGTCGTCGCCCGACAGGAACTGGGCCTGGTCCAGCAGGTCCTGGCGATCATTGCTCGACACACAGCTCAGCGGGCCCGACATGCCCATGCCGCGGCGGTCGACGGCCACGACCGGGCGCGCCTTCAACAGGTCGACGCCGCCGCGCTGCAGCCACACCGGCAGTTGGTGCGACGTCGGGATGTCCGATCCGGTGGTCATGACGATCGGTCCGGCATCGGCCGGGGTCGTCGCCAGCCGGGCCCGCACTACACCGATGCTGACGGTCCCGGCGGAGCCGCCCAGGGAATCGAGATCGGCGTCGTAGTCGGAGCAGTCCAGGATGACGCCGGGCACGGCGGGCACCGTCGCGTCGCCGAACACCCGGGACGTGCATTCATGCCACGTCATGTCCTTCTTGGGCACGGCGATCGGCGGCGGCCCCTCGGGCGTCTTGGAGGTGGTCGCCGCGCCCTGCGGGCGGGCGCCGGAGTCGGTGACGTAGCGAGGGTTGGCGGCCAGCAACGGAGCGCATCCCGCGACGACCGTAGACAGCACCACGGTCGACAGGCTCAGGGCCGGGAGCAGCAGGCGGCGACGCATGGCCACCACAGTAGCGATGCCGGTGGGTGAGACCGGTCAGCGGACGTAGCGCGTGTACAGGTAGCCCGCGGTATCGGTGAGGACGTGGCTGCGGCGTAGCCGGGTGTGTGCCTCGCCGGGGCCCGAGGCGATCCGCCGGGCGAATCCACCGACCAGGATCGGCGCGATGGTCACGCACATCTCGTCGATCAGGTCTTCCTCGATCAGCATGTTCAGTACGGACGGTCCGCCCTCGGTCAGCACCCGCTTGAGCCCGCGCGCGCCGAGGATGCGCAGCACGACGTGCGGGTCGACGCGGTCGGGGGCGGTGCCGGAGGCGTCGATGACGTCGGCGAGCCCGGTGAACCGGCGGCAGGTGTCGTCGATGCTGTCGCGGCTGGTGAGGATCAGCGGCGGTACTTCGGTGCGGGTGAAGAATTTGGCGTCGTGCGGGATGTCGGCGCTGTGCGTGATGACCGCGATGGGCGGCACCTCGGCCTGGCCGCGGAGCTGGCGGGCCTGGCGTTGCGGCGCGGACATCTGAGCGCCGGAGTAATTCTCGATGCGCACGGTCGCCGCACCGACCAGGATGACGTCGGCCTGCTGGCGCATATAGCCGAACAGTGCCCGGTCTCCGGGGCCGGCCAGGCCGCCGGCGCGGCCGTCGTCGGTGGCGCCGCCGTCCAGGCTGGAGATCATGTTGGCCCGCACCCACGGCCGGTCCAGCTCCGCGGGGTAGCTGTAGAACGGCGCCAGCAGCGTGTCGTCGCCGGTCTCCGGGTCGGCCGGGAAGGGGGCGCCTACCGCGCTGAGCTCTGTGAGCTGCGTCGCAGCGTCGGGATCGGACACGTGAATCATTGCAACACGCCGCTATGGTGCGTTAATGCCTGGGGCCAGCGAAGTCGCGCACCTGACCGATCGTCATCCGACCGTCACGCCGGAAAGACTGATCGCCGAACTGGTCCCGCCGCCCACGTTCGCCGACGTCAGCTACGACTCCTACCGGCCCGATCCGAACGAGCCGTCGCAGGCCGCCGCGGTGGTCTCGGCGCGCAAGTTCTGCGAGGACGCGGTCCGCCAGCGGGCCGGCAAGAAGAAGCTGTTCGGCAAGCGTGAAGCACTGCCCGGGGTCGGCATGTACCTCGACGGCGGCTTCGGTGTCGGCAAGACCCACCTCCTGGCCTCGACGTACTACACGCTGGCCGGCGCGAACGCGGGCCCCGCCGCGTTTGCCACGTTCGGTGAGCTGACGCAGCTGGCCGGCGTCTTCGGCTTCACCGAGTGCATCGACCTGCTGTCCGACTATGTGGTGGTCTGCATCGATGAGTTCGAGCTCGACGATCCCGGCAACACCACGCTGATCTCCCGGCTGCTCTCGGCGCTCGTCGAGCGCGGCGTCTCGATTGCGGCGACGTCGAACACGCTGCCCGAACAGCTCGGTGAGGGCCGCTTCGCCGCGCAGGACTTCCTGCGCGAGATCAACACGCTGTCAAGCATTTTCACCACCGTCCGCGTCGAAGGACCCGACTACCGGCAGCGGGCGCTGCCGTCGGCCCCGGTGCCGCCGTCGGAAGAGGACGTGCGGACCTGGGCGGTCGGCGTCGACGGCGCCACGCTCGACGAGTTCGATGCCCTGTGCGCACACCTGGCCACCATGCACCCGTCGCGCTATCACGCGTTGATCGAAGACGTGCACCAGGTCTTCATCACGGGCGTGCACATGGTGTACGACCAGTCCGTCGCGCTGCGCCTGGTGTCGCTGATCGACCGGCTGTACGACGCGGGCATTCCCGTCGTGGCGTCGGGGGAGAAGATGAACACCGTCTTCAGCGAAGAGATGCTGGCCGGCGGCTTCCGCAAGAAGTACCTGCGCGCCACGTCGCGCCTGCTCGCGCTGACCCACGAGGGCACGCAGCTGCACGCCTGAGGTCTACAGCGGCCGCACCAACACGTAGTCGCTCTCGGTCCGGGCGCCGAGCTGAAACGTCTTGGTGCCGGTGACCTCGAAGCCGTGCTTGCGGTAAAAGCGTTGGGCGCGTTCGTTTTCCTGATTGACGCCCAGCCAGACGCAGCGGGCGCCGAGCTCCCGCGCGCAGGCGACCGACGCATCCATGAGCGTCGCCGCGACGTCGCCGCCGTGGGCGTCGGGCAGCACGTAGCACTTGGACAGTTCGACGGCCGGCCGGTCCGGCACGGCGCGCTGCACGTCGGCGTCATCGGCCACCCCGCGAATCAGCATGGTGTAGCCCAGGATTCGCGCCTCGTCGTGCGCGACGAACACCGCGCGCTCGGGATCGCGCAGGTAGTCGCCGAACCGATCGGCGGACAGGTTGCCGGCGATGAAGGCCGCGATGTTCTCCGGCGTCGACGACGGTGGGCAGGCCAACGGGAACGTCGCGGCGGCCACGTCGGCGAGTTCGACGAGATCGTCGGTCTGCGCCTGCCGAACCTGCACCGTCATCGGGATCTCCTTGTCCGGAAACACAAAACTGCCCCTGTCCGCACGGGGCAGGGGCAGTTTATGTCCGGACGTATGAGTCTCAGGGCAGCTGGTCGCCCGGCTGCCAGATGTTCCACTGCGCGAGGTGCGTGCCGGTGGCCGGGTTGAGCATGACCACGTTGGTCACCAAGCCGCGGTAGACGTCCCAGTAGACGACGCCGTCGACGGTCGAGCCCGCGGGCGCGCTCAGCAGCTTGAGTTCCAGCGCGTTGGGGTCGTCGGTGTGCTTGGAGGCGTAGGCGTCGGCGTAGGGGGTGACGCCGCTGAACGTGACCCCGGTGGCCATCCAGTGGGGATTGGGCGTCGCGATGACGTGCACGGTGACGTCGGCCTTCCACGGGCCGCCCTGGGCGCGCCAGCGCGGCGAGCCGTTCCAGGTCCAGCCCGGCGGTTCGTCCGACGGCAGCACGTTGTGGACGGTGACGTCCGCGACGAGGCCCTTGTAGTCGACGCGGAGCGTCTGGCCGAGGTTGCCGATGCTCGTCTCGGCCGCCGCGGCGGGCGCCAGCGTGGCCGCCAGCAGGGTCAACGCGCCGAGCAAACCCGCCAGCCAGCGGTAGGTCCTGTTGCCATTCACGCCCGTGCTCATCGCGTCCTCTCCGTTATGACTGCATCGCATGATGGCATACCGCCATCATGACCTCGCCGGAATGGAGTAGATCTCGCCACTCGGCCGAGGCCAGTGGGACGTTTTGTCCCTGTCAGTGGACACTCACGCGGGCCCGGACTGCTCGCCGGCCGACTGCTGGGCGGCGACGAAGTCGGTGAGCATCTTCTCGAGCTCGGTTTCGAGACGACCCTTGTCGACACCGAGCCGGTGCAGGGGTCCGTCGGCGTCCTCGGATTCGAGCAAAGCCAGCAGGATGTGTTCGGTCCCGATGTAGTTGTGCCCCAATCGAAGTGCCTCGCGGAACGTCAGTTCCAGGACCTTCTTGGCGGCGCCGTCGAACGGGATCAGCGCCTTGGGCTCGGCAGTGCCGACGGGCACGGCGGCGGCCGTGCGGATCTGGTCCGCGGTGACGCCTTGGTTGCTCAGCAGCACCATGGCCAGTGAACCCGGGTCGGTCAGCAGCCCGAGCAACAGATGGTCGGTGGTGATCTCGGCACTGCGCGACGTGTGCGCGGCCTGCTGGGCTTCGACGACAGCGGTGCGGGCGCGCGGGGTGAAGCGGCTGAACCCGTCCTTGGGATCCATGGTGTCGAATCGGGGTTCCTTGGGGACGAAGCGTTTCTGGGCGGCTTGTTTGGTGACGCCCATGCTGGTGCCGATGTCGGTCCACGACGCTCCCGAGCGGCGGGCCTGGTCGACGAAGTGGCCGATGAGATGGTCGGCGATGTCGCCGAGATGCTCGGCGGCGAGCATCGCGTCGGTGAGTTGGTCGAGCGGTTCGGTGTGCACCTTCTTGATTGCCTCGATGAGGTCGTCGAGGCGGATGGTGCCGGCGATCGGATTGGGGGTGGAGGTGTGCGCGGATTCAGCAGATGTGGCCATGCGTCAACCGTAGGTTGACGCATGGAATTCGTCAACCGCAAGTTGACGGAAGCTACGACTGTCGCAGGGTGTCCCAGTCGTGCTCGGTTTCCAACTGCTCGATCGCCTTGGCGGTGCGCTCTTTCAGCACGATGGTCACGGTCAGGGCGAGCAGGCCACCGACCAGCAGTGCGACCCAGGAGAACCGGGCCAGCCATTTCTCGGCGGCCACGCCCAGGTAGTAGACGACGGCCGTGGTGCCGCAGGCCCACACGATGCCGCCGGCCGCGTTGGCGGCCAGGAAGCGCGTGTAGTGCATCTTGAGCGCCCCGGCCAGCGGCCCGGCGAAGATGCGCAGCAGTGCGACGAAGCGGCCGAAGAAGACGGCCCAGACGCCCCAGCGGCTGAAGAGTCGGCGGGCCAGTGCGACGTGGCCGGGGCCGAAGTGTTTGGGAAACCGCCGGCCCAGGCGTTCGAACAGTGACATGCCGAACCGGCGGCCGATGCTGTAGCCGATCGAGTCGCCGATGATGGCGCCGGCCGCGGCGGACAGTCCGACGCCCATCGGGTCGATGTCCAGCGTGTGGCGGGACGACATGACGGCGGCCGTGACCAGAATGATCTCGCCCGGCAGGGGAATGCCCAGACTTTCGAGCCCGATCACGAGCCCGACCACGAGATACACCGCCACCGGCGGGATCGATTGCAGCAGCGCGTCGACGTCCATGCCGCTAAGGATGCACTACTACGGCGTAGCTGGAGGTGCGGGCGCCGCCGGTGCGGGTGCGGGCGCCGGCGCCGGAGCGCCGCCGCCTCCGCCGAGGGTGCCGAGAATCGCGATCGCGGCGCGCGCCTGCGGCGAAATGTTGGGACCCGGTCCGGCGGAGTCCGGCGCGGCATCGGTGACGTGCCACGGCTGGCAGCCGCTGGTCTTGAACGCCTTGTCGGTCTCATCGATCAGCACGACCTGCGCCTTGGCGGTCATCGCGCTGTCGATGACGTTGTTCTTGGCGTGCGGGTCCACGTTGTTCATCCGCCGCCAGTAGCAGCGCTTGTCGCCGACCGGTCCGGCGGTGGCGTAGGTGCCGGGCGCGATGTCCTTGCCCACGATGAACAGCCCGTCACCGTCGATGCTGGTCTTCGGGCCTGCGGCGGGAGCCGCGGGACCCGGGGAAGCGGGCGTGGGGTCGGCCACGGCAACCGCCGTCGATGCGCCCCAGCTCACCACGGCCAGTGCCGCGGCGGCGGCGATCGACGTCTTTGAGCTCATGACGACAAAGTTTAGCTCTTCTAGCAATGTGTGTGGGGCGCTGAGTGGCGGAGAAAACAGCGCAGGGCGTGGGCCGTTGCGGCCCACGCCCTGAAATGTCTCTCGCGAGATCAGTGCTGCGGTGCGAAGACGCCGCCGACGAGGCCGACGAGCTGCTGCGTGGTGTAGGTGCCGAGCTGGCCGGCGCCCTGGTTGTAGTAGGTGCCCGCGGTGCCGGCGGCCTGGTTGTACCACGTGCCGGCCTGGCCCAGGGCCTGCAAGTTCTGGGTGCCGAACTGGCCGAGGGCCTGGTTGATCTGCGTACCGAACTGGCCGATCTGCTGGTCGGGCGTGGTGTCTGCGGCAGCTGAGCCCGCACCGGCGAGCGCGATGACCGCGGCGCCTCCAGCGAGAGCAATCGATCCTGCGATGCGAGTGGTGATGTTAGCCATGGTTGGTGTCCCTCCTGGAGCGAAACTCGCTTACAGCAAACATTTGTAGTCCACATTCGGGCATTGCGCAACCAATTGAGCGAACTTTGCTGAAATGTTGATGTAACAGATTTGGATTTGCTGACTGAAAGTACGAGTCGGCCCGCCTGTTGCCTGATGGGGCTGGTGTGGCACGGGGCGGATTCACTCGGCCGATCGCGGAGATTTGGGCGGCAAGTGATGTGAACTGCGCTGATGCCGGTGTCGTTACGTCAATTGAGTAGGCGGCCCGCCGACCGGTGCGCGCGGCTGCGCAGGTGTCCGCGGTGAATTAGCTGGCGGATCCGTCAACATCGGCCGATGGCTATTGGTAGCACCGTCCTGAGCTAGTTCATCGAAGGTCGGCAGTAAATCGTTACGCACCGGCTGAGGTAAATCCTTCAGCGTTCACTGTGACAGCGCCTTCGGGGCGTTGAGTGGTGGTGGGATGCCCTGGCGGAGAGGGCTGCAAACACGTAGGCTATGACTGTCTGACCAAAGGAGTCATAGCTATGGCGGTGGCGTTCACGTCCGACGAGAAGGCGCGCATTGCGGGCACCCTGGTCGATACGGCCGAGCAGCTCTTCGCCGCCCAAGGGCTGAAGAAGACGTCGCTGGATGAACTCGTCCGGCCGGCGGGGATCGCCAAGGGCAGTTTCTACGCGTTCTTCGACTCGAAGGAGTCGCTCTATCTCGAGGTGATGCTGCGGCGGGCGCCCCGGATGGGAGCTCGGCTCAGAGAGGTGCTGGGTCGGTCGGTCGACGAGGAGAACCTCGTCTGCCTCATGCGTGCCATCACTGATGTGCTCGTCGACGATCCGTTCTATCGGAGGCTGCTGACGCATGCCGACGAGCTGACGGCGGTCAGCCGCCGCGTCGGGCCCGAGCAACTCGCGCGCGTCATGCCGCAGATCGTCAGCCCGGTGCTCGATTACCTCGCGGCCGGCCAGCGGGATGGCGTCTTGGTCGACGACATCGCCCCGGACACCCTGCTGGGCGTCATCCGGACCGTCGGTCTGCTGGTGATGAACCGTGACCGGTTCGGCGCCGGCTACGACGACGTGCTCGAGGCGACCATCCGAACTCTGGCGAGGGGAATGCTGCGATGAAGCTCTTGGACAAGTACGCCCGCGCCGCGGGCATGAGCGACGAGGCCTGGCGGCGCCACGCCAACCCATGGAGCGTGTGGACGCGATTCGCCGCCATCCCGCTGATGATGCTCGCGATCTGGAGTCGCGTCTGGATCGGCTGGTGGGCCCTGGTGCCCGTCGGCGTGGTCATCGCGTGGTTGTGGTGGAACCCGCACGCGTTCGCGCCCGTCGACAAGCCGGTCGCCTGGTCCTCCCGCGGCATCTACGGCGAGCGGCTGTGGATGCAGGACCGGTCGCAGATGCCGGCGGGATTCGCTGTCGTCCAAAGAATTTGGGTCGCCGGCGCGGTGACCGGTGCCGTGTTGCTGACGTGGGGGCTCGGCGCGCTGCTCATCTGGCCGACCGTGTTCGGCGCCGTCCTGGTGGTGTACGGGCAGCTCTGGCGGATCGACCGGCTGGGCATCTTCTACGACGAGGTGGCCGCCGGTCGGTGACCGGACTCTGTTATCTCGTTTCGGCATCGTGTGGGGGAGCGCTGCGCGAGAATATGTCGATGCGCGAGTTCAGCGAAGAGCGAGCGATCGACGACGTCGTGGCACGCCTGGCGGCGCGCTATCCGGCCCTTGATCCCGCGCAGATTGCCACCGCGGTTCGGCGTGCGCATGAAGGCTTTGCGTCCTGCACGGTGCGGGACTTTGTGCCACTTCTTGTCGAGCGGCACGTCCGTGAAGAACTGGATGAAGGCCTGCGGGCCGCCGCGGTCTGAGCCCGCGGCGGCGGGCTCCGCTCAGCCCTCGCAGGCGATGCCGTCGTTGTCGCGGTCCTGGGACGCCTTGTAGTCGGGATCGCCCTGCGGAATGTTGTACCGACCGTCGGCATGAGCTGCCGAACAGTTCTTGTATCCGGATGCCTGCGCGACGGGGGCGATGGCCACGCCGGCAGAGGTGATCAGGGCAGCAACGATCAACGCACGCAACATTTCGACCTCGGAGAGTTAGCTCGGTTCGGCAATATGCCGATATTGCGAGCTGGACGTTACAGCCATCATCACTGGCCTGTACGTGGATTCGAGGAAAAACAGCGCGATGGTACGAATATATTGCGGGTTGCTGGGTGCGGGTAAAAGAAAGGCCCGATTCGAAAACCGGGCCTGTCGTGAAACTCTGGTGCGCGATACTGGGATTGAACCAGTGACCTCTTCCGTGTCAGGGAAGCGCTCTCCCGCTGAGCTAATCGCGCCGGGTTGAAACTCTTGGAGGTGGAGACGGGAATCGAACCCGTGTGCACGGCTTTGCAGGCCGTTGCCTCACCACTCGGCCACTCCACCACTGGGGCTGATGCCATTCGCACCTTCGAGCGGATGACGGGATTCGAACCCGCGACCCTCACCTTGGCAAGGTGATGCGCTACCAACTGCGCTACATCCGCGTTTCGCTCCGGTTGAACTTTGTTCGTCCGTTGCGATGCAAGACATTAGTGCACGAATGCGAGCAGATACAAATCGCGTGAAAACCGCTGGTAAACGGCCTGGTTCGCAGAGGTGACGGCGTCTTGGCCGGTGTTTCGGGCGTTGTGTCCCGTGACTCCTGAGGCGGCGTGGTGGTGGGTTCGGTCGGTCCCGGCGGGCGTGGTCCGGCGTCGGCGGGACGCGATTCCCGTTCGGGTCGCGGGACGTGTTAGTGTCTGTCGTCGCACCGATCCGGTCGGTGAGATTCCCCGGTCTCGTAGCTCAGGGGGAGAGCGTCCGCCTCACACGCGGAAGGTCACTGGTTCGATCCCAGTCGGGACCACCACACAATCCCACCGTCACGCATCGTCGGGCATGACGGTTTCCCATTGCCCGAACTGCTGCAGATTCACACTGACGGCCAGCTTGATCGAGGCGGCATTGTCCAGCCGGCATCGGTATTGCGGCTCGAATCCCTGCGTGAGCGCGTAGCGAAACATCTCACGTACCAACGTGTTTGCGTGTCCTCGGCCTCGTGCGGAGTCCAGAGTCAGTACTCCGATGTCGGCCAGCGGAACCACGTCGTCCCACGGGTACATGCTGCCGATGCTGGCGAGGCGCCCGTGTCCGTCGAATGCGCCGAACACGGCCCAGTGGTCGAGCTCGACGTACGCCTCGTCCCAGTCCCGTTCCGGCACAGCCGCTTTGAACGACGCAAAGATGTCGGCGTCGCGATCGGTCAGTGGGCGGACGTTTGCTGATCCGGTGTCGCGGAGAATGTCGTCGGCCGCCGATTCTGAGAGATAAAACACATTGTCGGCGCCGTTCAGCATGACGCCCCGGGTGGCCAGTGTGGCTCTGATGTCGGCCTCGGTCGGATTGCCGAGTGCGGCAATGTCATTGGTCAGCGCGTCGGCGACAGCGGGGCTCACGGCGATCGACACCAGGTCGTCGTCGGCCGTCCGCAGGATCGCGGCGCGATCGTCGTGGGCGCGGTCGGGGTTGACGGTGATCGTCAGATGTTCGTTGGTGTGCAACGTTTTTCCGCTGAATGCGGCGGCCCAGTAGTCGGTGATGACCGGCGAGAAGTCGGACACGGCTGAACTCCCGGGGGCGCTGGCGGGTTGACCTGGACAAGTCGCATCTTTCAGAGCCTTCGCTCGATCGGCAACGCATTTTCTCGGACTGCGGCACCCGCCTGCTAGCCTTAATGAATATAGTTTTCATTATCGTTAACGGGGCGGGGGATGCGTGATGGCAATGCCGGTGTGGATGGCGTCGCCGCCGGAGGTGCATTCGGCACTGCTCAGCAGCGGTCCGGGTCCGGGTCCATTGCTCGCGGCCGCCGCCGAATGGTCCTCGCTCGGCGCGACCTACACGGCAGTCGCCGAGGAGCTTCGGGCCGTCCTCGCGGCTACGCACGCGGGAGCGTGGCAGGGGCCGACCGTCGAGAGATATGTGGCCGCACACGTTCCGTATCTGGAGTGGCTGACCCAGAGCGGCCTGGAAAGCCACGCCCGCGCAGCCCGACATGAGGCCGTCGCCGGCGCCTACAGCGCCGCGTTGGCCACGATGCCCACACTCGCCGAACTGGCCGCCAACCACGCCACGCAGGCAGCACTGGTGGCCACAAACTTCTTTGGTATCAACACGATTCCCATCGCGGTCACCGAAGCCGACTACGTCCGCATGTGGGTACAGGCCGCGACCGCGATGGCGACGTACGAAGCCGTTTCTGAGGTGGCAACGACATCCGCGCCGCACTCCACGCCCGCACCGCAGATCGTGGCGCACGACGACCACGATCACGACCACGACCATGACCATGACCACGACCATGGCCACGGCGATCTGGACCCGACCGATCTGGAATGGTGGTTCGACGTCGGCGCCGAGATGGGCGAGCACCTCGAACTGTTGTGGAACAACTTGCTGACCGACCCCGCCGCGCTGCTGACCAATCTGCCGATGGTGTTGGCGGACGTGACTTTCCATGCCTCTCAACTGGCTTCGGTGCTGGGCCAGTTCGCGCCGGCGTTGATTCAGCCGGCACTTGGCCTGGCGATCGCCAACCTCGGTTGGGTGGCCGGTTTCGCGGGGCTGGCGGGCATCCAGGTGCCCCCGACGGCGATCGGTGCGGAGCCGCTGCCCGCGGCGCAGGAAACGCCCATGCCCGCCATCGCCACGGCCCCGACGCCGAGTCCGGTGTCAACGGCCGCCCCCGCGTCCGGCCCGGCAAGTGCCTCTGCACCGGCGCCGACCGGCACGGTGTCGTCGCCCGCCACACCGGCACCCAGTGCACCGCCGCCAGTGGGCGACCCCGGCTTCCCGTATGCGGTCGGTGACGGTTCGGGAATCGGCGCGAGCGCGTGGCTTCAGCGTCAGACGCGTGTCGACGCCGCCGCGTCGGCGCGGGAGTCCGCGACGGCCCGAGAAGCCTCGGCTGCTGCGGCGGCGGCCCGGCAGGCGCGCCGACGCCAACAAGAAGGTGACGCTGTCGAATATATGGACCTCGACGTCGCCCCGGAATGGGCATCCGGCGCATCGGACAGCGGCGCCGGCCCTATGGGGTTCACCGGAGCCGTATCGAGGGCGGGAACGACCCCGGCCGGATTGACGGCGGTGCCCGGCGACCAGTTCGGCGACGGCGCGCGTGCGCCGATGCTGCCGAGCACCTGGAGTCCCGATCACGCCGACTGACGGTCAGGCTGACACCCAGCCGCCCCACTCCTCACCGCGGAACACCCGACCATCGTCAATATCGAAGTGCCGCAGGAAGATTTGCAGGGCCGGCTGCATCTGGAAATGCAGGTCCGTCATGGCTTGCGCGATCTCGGGCGTCATCGGATCGTGGTCGGGCGGCTTCTGCGCCGGGATCAGGCCCAGCGTCAGCGCCATTTCGATCTGGTAGAAGGTGAAGTCGCCGTACGGCCGTTTGGGGTCGGCGCCGGGGATGTCCTCGTCGTCGTAGGGATCCGACAGCTCCCAGCTCATTCGCGCGAGTAGGGCGCGGTGTCGGTCGGTGAAGTCGAAGTCCGCTTCGTCGGTCAGCTGCGCGACAAACGGCGAATATCCGATATCGGCCGGGGGTCGCCGATATCGATACGTGCCGGTCGCGCACCCGCCGTGGGCAGCTGCAATCCGCAGCAGGTGCAGATCGTCGGGCTCAGGTTCCCAGCCCGGCGGGAAGCACGGCGCACCGGCCTCGGTGCCGTCCCAGCCGACCACAACGCGGCGAAGCCGTTCCGTATGGTCTGTGTTCCAACGGATCTCCATGCGCGTCTAGGCGGATTCGTTCTTCTCGACCTTGTCGGCTGCGGCCAATGCGTTCAGCTGGTTCTGCAGCAGCTGCATCGAGGTGCGCGCGTAGATCATCTGGCTGGTGATCGCCATCTGCGCGCGCCCGCGGCCCAGGAAGGTGACGAACCAGGTGAACAGTGTCGTCACGCGGTTCTTGTATCCCACCAGATAGACCAGGTGCAGCACCAGCCACGACAGCCACGCGAACGGTCCGGCGAATTCCAGCTTCTTCTTGGTCAACGGCACCGGCACTTGGGCGACCGCGTCGAACCGCGACACGGTCGCCATGCTGCCCTTGTCCCAGTACTTGAAGGGCTCGCGGTTGGCCGGGTCGTCCTGGCCGGCCAGGGACCGCTTGATGATGTCGGCGGCGTAGGTGGCGCCCTGGATCGCACCCTGCGCCATGCCCGGCACGCCTGGGACGGCCATGAGATCGCCGATGACGAAGACGTTCGGGTGCCCCTTGACCGTGAGGTCGGGTTCGACCACGACGCGCCCGGCCCGGTCGGTCTCGGTGCCGTCGGACTGCTCGGCGATGAGCTTGCCCAGCGGGCTCGCCTGCACACCGGCCGACCAGACCTTGCAGGCGCAGTCGATGCGGCGCTCGGTGCCGTCCTTGTCCTTGACGGTGATGCCCTTGTAGTCGACGTCGCTGACCATCGCGTTGAGCTGGATCTCGACGCCGAGCTTCTCCAGGCGTTTCTGCGCCTTGGCGCCGAGCTTGGGACCCATCGGGGGCAGTACCGCGGGCGCGGCGTCCAGCAGGATCACGCGGCAGTCCTGCGGCTTGATGCTGCGGAACGCTCCGGCCAGGGTGCGCTCCGCCAACTCGGCGATCTGCCCGGCCAGTTCGACGCCGGTCGGCCCGGCGCCCACGACGACGAACGTCAGCCGGCGGTCGCGTTCCGCCGGGTCGGTGACCACCTCGGCGGCCTCGAACGCCCCCAGGATGCGACCGCGCAGTTCGAGGGCGTCGTCGATGGTCTTCATACCGGGCGCGAACGTCGCGAAGTGGTCGTTGCCGAAGTAGGACTGCTGGGCGCCGGCCGCGACGATAAGGCTGTCGTACGGCGTGACCGTCACTTGCGACATGAGCTTGGAGGTGACGGTCTGTGCCTTCAGGTCGATGTGCTCGACCTCGCCGAGGCGGACCGTGACGTTCTTCTGCTTGCGCAGGACCAGTCGCGTCGTGGGCGCAATCTCGCCTTCGGACAGGATGCCGGTGGCGACCTGGTACAGCAACGGCTGGAAGAGGTGGGTCGTCGTGCGTGAGATCAAGGTGATGTCGACGTCGGCACGTTTGAGGGCCTTGGCGGCCTGCAGGCCACCGAATCCCGATCCGATGACGACGACGCGATGACGCTGGGACGCGATGGTCATGTGGCTCCTTCGGGCACAACGTAGGACCGAACGACAGGGCCAACATACTGGGAGTTGACGAACTATGGGCGGCAACGGGTTGACCTGCGGTGGAACGCCATTGGCCGGAACACGTTTGCGGGCGGGCTGAGCGGGAATCGCAATAACGATGAACCATTGGCACTACGGCAATTACGCCCCACCGCACCCGATCCCGCCGGCACTGCCGAGAGCGGACCGGGGCGACTTCACGGTGGCCGGGCATTGGCTCCTTGCCAGACTCGGGAAACGGGTATTGCGGCCCGGCGGCATGCATTTGACGCGCGCGTTGCTGGACGATGTGGACGTCAGCAATGCCGATGTCGTCGAATTCGCGCCCGGCATGGGGCGTACCGCGGCCGAGATTCTGGCCCGTGCCCCGCGTTCGTACCTGGGTGTGGAACAGGACCGTGATGCCGCCGACACCGCCGCTCTGGTGGCGGGGCAAGACAATGTGCGGGTCGGCGATGCCGCACATACGGGCTTGCCCGACGGCAGCGCGGATGTGGTGATCGGCGAGTGGCTGCTCACCCTGCACGACGCGGACGCCAAAGAGGCGATCGTCGCGGAAGCCGCGCGGTTGCTGCGCCCGGGTGGTCGCTATGCGGTGCACGAATTGGCGATGGCGCCCGACACCCACGCCGAGGCTGCCGACATCGCGGGTCAGTTGGCCGGCGCCGCGCTGACCAAGATCCGGCCGCTGACGGTGGCAGGGTGGGAGCAACTGCTGGCGGATGCGGGGCTGACGGTCGAGCGGGTGCGGATCGCGCGCGCCTCACCGCTGGCGCTGCGACGCCAGATCGCCGACGAAGGTGTCTGGGGCGCAATCCGTTTCGTCGCGAAGCTCGCGGGGCATCCGGAAGCCCGTCGCCGGGTCAGGCAGTTGCGGGTGTCCTATGCACGACATCGCGCGGATCTGGCGGCCGTTGGGCTGGTTGCCTACAAACCGGCCGGCTAGCGGGCAGCCGGCAGCTCGATGCCCATCTGCTGCAAGGCTTTTCGCATGGAGCTGTCGCCGCGGTCCAGGTAGCCGCTCAGCTGGTCGAGCGACGCGTCCGCCGTGCCCGGCGTCATCATCGTGCAGACGCGGGCGAACGACCGGAAGTTGTCGATGCTGTCCTGCAACGACGAGTTGACGTCCGCGTCGGGAGTCGGCAGATTCTTGCTGAGATCGTCCAACGTGCCTTGCAGTTTCGTGCAATCCCGCGACATGGCGACGAAGTCGTGCGCGGTCATGGCTTCCCCGACCGTGCCGAGCGTGCCGCCCAGGCTGGAAACCGAATCGGTGATGGGGCGTTGCCACTTGAGGTCACCTGGCGCGCCGGCCTGTCCCGGCACGGTCTGCGTGCAGGCACTGAGCAGTACGCCTGCCACTGCGAGTGCCGCGATTCGACGCATATAGCCAGCGTAGGCGAGTTGGTGGTCGCATGAGAGTCTGGCTGCATGAGACGCACAGTGTTCGCGGCGGCGTCGGTGCTGGTCGTGGCGGTGGTGGCAGCATGCAGCTCGCCGCAGGAGAAATCCACGCCGAAGGCGCTGACGGTGTGCAGCACCGGCGATTATCGCCCGTTCACCTACCGTGACGCCGCCGGCGAGTGGAGCGGCATGGACATCGATCTGGTCCGGGATTTCGCCCGAGAATCCGGTGTGGACCTGCATCTGGTGCCCACCACCTGGCCGACGCTCATGGCCGACCTGGGGCAGAAATGTGAACTGGCGGTCGGAGGCATCAGCGTCACCGCAGACCGGGCCGCCAAGGCGCTGTTCTCCGACCCGTATCTACGCGACGGTAAAGCTGCGATAGTGCGGTGCGCCGATGCCGCGAAGTACCGCTCGCTATCCGACATCGACCGTGGGGGAGTGCGAGTGGTCGCAAATCCCGGCGGTACCAATGAACAATTCGACCGCGCCAATCTGCAACACGCCACCATCATCGAATATCCGGACAACAACACCATTTTCGATCAGGTCATCGAGGGCAAGGCCGACGTCATGATCACCGACGGCAGCGAAATCCGCTGGCAGGTCACGCAACATCCGCAATTGTGCGGAGTGTCGACAGACCAGCCGTTCACCGTCGCGCAGAAGGCCTACCTGATGCCCAAGGATGCCGTGTCGCTGCAACAGCGAATCAACAAGTGGCTCAGCACTATTCAAGGTGATGGCAGCTACGCGGCGGTCAGCCGCAGGTGGCTGGGTGCGGACATCGGGCCGAAGTAGCCGGCCTAGCGCAGCGCGCCGTTGATGACCGGTTTGTCGATGATGCCCATCTCCACACCCCATTTGGTGGCGATCTCCCGGTATTCACCGGTCTGCATCAGATGTTTGAGCGCCGCCTGCAACGCGGCAGCGAGCGACGAGCCCTTGGCCACCGGCCACCCGTAGGGCTGCGCATCGACGATGCCGCCGGCCGCTTCCAGCTTGCCGCCGCTCAGTTTGATGGCGTAGCCGGTGACGGGCGAGTCGGCGGCCATGGCGTCGACGGTGCCGGCGAGCAGTGCAGCGGTGACGCCGTCCTGGCCGGCGATCGGGACGATCTCGATGGGTGCCACGCCGGCCGCCACGCATGCCGCGCTGCGGGCCGGCAGGTGGTCGGTCTCCTCGACCGAGCCGAGGTGCACGCCCACCCGTAATCCGCACGCCGCGTTGGGATCCACACTCGATCCGGCCCGCCTGGCCCACAGCACGCCGGCCTTGAAGTACGTCACGAAGTCGGCTGACTTCTCCCGCTGTTTGGTGTCGGTGGTCGAGGACGCCCCGACCGAAATGATGCCGTCATGCACCGAAGCGACGATCTTGGAGATGCCGATCTCCCGGAACTCCGGCTCGAGCCCGAGGACCCGGCTCACCGCCGTCATCAGGTCGACGTCGAAGCCCGTGAACTTGCCGTCGGGCGCCTTGAATTCATTTGGCGCATAAGGAATGTTGACTCCGACGACCAGTCGGCCCGAATCCTTGAGATCGGCAGGTAGCTTGGCGGCGATCGACGGCACCGAACCCGACGGCCCGACCTGGTGTTGCCGGGACCAGTAGAGCCATGCCGTTCCCGCGCCGGCGGCCAGCACGATCACCGCGCCGACCGCGACGACGATCTGCCGGGTGCGGCGCTTCGGTTCGTCGGTCTGCACCGCATGGCGTCCCGAGCCCGTGCGCGTGCCGGTGCGGCCCGATACGCGGACCTGCGCGCTCAGTGCGGCGCGGGCGTCCGCGGCGAGTTCACCGGCGTGCTGGTAGCGCTTGCCGGGTTTCTTGGCCATGCCTTTGGCGATCACGTCGTCGAATGCCGCGAGCCGCCGGTCGACGTCAGAGGGCTTCGGCGCGGGCGCGCTGACGTGCCCGGCGATCTGGTGCTCGAGACTGTCGGCCGGGTACGGCCGCCGGCCGGTGAGGCATTCGTACAGCACGCAGGTCAGTGCGTAGATGTCCGAGCGGGGGTCGGCCTGGCCGCCCTCGAACCGCTCGGGCGCCATGTACGCCAAGGTGCCGAGAGTGCTTCCGGCCGTGGTCAATCCGTGCTCACCGGCGGTGCGGGCGAGGCCGAAGTCGATCAGGTAGGCGAAGTCGTGATCGGTCACCAGGATGTTGGAGGGCTTGATGTCCCGGTGGATCAACCCGGTTCCGTGCGCGGCATCCAAGGCTGCGGCGATCTGCTCGATGATTCGGACGGAGAATTCGGGGCTCGGGCGATGCTCGGTGTCGGCCAGGATCTCGGCGAGGGTGCGGCCTTCGATGAGCCGCATGTCCAGATAGAGCTGGCTGTCGATCTCGCCGTAACCATGAATGGGGACGACGTGCGGCTCGTTGAGGCCCGCGGCGGCCTGCGACTCGCGCTTGAACCGCTCCTGGAACACGGGGTCCTTGGCGAGGTGCGGCGGCAGCACCTTGAGCGCGACGGTGCGCTGGGTATTCGTGTCGTAAGCGACGTAGACCTCGCCCATGCCGCCGCGGCCTATCAGTTCGCGCAGCTCGTACTGCCCGAATCGCGTCGGCTCCACCCAGCACTCCTTGGCGTGTCAGTTTCGTGTGAAAGCTACAACACGTGGTCAGCAGTGGCTGGGTGAATCACAGTCAGGTCGTCTGGCAGGGGGTGTGCGGGCTGATCGGCCGGAGGTGTCGCGTTGGCCCCTCTTCGGTCCCGCCGACGCGCGCCATTGCAACAGTGCCTCCGCTGCCTGTCAGAAGTTTGAATCAGTAGAAGCATTGTGATTCGAACATGTGTTCGATACAATTGGGCATGGGAATCGCACCGGATCTCAGCACCAGCCTCGACGCCCTCCGTGGCGTGCAGGTCCCCGACGAGATGTGCCGCGACGATGCCGTCGCGGTTATGCGGGTGCTGCTGCTCATCCGGGGTGTGGTCGATTATCTGGCGGCGACGGTGACCGGGGTGTTGGATCGCCGCGGGGCGGCCGCCGCGCAGGGCCGGACACCGCGGGAGCTGTTGATGGCGTTGGGGTGTGCCCCGTCGGTCGCGCAGCGGCTGGTCCGGGTCGGCGCCGCGTTACCGGCATTACCCACATTGGCGGCCCACGCCGCCGACGGCGCGATCTCCGGGGAACATGTCGATGCGATCGTCAAGGGCATCAACCACATACGCGCCCGCGCACCCGGACCGGTCGACGACGCCGCCCGCTTCGCGCAGGTGACCGATCTGCTGGGGCAGTTCTTCTCCGGCGCCACCCCCGCCGACATCGACAAACGCGCCCGCCGGTTGGGCAACCGGGTCGCCGCCGCCGGAGGCGGGCTGCCGGCTGCCGAGGACCGGTCGATCAACACCGCCGACCACCGCATCACCAGCGACGGGCGCGTGCAGATCCGCGCGGACCTGGATGCCGAAGTCGGGGCCAAGTACATCGCGGCGATCGAACAAGGGTCGGCGCCGCGGCCCGAATCCGACGGCACCCCCGACATCCGCACGGCGGGCAGGCGGCGGGCTGATGCCCTGGAGGCGGTGTTGGACATCGCGGCCCGCGGCGGGGACGTCGCTTCCGCGCCGCGCACGCAGCTACTGGTGACCGTCCCGGCGGACGCCCCGGATTTGGCCACGTTGGAATTCATCGGGTCGATCAGCACCATGACCCTGGAACGAATCTGCTGCGACACCACCGTCACCACGATCATCGTCGACGGCGAACACGTACCCCTCGATATGGGGCGCGAGAAGCGGTTGTTCCCGGCGCACCTGCGCAAAGCGCTGTATCTGCGGGATCAGTGCTGCATCAAATGCGGCGCCCCACCCGGACGCACCCACGCCCACCACATCATCCACTGGACCCACCACGGTGAGACATCACTAGCCAACGGGTGTCTGCTGTGCCCGGCCTGCCACGCCAACGTTCACCACGACGGCTGGGATGTGGTCATGGGACTGGACAAACACCCCTGGCTCATCCCACCCGCGGCCGTCGACCCACACCGAAAACCCATCCCCGCCTACAACCGCCGCACCATGCACCTCGACCACGCAGCTGCCTAGCACGCAAAGCATTGCGCACCTTGACAACTCAACAGTGACAACACATCGCGGGCCTGCCGCTTCAGCGGCGGAGCGGCAGGCCCGCGCACCGGCCGAGCCGCCCGATCGCTCAAACGGCGCGCAGGTAGCGCTGCGCGATCACCCGCTGGGCGACCCGTGAGACCGGAGCTCCAAGCCGGCTCCACCAGAGCGCCGGCCGCGAGAACGCTGTCGCTTCGGCGAAGACTGCGTCGGTGGCCGGGTCGTAGCGCACGCTGAACAGTTCCTCGCCGGATTCCGGGTGACCTGGCAGTGTCCCGTACGCGAATCCGCGCCGGTCGGGTTCGTCGACGACGTACACCACGCGGCATGGGACCTGCACGGGTCCGAGACGGCCCAGCATGTCGGTGCCCGCCGCGGCGGTGACGGTGGTCGCCTCCACCCGCATGCCGACACCCCGCTGCATACCCCACCGCAGGACCGCGCCGGCCGCCTCGTCGAATCGTGCTCGACCCGAACCGATCCGGGCCTCCGCGTGCACGTGGTGGTAGCCCTCCGGCAGTTCGCCGGCGGTCGCCCCGACGTCGGGGTAGGTGAATGCCAGCCCGGCCAGGTCGCTCAGTCGCATAGGGCCACCTTGCCACCGTGATAAGAGAAACAGGTGGATAAGCATGCCGGTGGAGGATTCAACCCGCCCAAACCGACCACCCAGGGCGGCCCGGACTACGGCAGGTTCGTCGAATCCGTCCGCATGGCCGGCGACCACGCGCGCGGCGCTGATGCACCGGACGACGTCATCACCGAGGCCGCGAACCTCATCGAACAAGCCAACGCCCTGCTGGCGCCGTACCGCGCCGACGAGTGGCACTCACCTTCGGGCCGTCGGCTCGACCTGCCCAACCGCGGCAACGTCCTGAACGTGCCGTCGGATCTCAAGGTCACCGATGACGGCCGGATCGCCGGTCCCGTCCGCTTCCGGCGCTTCCACCTCGGCCGCAACGGTGCCGCGCACGGCGGGTCCATCGGGCTGCTGTTCGACTCGGTGCTGGGGCATGCCGCCTACCGCCTGACCGACAGCCCGTTCCAGCGCACCGCCTACCTGCACATCAACTATCGGCAGATCGTCCCGGTCGAAAAAGACCTGCACGCCACCGCGACGCTGGAGCGCGTCGAGGGCCGCAAGATCTTCATCACCGGCGCGCTGCTGGACGGCGACACGGTGCTCGCCGACGCCGAGGCCCTCTTCGTCAGGCTCAAGCCGGGTCAGCCTTGAGGCGGCGCTGGCCCGCGAAGCGATGACCGGTGCCGATAGCATGGTCGCGATCGTCACCTAACCAGTAGGAGTGTCTCGATGACCGCCGTCGCCAGCCCCGCACCAGCAGCCCCGATCCGGGTCGCTGCCGGGACTACCGCCGGCGCCGCGGTCCGCGAGGCCGGGCTACCGCAGCGCGGCGAGGTCGACGCCATCGTCGTCGTCAAGGACGCCGACGGCCGCCTGCGCGACCTGTCCTGGACCCCGGACGTCGACGTGGAGGTCATCCCGGTCGCCGCGAACACCGAGGACGGCCGCAGCGTCATCCGCCACTCGTGCGCCCACGTGCTGGCCCAGGCCGTGCAGGACCTGTTCCCGGAGGCCAAGCTCGGCATCGGCCCGCCGATCACCGACGGCTTCTACTACGACTTCGACGTCGCCGAGCCGTTCACGCCGGAGGATCTGGCCAAGCTCGAGAAGCGCATGCAGAAGATCATCAAGGATGGTCAGCTGTTCGACCGCCGCGTGTACGAGTCCAAGGAGCAGGCCCGCGAAGAGCTGGCCGAGGAGCCGTACAAGCTCGAACTGGTCGACGACAAGTCCGGTGACGCCGACATCATGGAGGTCGGCGGCGACGAGCTGACGGCCTACGACAACCTCAATCCCCGTACCCGCGAACGGGTTTGGGGCGACCTGTGCCGTGGCCCGCACATCCCCACCACCAAGCACATCCCGGCGTTCAAGCTCACCCGCAGCAGCGCCGCGTACTGGCGCGGCGACCAGAAGAACGCCAGCCTGCAGCGCGTCTACGGCACCGCCTGGGAGTCGCAGGAGGCACTCGACAAGCACCTCGAACTCATCGAGGAGGCGCTGCGCCGCGACCACCGCAAACTGGGCGTGGAGCTGGACCTGTTCAGCTTCCCCGACGAGCTGGGCTCGGGCCTGCCGGTGTTCCACCCGAAGGGCGGCATCGTGCGCCGCGAGCTGGAGGACTACTCGCGCCGCAAGCACCAGGAAGCCGGCTACGAGTTCGTCAACACCCCGCACATCACCAAAGAGCAGCTGTACATCACCTCGGGTCACCTGGAGTGGTACGCCGACGGCATGTACCCGCCGATGCACATCGACGCGGAGTTCAACGAAGACGGCACGCTGCGCAAGCCGGGGCAGAACTACTACCTCAAGCCCATGAACTGCCCCATGCACCACCTGATCTTCCGGTCGCGGGGGCGGTCGTACCGCGAGCTGCCACTGCGGCTCTTCGAGTTCGGCAGCGTGTACCGGTACGAGAAGTCGGGCGTCGTCCACGGCCTGACCCGCGTGCGCGGCATGACGCAGGACGACGCGCACATCTACGTCACCCGTGACCAGATGCGCGACGAGCTGACCACGCTGCTGCAGTTCGTGCTGGATCTGCTGAGCGACTACGGCCTGGATGACTACTACCTGGAGCTGTCCACCAAGGACCCGGACAAGTACGTCGGCTCCGACGAGCTGTGGGACGAGGCCACCGAGACCCTGCGCGAGGTCGCCGAGGCCTCCGGACTGGACCTG
The DNA here is from genome assembly GCF_045310895.1 of Mycobacterium sp. SMC-18. Classification (NCBI taxonomy): domain Bacteria; kingdom Bacillati; phylum Actinomycetota; class Actinomycetes; order Mycobacteriales; family Mycobacteriaceae; genus Mycobacterium; species Mycobacterium sp. SMC-18. The sequence continues at coordinate 44,551 of NZ_JBJIAL010000023.1, forward strand.
GTGCCCGACCCGGGCGGCGCGGCGTTCTACGGCCCCAAGATCTCCGTGCAGGTCAAGGACGCGCTGGGCCGCAGCTGGCAGATGTCGACCATCCAGCTGGACTTCAACATGCCCGACCGGTTCGAGCTGGAGTACACCGCGGCCGACGGCAGCCGGCAGCGTCCGGTGCTCATCCACCGCGCGCTGTTCGGGTCCATCGAGCGGTTCTTCGGCGTGCTCACCGAGCACTACGCCGGCGCGTTCCCGGCCTGGCTGGCACCGGTGCAGGTCGTCGGCATCCCGGTCGCCGACGCGCACCTCGACTACCTGTACGACGTTGCGGCGCAACTGAAGTCGCGCGGCATTCGCGTCGAGGTCGACGGCAGCGACGACCGGATGGCGAAGAAGATCGTGAACCACACCAATCAGAAGGTGCCGTTCATGCTGCTCGCCGGTGACAAGGACATCGAATCGGGTGCCGTCTCCTTCCGGTTCGGTGACCGCACCCAGGTCAACGGCGTCCCGGTGGCCGAGGCCGTCGATCTCATCGCCGGGTGGATCGCGCGTCGCGAAAACGCTTTCCCGACGGCAGATTTGGTGAACGAGGCGCGGGGCGCACAGGCGTGACCGAGGATCGGAGCATCGTGGACCCCGGCGTCGGAGACGCCATTGTGGACCGGGGTGTCGGTGACGTCGACTACCTGCAGCGGCTGTGGACGCCGCACCGGATGAGCTACATCGTCGACGCTCCGATGAAGGGCGGCGAGGGCACGTCCGCGGGCTCGAAGCAGCCCTTCATCGACATTCCCACGATGTCCGACGAGGAAGGCCTGATCGTCGCGCGCGGCGAGCAGGTGTACGCGGTGCTCAACCTGTACCCGTACAACCCGGGACACCTCATGGTCGTGCCCTACCGCAAGGTGTCGGAGCTCGAGGACCTGACCGAGGCCGAGAGCAGCGAGCTGATGGCGTTCACCCAGAAGGCAATTCGCGTGATGAAGGCCATCTCGAACCCGCACGCGTTCAACGTCGGGCTCAACCTGGGCACCTCGGCCGGCGGCTCGCTGGCCGACCACCTGCATATGCACGTGGTGCCGCGCTGGGGCGGCGACGCCAACTTCATCACCGTCATCGGCGGTACCAAGGTGATCCCGCAGCTGCTGCGCGACACCCGCAAGCTGCTGGCCGACGAGTGGGCGGCGCAGGACGGGGCAGGGGCGAGCGGAGCGACGGGAAGGACTGAGGACGCCCCGTGAGCGACTTCTACCTCCTGACCCGCGCGGCCTACACCAAGTTGAGCCGCCCGCTGGCCCGGGGAGCGCTGCGCATCGGCCTGACGCCGGACAGCGTCACCGTCCTGGGCACCACCGCGTCGGTCGTCGGCGCGCTGACGCTGTTCCCGACGGGGCACCTCTGGTACGGCGCCCTGGTGGTCTGGTTCTTCGTGCTCGCCGACATGCTCGACGGCGCCATGGCCCGCGAACGCGGCTACGGCACGCGACTCGGTGCGGTGCTCGACGCGACCTGTGACCGCATCGGTGACGGCGCCGTGTTCTGCGGCCTGCTGTGGTGGATCGCGTTCGAGATGCACGACAAGCCGCTGGCCGTCGCCACGTTGATCTGCCTGGTCACCTCGCAGGTCATCTCGTACATCAAGGCCCGTGCCGAAGCCAGCGGACTGAACGCCGACGGCGGCTTCATCGAACGCCCCGAACGGCTGATCATCGTCCTGGTGGGCGCCGGCTTCTCGGACCTGCCGATCCATCCGCTGCCGCTGGCGCTGCCCATCGCGATGTGGCTGCTGGCGGTGGCCAGCATCATCACGCTGGGCCAGCGGGTCGCCTCGGTGCGCCGTTCGCCGGGCGCCGACCAGCCGCTGCCGTCGAGTGCGCCGTCGAAGGAGCAGCCATGAGCGTCCCCACCGGCGGTGTGCCGTCCTTCGGGGGTTTCGACGTCCCGATGGGCGAGCAGCTCAAGGACCTCGGCTATGCCGCGGGTTGGGGGCTGATCCGGACCATGCCGGAGTTCGCCGCCCGCAACATGTTCGACGCCGGTGCGCTGTATGCGGCGCGCGGCGGTGGTCCCGAGCAGCTGCGCAAGAATCTGGCCCGCGTGCTGGGTGTGCGGCCGGCCAAGGTGCCGGGCCGCGTCATCCGCGCCTCGCTGGCGTCGTACGGCCGTTACTGGCGGGAGGCCTTCCGGCTGCCGTCGATGAACCAGCGCACGCTCGGGGAGAGGCTCCGGCACTGCCTGGTGGGTACCGACCACATCGCCCGCGGGCTCGAGAACGGTAACGGCGTCATCCTGGCGCTGCCGCACAGCGGCAACTGGGACATGGCCGGTGTCTCGGTGGTGCACCAGTACGGCAAGTTCACGACGGTGGCCGAGCGTCTCAAACCCGAGTCGCTGTACAACCGGTTCGTCGAGTACCGCGAGTCGCTGGGATTCGAGATTCTGCCGCTGACGGGGGGAGTGCGCCCGCCGTTCGACGTGCTGACCGAGCGGTTGGAGGCCAACCGCATCGTCTGCTTGATGGCCGACCGGGACCTGTCCCGAAATGGCGTGCAGGTCAACCTCTTCGGCGAGCCGACCCGCATGCCCGCCGGCGCTGCCAAGCTCGCGCTGAAGACCGGTGCGACGCTGCTGACCGTGCACTGCTGGAACAAGCCCAACGACTGGCAGTTCGACATCTCCGGGCCGGTCGACACCTCGAGCGGCGACGTTGCGACCATCACGCAGGCTCTGGCCACCCGCTTCGAAGCGGGCATCGCCGCGCACCCCACGGACTGGCACATGCTGCAACCGCAGTGGCTGGCCGACCTGTCCGAGGAACGTCGGGCCCGGTTGGCCGGGAACGACTGATGCGCATCGGCATGGTGTGCCCGTACTCGTTCGACGTACCGGGCGGCGTTCAGGCACACGTGCTGCAACTGGCCGAGGTGATGCGCGGCTACGGCCACACGGTCAGTGTGCTGGCGCCCTCGTCGGCCGAGACGCACGCCGACCTGCCCGACTACGTCGTCTCCGGCGGCAAGGCCGTGCCCATCCCGTACAACGGGTCCGTGGCGCGGCTGCGATTCGGGCCGGCCACCCGCCGGATGGTCAAGCGCTGGATCGTCGAGGGCGACTTCGACGTACTGCACCTGCACGAGCCCAATGCCCCGAGCCTGTCGCTGCTGGCGCTCATGGTGGCCAACGGCCCGATCGTCGCGACGTTCCATACGTCGACCACGAAGTCGTTGACACTCAACGTCTTTCAGGGAATTCTGCGGCCCTGGAACGAGAAGATCATGGGTCGCATCGCGGTGTCCGATCTGGCACGGCGCTGGCAGATGGAAGCCCTTGGCTCGGATGCTGTCGAGATTCCCAACGGCGTCGACGTGTCGGCGTTCGACAACGCGCCGCTGCTGCCCGGCTATCCGCGGCCCGGCCGCACGGTGCTGTTCCTCGGCCGGTTCGACGAGCCGCGCAAAGGCATGCAGGTGCTCGTCGGCGCGCTGCCCAAGCTCGTGGCGGCCTGCCCGGACGTCGAGGTGCTGGTCGTCGGCCGCGGCGACGAGGAGGCACTCAAGGAGACCGTCGGCGAGCATGCGGGGCACCTGCGGTTCCTCGGTCTGGTCGATGATGCCGAGAAGGCGTCGGCGATGCGCAGCGCCGACGTCTACTGCGCCCCGAACACCGGCGGCGAGAGCTTCGGCATCGTGCTGGTCGAGGCCATGGCCGCGGGTACACCCGTGGTGGCCAGCGACCTGGACGCCTTCCGGCGCGTGCTGGACCAGGGTGCGGCGGGCCGGCTGGTGCCGGTCGACGACGCCGAAGCCCTCGGCGAAGCGCTGGTCGAGATGCTGTCGAACGACGCCGCCCGCCGCCGGTACGCCGAGGCGGCCGCCCAGGCGGTGCGGCGATACGACTGGTCGGTGGTCGCGCAGCAGATCATGCTGGTCTACGAGACGGTGGCCGGATCGGGGATCAAGGTCAGGGTGGAGGCCTGATGAGCTGGCTGCTGATCGTCGCACTGGTCTTGCTGGTGCTCACGGTCCTGTTCACCGTCGTGTGGGCCTATCAGACCGCGCATCGGCTCGACCGGCTGCACGTCCGCTACGACCTGTCGTGGCAGGCTCTGGACGGGGCGCTGGCCCGGCGCGCGGTGGTGGCCCGGGCCGTCGCCGCCGACGCGTACGGTTCCCGGCCGGCGGGCCGCCGTCTCGCGGCGCTGGCGGACGAAGCCGAGCGGGCACCGCGCGCGGCCCGCGAGGCCGCCGAGAACGAACTGTCGGGAGCCCTGGCGCAGGTCGATCCGGCATCCATCCCGGTCACCCTGGTCGCCGAGCTCGCCGACGCCGAGGCCCGGGTACTGCTGGCCCGCCGCTTCCACAACGACGCCGTGCGCGACACCCTCGCCCTGCGCGAGCGCACCCTGGTGCGCTGGCTGCACCTGGGTGGAACCGCGGCCATGCCAACGTATTTCGAGATCGTCGAGCGGGCGTCGCGGCACGAGCCCGGCGCGGTGGGACGACGCACGTCGGCCCGCGTGGTGCTGCTGGACCAGGACGGGCAGGTGCTGCTGTTCTGCGGCAGCGACCCGGCCGCCGACCCGCTGATGGCGCCGCGGTGGTGGTTCACCGTCGGGGGAGCGGTCGAACCGGACGAATCGCTGCCCGACGCGGCAGCCCGTGAGGTGGCCGAGGAGACCGGGCTGAAGGTCGACCCGGCCGATCTGATCGGCCCGGTGTGGCGGCGTGAGGCGGTGTTCGAGTTCAACGGGTCTGTGATCCGCAGCGAGGAATTCTTCTTCGTGTACCGCACCTCACGATTCGAGCCGGTGACCACCGGTCACACCACGGTCGAACGGCAGTCGATCCACGCCCACCGCTGGTGCGACGCGGCGGTCATCGCCCGGCTGGCCGCCGATGGTGAGACTGTCTACCCATTGCAGCTCGGCGAATACCTTTCCCTCGCAGGCGAATTGGCGGACGGGAAGGCTCCGGCGGCGATGGCCGGCCCGGCGCCGCAGACCATCCGCTGACCTGCGCGGATAACCGATTTGGTACGGCCACTAGACTTGGCGGGTACCAAATTCTTGAGGGAGATTGCAGTGGATACCGCAGCGGACAACAGCGGTCAGACGGGCACCGCCCGGGTCAAGCGCGGCATGGCCGAGATGCTGAAGGGCGGCGTCATCATGGACGTCGTAACACCCGAGCAGGCGCGCATCGCCGAAGGCTCAGGCGCCGTAGCCGTCATGGCGCTCGAGCGCGTGCCCGCCGATATCCGCGCGCAGGGTGGCGTCTCGCGGATGAGCGACCCGGACATGATCGAGGGCATCATCGACGCCGTCACCATCCCGGTGATGGCCAAGGCCCGCATCGGCCACTTCGTCGAGGCGCAGATTCTGCAGAGCCTCGGCGTGGACTACATCGACGAGTCCGAGGTGCTGACCCCGGCCGACTACACCCACCACATCGACAAGTGGAAGTTCACCGTGCCGTTCGTGTGCGGCGCCACCAACCTGGGTGAGGCCCTGCGTCGCATCAACGAGGGCGCGGCCATGATCCGCTCGAAGGGTGAGGCCGGCACCGGTGACGTCTCCAACGCCACTACGCACATGCGCAAGATCGGCGGCGAGATCCGTCGGCTGACGTCGCTGTCGGAGGACGAACTGTACGTTGCCGCAAAGGAATTGCAGGCGCCGTACGAGCTGGTGGTCGAGGTCGCGCGGGCCGGCAAGCTGCCCGTGACGCTGTTCACCGCCGGTGGCATCGCCACCCCGGCCGACGCCGCGATGATGATGCAGCTGGGCGCCGAAGGCGTGTTCGTCGGTTCGGGCATCTTCAAGTCGGGTGACCCGGCCGCTCGTGCCGCGGCCATCGTCAAGGCCACGACGTTCTACGACGACCCGGACACGCTGGCCAAGGTGTCGCGCGGTCTGGGTGAGGCCATGGTCGGCATCAACGTGGAGGACGTGCCGGAGCCTCATCGGCTCGCAGAGCGTGGCTGGTAAAACCAACAGGTGGCAATCGAGCAGATACTCGACCTCGAACAACTCGAGGTCAACATCTACCGCGGCAGTGTCTTCAGCCCGGAATCGGGTTTTCTGCAGCGCACTTTCGGTGGCCACGTAGCCGGTCAGTCGTTGGTGTCGGCGGTGCGCACCGTGGAGCCGAAGTACCAGGTGCACTCGCTGCACGGGTACTTCCTGCGTCCCGGTGACGCCCGCGCACCGACGGTGTACATGGTGGAGCGCATTCGCGACGGTGGGTCGTTCTGCACCCGCCGCGTGAGTGCCATCCAGCACGGCGAGAACATCTTCTCGATGTCGGCGTCGTTCCAGACCGACCAGTCCGGCATCGAGCACCAGGACGCCATGCCGGTGCCGCCGCCGCCCGACCTGTCGAAGGGCTTCCGGTCCGCCGGGGCGTTCGACGACGCCGGGTTCGCCCAGTTCGCCGAGTGGGACGTGCGCATCGTGCCGCGCGACCAGGTGGCCCGGGTGCCCGGCAAGGCGTCGCAGCAGCAGGTCTGGTTCCGGCACCGCGACCCGCTGCCCGACGACCACGTCCTGCACATCTGCGCCCTGGCCTACATGAGCGACCTGACGCTGCTGGGTTCGGCGCAGGTGAATCACCTTGAGGTACGCAAACATATGAACATCGCCTCGCTGGACCACGCCATGTGGTTCATGCGGCCCTTCCGGGCTGACGAATGGCTGCTGTACGACCAGTCGTCACCGTCGGCGACCGGCGGCCGGGCGCTGACGCAGGGCAAGATTTTCAACCAGTACGGCGAGATGGTGGCCGCTGTGATGCAGGAGGGACTGACCCGCTACAACCGCGGCTTCGTCCCACCGGCGGAGTGAGCCCGCACGTCGGTGTCCTGGCCTTGCAGGGGGACACCCGAGAGCATCTGGCCGCCCTGCGCGAGGCGGGCGCCGAGGTGTCCACGGTCCGGCGCCTTACGGAGCTGAATACCGTTGACGCCCTGGTGATCCCGGGCGGGGAGTCCACCGCGATGAGTCACCTGCTGCGCGAGCTGGAGCTGCTGGAGCCGCTGCGCGAGCGGCTGGCCGCGGGGATGCCGTGCTACGGATCGTGCGCCGGCATGATCCTGCTCGCCACCGAGATCAACGACGCGGGCGTGCCGGGCCGTGAGGCCCTGCCGCTACGCGGGATCGATATGACGGTGCGGCGCAACGCCTTCGGTCGTCAGGTCGACTCGTTCGAAGACGACCTCGACTTCGTCGGCCTCGACGATCCCGTCCACGCGGTGTTCATCCGGGCGCCCTGGGTCGAGCGCGTCGGACCCGACGTCGAGGTGCTGGCCCGCGCGGCCGGACATCCCGTCGCCGTCCGTCAGGGCCGCATGCTCGCGACGTCGTTCCATCCCGAGGTCACCGGCGACCGGCGCATCCACAAGCTCTTCGTCGAGTCCCTCGGCCGGTAGCGCGGTCGCGCGCGACTACGACGTCTTGCGCCACCGTCCGAGGTACCCGTATCCGGAGAACGGGTCAGAACCGGCGGTCAGCCGTCCGGCATAGTTTTGGTCGTAGATCCTGCCGTTGTACCAGGTGGCAATGTGCCCTTGCGGCAGATAGGCAAACCGCGGATCCTGTTGCCACACAAGGATGTCGCCATCGCTGAAGTCTCTGCCGTTGCTCCAGGTGAACCCGCGGGACTGGAGTTCGTTGCCGCCCCTGCCGCCGCTGCGGTAGTCGATCGCGTTGCCCCACGAGCCTGCGGCGATGCCGTAGACATCGCTGAGGTACCGCTTGATCAGCGTCACGCACTGGCCGTCGCCGATCTGCTGTCCGTTGGTGTTCGCGACGAAGGCGGCGATCCCGCTGGTGGGTTGGGCAGCCGCGGGGGCCGCTTGGCGGCTGTCGCCGCAGACGCCCGTCACGTCGTTGAGTGTTCCGGTTTCGATGTCCACGTCGGCCACGAAGTGGCCGTCCGAGGTCTGGTACCAGAGATTGTCCCATCCGCCGGGGATGTTGAAACTGAAGAAGCCCTTGACGTTCTGTCCGCGCTTCGAGCAGACAAGAGTCAACTTGTCGCCGACGTTGTACCAACCTTCTTGGTGCGAACTGAGATTGGCGTCGCTCATCCGCTGGGTCCGCGCCTTCACGGTGGCGACCGGGTCGGCGTGGGCCACGGCGGTCTGCATCAGTACGGGCAACATCAGTCCCGCTGCCACTGTCACCCTGGCAATTTCGATAACCCGATCACGCATGTGCTGGCTCGCTTACCCCTCAGTGCTCGCGCACAGTTAACTGAACGGGATAGTGATAGCACGTAATGCAGCTTTATGTGGTGCAGATTGATTTGCCAGTGAGTGGTCAGTCCGTGAAGTTCATCCGTTCGGCCGACATCGCCGAGTGCGATCGCAACGACGGTAGCTAACTATGCCAACCAGACGCGCAGGCGCTCGTAGATCCGCTCGTCGTTCAGCAGCGTGAAGTGGTGCGCCTCCGGCAGGTGCAGGCGATTTTCGCGGTCGAACCCCATGTCGCGCTTGCGGCTTCGGCCTTGCGCGCTGCGCACCTGCACGAGTCCGTCGCCGAGTACCCAGCCGATCGGGTTGGCCGGCGTACGGGCGATGGTCGCGGTCACGCAGTAGTACGACACCCCTTCGAGCAGGGGCACGTCGATCGGTGGCTGCTGCGCTCGCAGGGCGTCCGGTTCGCAGTCGCGCCAGTCACGTTCGTCGAGTGAGCCGAAGCGCAAGTCTCTGATCCCGGTGCTGCGCCGGCGCAGCAGGCTGCCGAACGGGCGGGTTTCGGGCAGTGCGCTGAGTGCCGCCGACCCGTAGTGCACGACCTTCTCCAGCGGTGCGCCGGTGTGCGGGGTGCCCAGCGTGACGACGGTGCGTACCCGGTCCACCCATGACGCGCCGGGCACCGCGCACGCCGACCGGACGACCAACCCGCCCATCGAATGGCCGACCAGCGAGATCGACGTGACCGGCACCGGCCAGGCGGCCACCAGCTGGTCCAGCAGTTCGGACAGCAGCATGCCGTTGTCGGAGATGTGCAGGCCGGTGTTGTAGCGGATCTCGACGCCGGTGATGCCGATGTCGGCCGCGAGCCGCTGGGCGTACGTCGGCCGCTTCCCGAGGGCCCAGAAGGCCTCGGTCTCGATCAGGCCGTGGAGGAACACCACGACGTCACCCGTGGCGGCCGGGTAGGCGGCGCGCAGGCTGTCGGTGTCGAGGGTGACCGGCCGGCCGTCGACCCGCACCGACATCGTCGTCGCCAGCACGGAACCCTGCTCGTGGAGCTTGTCGCCGATCAATCCCTGCAGCAAGGCGAGGACGCGCGCGCCACCGGCCTGATCGGACAGCTTGCCTGCGGTCTGGTCGTGCACGGCTTTGCCGGCGATGGGCGCGGCCGTGGTGGCCACATGGCTGATGGTGGAGTAGACGCCGTCGGTGATGGCGTCGTAGACGACCTTCACGGGCTTGGCGGCGGGACCGACACCGAGGCCCACCAGCCGGAAGACCCGCTCGGAGATGGCGCGCTGGACCTTGTGGATGCCGTCGACGGCAGTGCCCAGCTCGTTGAGGCCGAGCTCGGTGAGGGCGGCGGCTTCGCTGGCGAGAGGGTCGTCCATAGGTTGAGTGTACGACTGTTCACCGGGACGGTCTTCTGTGAATCCGCTGATTGTGAGCAGTTTCATCGCGTCCGCACGTCATAGCGGCGGCTCGCCCGCTTCACAGCTGGGCCATAGCTGGGGCTGCCTTAATGGTCGGGTGACTACGACATCCGCCGTCCTGGACGCCCCGATGGCCGAGCCGGAGATCACGGCACCCACCAAGACGCGCGAGCGCGCGGCGCTGGCCCTGCTGCTGATCGTGACGGCCGTCGGCTACCTGTGGAACATCACGGTCAACGGCATGGGCAACCAGTTCTATGCCGCCGCCGTGTGGGCCGGCTCCCGGAACTGGGAGGCGCTGTTGTTCGGCTCCATCGACCCGAACAACGTCATCACCGTCGACAAGCCGCCGTTGTCACAGTGGGTGATGGCGCTGTCCGGCCAGATTTTCGGCTTCAGCAGCGCGAGCATGTTGATCCCCGAGGCATTGATGGCCGTCGGCTCGGTCTGGCTGCTCTACGCCGCGGTACGACGGATCAGTGGTCCGGCGGCCGGGCTGCTCGCCGGTGCGGTGCTCGCGCTGACCCCGGTGTCCGCCATGATGTTCCGCTTCAACAACCCCGACGCGGCCATGGTGCTGCTGATGACACTGGCCGCGTACTTCACGGTCCGTGCGCTCGACAACGGTGCACACGGCGCGGCTCGCCGCGGTGGCGCCAAGTGGATGGCCCTGGCCGGTGTCGCACTGGGTTTCGCGTTCCTGGCCAAGATGCTCGAGGGTCTGATGGTCATGCCGGCGCTCGGTCTGGCGTACCTCGTCGCCGCGCCCGTCGCGCTACGCGCCCGCCTGTGGCACCTGCTCGGTGCACTCGCGGCCATGCTGGTCTCCGCCGGCTGGTTCGTGGTGCTGACGATCCTGTGGCCGGCGTCGTCCCGGCCCTACATGGCCGGCTCGACCGACAACAGCTTCATGAATCTGGTGTTGGGCTACAACGGCTTTGGCCGCGTGCTCGGCAAGAACCACATGGGCAAGAGCGACCCCGACAAGCCGTCGACCGTGCACACCCTCACCGGGGAACACGCCGGACACGCCGCCGGCGAGACGATCAAGACCGCCGGGCACCATGGCTTCGGCATGGGTGATCAGACGCAGGGCCTGCCGCGGCTGTTCACCGGTGAATTCGGTTTCGAGATCGGCTGGCTGGTGCCGGCCGCGCTGCTGGCCACCGTGCTCGTACTGATCTCGCGCGGTCGCGCACCGCGCACCGATCGGGTCCGGGCCGGCGCCCTCCTGTTCGGCGGCTGGCTCGTCAGTGTCGGCCTGGTGCTGAGCTTCATGAAGACCAACGTGCACCCGTACTACTGCCTCGCGCTGGCGCCGGCCATGGCGGCGATGTTCGCCGTCTTCGTCATCGAGTTCTGGCGCCGCCGGGACTCCCGGTTCCACCGGATCGGCTGGGCCGCAGTGCTTTTGGCCAGCGGGGTGTGGGGCTTCGTGATCCTCGGCCGCAACGCCGACTGGCTGCCCGCACTGCGCTGGGTGATCCTGGCTGCCGCCATCGTCGGCACGGTCGTATTCGTGTGGCCTGGGCGTGAGCGGGTGGCGGCAGCCGCGGTGGCGTTGGCGATGTTCGGCGCTGTCGGCGGGTCGGTGGCCTACTCGCTCGCGACCTTCGGCCAGCCGCACCTCGGCGGCGGGCCTTCCGTCGGCCCCGCGGACAAGGACGACAAGCACGGCGGCTGGGGTCAGCGTGACGAGAACCCCCAACTGAACGCGCTGCTCAAGGCCACGAGCACCAAGTGGTCCGCGGCGATCGACCGGTCGTCGCCGGCCGCCGGTCTGGAGCTCGACACCCGCACGCCCGTCATCGCGATCGGTGGCTTCGGCGGGTCCGACCCGGCGCCGACGCTGCAGCAGTTCCAGTCCTACGTGGCGGCCCACGAGGTCGCGTACTACATCGTCTCCGACAACAAGGGGCACTGGGGCGCCGATGCGCACAGCGACATCGCCGACTGGGTGGGCGCCAACTTCGCGCCGATGAAGGTCGGGTCGGACACCGTCTACGACCTGACGCGGCCGGTCAAGAACTAGACTTTGCCAGGCTCGGTCGCGTCGAGGCACATCGCGGTGATCGGAGCTAACAAGACGTCGGGGGCAGAAATGCGGCCGTCTCGACGTCCATGTCGTCCGTTCGGCCGATGGAATGCGTGATTCGTGCTGTGCTGTAATCCAGCGGATTCCTCTCGGTAGAAGGAGCGGCCATGCCGAATTCGGATGCTGGACACAATGAGTCGAACAGCGCTGCCGGGCCGTACGACCAATTCCATGGTCAGGCTGTGCCGCACCATGGACCGGCGGCTTCGCGCCCGCCGTATCCCGCCGGATTCACGCAGTTCGGTGTGCCGCCCGCACCTCCGCAAATTGATCCCCGGGCCGGCTTCTATCAACCCCGGGTCGCTCCAGGGGTAGCCGGAACTGCGCCCGGCGTGGGTCTGGCACTCAAGCCGTGGCACTTCCTGTGGATAACGGCGGCGGTCCTTCTTCTGGTGGCGCTGTTCGTCTCGTCGAGTCTGAGCTGGGTCCTGCTGGCGGTGGCGTGCGGCCTCGGCGGGGTCTACCTGCGTCAGCGACGCACGGCCTCGACGGTTCCGGCCAGGCCGACGCCGACGGCGCCTCCGATGCCACTTATTCCGTTGCGAGCCATGGCGATTCCCGAGATCTTCAGCGGTACCGCGAAGATCATGCTCCGGTACTGGCCGGCATTGCTGGGTATACCGGTGGCGATCCTGGTCGGTTTCGTGCTGTTCGTCTACGCGTCTGCTGCGACGATCGGCACCGTCGTGGTGAAGGCAACCATGTCTGTCGGCGCGAGTGGCCTCGCCCATATCGACAGCCTGATGACCGGGATGTTGGTGGTCTGGCTCGTCTACTTCATCGTCGTCGCAGCGATCGCCCTGCCGACAGATGCGCTGCTGATCTCGCTGACGGTCATCGCTACCGACCGGGCTGTGCGCGGCCTACCGATCCAGTCGCGCGACGTGCTCCGTCGAGCTCGGCAGCGCATGTTCGCGGTCTGCCGACTCACGTTGGTCTTCTACGCGATTCTGTTTCTTCCTCAGCTCGTGTTCTATCTGGCTTTGACGAGTAGCCCGAAGGTGATGATCGCCCTCGCGGGACCGGGCGGCTTGGTGTTGGCGTTCCTGGTGATGTTTCCGATCTACTTCGGTCTGGGTCTGCTCCTCAGCCTGGCGCCCATCGCCGTAGTGGTCGAAGGTCGTGGCGTCGGCGCAGCGCTCCAACGATCCGTGCAACTGCTGAAACCCGCGTTCGGGCGCATCCTCGGCATCCACGTGCTGTGGAGCGTGTGCATGGTGGTGGTGCTGTGGGGTTTCTTCACGCTGTTGGGCGAACAGATCCTGACGGACCTGTTCGACAGTCCGGTGCTGGCAGGGGTCGACCTCCTGCTGTTCGCGGGCGTGCTCGGCGTGATGATCGGGTTCTTCCGCATCCTGCAGGCGCTGATCTATACCGACGTTCGGATCCGGCAGGAGGGCTACGACCGCGAACTGAACGCAGACTGGAATCGGGCACTGGCCGGCGGTGCGACGACACAGCCCGCGATGACGACCGGCAGGGCGCTGCTGGCGGCGGCTGTCGGGATTGCGGTGATCGCGGGTCTGTCGATCGCGGTGTCGGCGTTCAGTGGACCGTCGGACGACGACGTCATTCAGGCGCTGAAGCGCTCCGAGGCCGCCGGAATCTTCAAGAACGGCCGGCCGCTCTTTCACGTCACGGACATCGATGCGGCGGGATCAGGGTGGTATGTCGCCAAGATCAGGCACGACGGCGTGCAGCTCGAGCCTGGCACGGTGATTCTGCAGAAGGCCGGTGACGGCAAGCTGACGGTGTTCATGGGACCGGGGACGGCGTTCCCGTGTAAATCGCTGGTCAAGTCGGTTGCAAAACGGGTCGTGTGCTTCGACGGCAACTGATCCCGCGGATGAAAGCGGTGCTGCTGTCCCGTCTGCGCAGACCGCGTGACCGGTCCACGTAAACTGATCAGCTGACGTTTGATCAGAAAGAGGGCGTACACGCATGAGCGGCCATTCCAAGTGGGCGACAACCAAGCACAAGAAGGCCGTCATCGACGCCAAGCGCGGCAAGATGTTCGCCAAGCTGATCAAGAACATCGAGGTCGCGGCCCGCGTCGGCGGCGGCGACCCGGCCGGTAACCCGACCCTGTACGACGCCATCCAGAAGGCCAAGAAGAGCTCGGTCCCCAACGACAACATCGAGCGGGCCCGCAAGCGCGGCGGCGGCGAGGAAGCCGGCGGCGCCGACTGGCAGACGATCATGTACGAGGGCTACGGCCCTAACGGTGTCGCGGTGCTCATCGAGTGTCTGACCGACAACCGCAACCGCGCCGCCGGTGAGGTCCGCGTCGCGATGACCCGCAACGGCGGCAACATGGCCGACCCGGGTTCGGTCGCCTACCTGTTCTCCCGCAAGGGCATCATCACGCTCGAGAAGAACGGCCAGACCGAGGACGACGTGCTGATGGCCGTCCTCGATGCCGGTGCCGAAGAGGTCAACGACCTCGGTGACTCGTTCGAGGTCATCTGCGAGCCCACCGACCTGGTCGCGGTGCGTACCGCCCTGCAGGACGCGGGCATCGACTACGACTCGGCCGAGTCCGGCTTCCAGTCGTCGGTGTCCGTCGAGGTCGATCTCGAGGGCGCCCGCAAGGTGTTCAAGCTCGTCGACGCCCTCGAGGACAGCGACGACGTCCAGAACGTCTACACCAACGTCGAGATCCCGGACGACGTCGCCGCGCAGCTCGACGAGGAGTAGCCGCTCCGGCGGTAGCCTGCCGAGCATGTCCGAGCCGCCTCCGTTCAGCCCGACTGTCACGCTGCTGACCGTCAGTCGGGTGTGGGACGCCGCATTCGCCGACGCTCTCAAGCCCCTCGGGCTGACGACGCGCAAGTACGGACTGCTCGGGCACATCCGGGGCAGCGCCGGCATCTCGTTCAGTGAACTCGCCCGGCGTTCGCGCATCACCGTGCAGAGTGCGCACGCGGCGGTCGCGGCGTTCGTCGAGGCGGGACTCGTCGACGACAGCACGGCGCACGCCGGTGCTGCTTCTACGTTGCGCGTGACGGCCGCGGGGGAGTCGTTGCTGAACCGCGCGGCTGACGTCGTGGCCCGTCTGGACACCGAGTTCGCGGCACAGAACCCTGAACTGACCGACGCATTACGCGAGTACATGAGACGAGTCATGTCCGCTTCGCCATAACCTTCAGTTAGACTGAAGGTTATGCAAGCGTTGTTGCTGTCCGTCCACGTCGTCGCGGGCATCCTCTTCGTCGGGCCGATCGCCGTGGCCACCAGCCTGTTTCCCCGCTACGCGCCGGCCGGCGGACCGTCGGCGAACGCGGAACGCAACGACGGCGTCGCCCGTGCGCTGCACCGCATCACACGCGTCTACGGGGTGCTGGCGCTCGTTGTGCCCGTCGTCGGCCTCGCCCTCGCCGGTGTCCAGGGGCGCTCGACCGAGGTCTGGATCATCGTGGCCATGGTGCTCACGGCCATCGCCGGCGGACTGCTCGCGTTCCAGATCGCCCCGCGTCAGCGGGCGGCGCTCGCCGCGCCCGACGATGGGCGGCAGTTGCGCACCCTCGGCATGGTGACCGGCATGTTCAACCTGCTGTGGGTGATCGTCGTGGTGCTGATGGTCGTGCACCCGGGCTCCAGGTACGTGTGAGCATCCGACCCGGCGTGTCACATCGGTGTCGCGCAGCGGAAACCCGCAGCCGCACTGCAAGATGTCCCGATGGCAGCGGTGACGGATCCGGACGGGGTGGAGTGGCGCGTGCGCCGGCGCTGGTGGCCGTTCTGGGATGTGTTCGACATCGTCGACATCGCGTTCCTGGATTGGGTGGGCGTGGTGCTGGCTCTTCCGCTGTTGATCCTGTGGCCGTTCTGGCTGCTGGCCAAGCTGTTCGGGGTGCGCTGGAAGATCATCGTGGAACACGGTGGCGCCGAGACGCACCGTGAACTTGTCCGCTGGTGGGGAGCGTCGGAAGCGCGCATCGCCGAACTGACCCAGGAGATTCGGCAGGGCGCGCGGTCGGGGTACTTCCAGATCTGAGCGTGTCCCTGGCGCAACCTGTCGCCACCGCCCGCTAAGCTATCGAACAGCTGTTCGGGACCTAGTGAGGAGTGGGCGTGCGGGTGATGGGCGTCGACCCTGGTCTGACGCGCTGTGGTCTCTCGATGATCGAGGGAGGCACGGGGCGCAAGGTGACCGCGCTCGATGTCGACGTGGTGCGCACCCCGTCCGACGTCGAACTGCAGCGGCGGCTGCTGACCATCAGCGACACCGTCGAGCACTGGATGGACACGCATCGTCCCGACGTCATCGCCATCGAGCGGGTCTTCGCCAACCAGAACGCCAACACCGCCATGGGCACTGCACAGGCCGGCGGCGTCATCGCGCTGGCGGCGGCGCGCCGGGGCATCGACGTGTACTTCCACACGCCCAGTGAGGTGAAGGCCGCGGTCACCGGAAACGGTCGTGCGGACAAGGCTCAGGTCACCACCATGGTCACCAAAATTCTTGGGCTGCAACAGAAACCGACTCCGGCCGACGCGGCTGACGCGCTCGCGCTGGCCATCTGCCACTGCTGGCGGGCGCCCATGATCGCCCGGATGGCCGCGGCGGAGGCCAAGGCCGCGGAGTTCAAGAAGCAGTACGCAGCGAAGGTGAAGGCGGCGCGCGCATGATCGCATCGGTCCGTGGCGAGGTCATCGACATCGCGCTCGATCACGCGGTGATCGAGGCCGCCGGTGTCGGCTACAAGATCATGGCCACCCCCGCGACGCTGTCCACGCTGCGCCGCGGCACCGAGTCACGGCTGATCACCGCCATGATCGTGCGCGAGGATTCGCAGACCCTGTACGGCTTCGCCGACTCCGACGCCCGCGACCTGTTCAACACGCTGCTCGGCGTCTCGGGCGTCGGCCCCAAGATCGCGCTGGCGACCCTCGCGGTCTACGACGCCCCGACCCTGCGGCAGGCGCTGGCCGACGGCGACGTCACCGCTCTCACCCGGGTGCCGGGCATCGGCAAGCGCGGCGCCGAACGCATGGTCCTGGAACTGCGCGACAAGATCGGTGCGACGACGGGTGCCGGAGCGGGCGTCGCCGGTGGCCACTCCATTCGCGGTCCCGTCGTGGAAGCCCTTGTCGGACTTGGCTTTCCGGCCAAGCAGGCCGAAGAGGCCACCGACAAGGTGCTGGCCAACGATCCGGACGCCAACACCGCCACCGCGCTGCGGTCGGCCCTGTCGATGCTGGGTAAGAAGTGAGCCGGTTCGAGGACGAGGGCACCGAGCCCGACGAGCGGGACGTCTCGCCCGCACTCACTGTCGGCGAGGGCGACGTCGACGCCAGCCTGCGGCCCAAATCGCTACGCGAGTTCATCGGCCAGCCCCGGGTCCGCGAGCAGCTGCAGCTGGTGCTCGAAGGCGCCAAGAACCGCGGCGGTACCCCCGACCACATCCTGCTGTCCGGCCCGCCCGGTCTGGGCAAGACGTCGCTGGCCATGATCATCGCCGCCGAGCTGGGGTCGTCGCTGCGTGTCACCTCCGGGCCTGCGCTGGAGCGCGCCGGCGACCTGGCCGCCATGCTCAGCAACCTGGTCGAGGGCGACGTTTTGTTCATCGACGAAATCCATCGCATCGCCCGGCCCGCCGAAGAGATGCTGTACCTCGCCATGGAGGACTTCCGGGTCGACGTGGTGGTCGGTAAGGGACCCGGCGCGACGTCGATTCCGCTGGAGGTCGCGCCGTTCACCCTGGTCGGGGCGACGACAAGGTCGGGCGCACTGACCGGCCCGTTGCGTGACCGGTTCGGGTTCACGGCACACATGGACTTCTACGAACCGCCCGAGCTGGAGCGGGTGCTCGCCCGGTCGGCCGGCATCCTCGGCATCGAACTCGGTGCCGAAGCCGGTGCCGAAGTGGCTCGGCGGTCCCGCGGCACGCCCCGTATCGCGAACCGGCTGCTGCGCCGGGTCCGGGACTATGCCGAGGTCCGTGCCGACGGCGTCATCACCCGCGACGTGGCCAAGGCCGCACTCGCCGTCTATGACGTCGACGAGCTCGGCCTGGACCGGCTGGACCGGGCCGTATTGACCGCGCTGACAAAGAGTTTCGGGGGCGGCCCGGTCGGGGTCTCGACGCTGGCGGTCGCGGTCGGGGAGGAGGCCACCACCGTCGAGGAGGTGTGCGAGCCGTTCCTGGTGCGGGCCGGGATGATCGCCCGGACGCCGCGGGGGCGCGTGGCGACGCCGCAGGCGTGGACGCACCTGGGCCTGCAACCGCCGATAAACGGACTTGGACAGGCCGGGCTGTTTGAATAGGACCCATGCTGACCGCAGGGTTGATCGTTGCCGGCCTCGCCGCGCTGCTGCACGTGTACATCTTCGTGATGGAGTCGCTCACCTGGACTTCGCCGCGGACCCGAGCCACCTTCGGGCTCACCGAGCAACAGGCGGTGGACACCAAGGAGCTGGCGTTCAACCAGGGGTTCTACAACCTGTTCCTGGCGATCGTCACCGCCGTCGGTATCGCGGCGATCATCTTGGGATGTAACGCGGTCGGGCTGGCGCTGATCTTCGCCGGCATCGGGTCGATGGCCGCCGCAGCGCTGGTGCTGTTGCTGTCGTCCCCGGAGAAAGCGCGGGCCGCCATCACGCAGGGCATCTTCCCGGTGCTCGGCATCGTCGCGTTGTTGATCGGATCGCTGGGGTGATTCGTCGCTGCGCGACCGTCGCTGCCGCCGTCGTGTTGGCCTTCACCGGTGGCGGCACGTCCGCCGCGGATCCGCCTCCCGACCCGGTGCAGCTGGCCGACACGCTCGTCGCCGACGAGCAGGCCGTGCGGGATCCGGCGACGCCGGAGCCCGCGTTGATCGACGCTGCGCACCGGCAGCAGGTCGCCTATCGCGAGATCGCCAGGCATCCGGAGTGGGATGCGGTCATCGCGCCGCGCATCCCGCCGGCACTGGCCGCGGCGTACGGCCGCAACGTCGACGCCGGCCGGCAGCTGGCCGGGATGACACCTCCGCGCGACAACCTCCCGCCGTGGACCATCCAGCCGCCGGCGCCCGCCGACGAACTGCTCGGCTACTACCGCGAGGCGCAGGCGGCATCCGGGGTCGACTGGACGTACCTGGCGGCGATCAACCTGATCGAGTCGCGGTTCGGCCGGATCAACGGCGACAGCACGGCCGGGGCACAGGGGCCCATGCAGTTCCTGCCGTCGACGTTCGCCGCGTACGGCTCCGGTGACATCCGTTCGCCGCGCGATTCGATTCTCGCGGCGGGCCGCTATCTGGCGGCCAACGGTTTCGCCACCGACCATGACGGCGCCCTGCACCACTACAACCATTCCGGCGCGTATGTCCGTGCCGTCAACGACTATGCGGCAGTGCTGGCTGCCGATCCCGCCGCGTTCGCGGGCTACTACCAATGGCAGGTCTACTTCCGGACCACATCGGGCGACGTGTTGCTGCCGGTCGGCTATTCGGCCTGAGCCGTCAGTGATGTGACAGCAGGTGCGTGCTCACCTGATCGCCGCCGGCGCGTTTGGCGACATACATGGCGTGGTCGGCCGACGCCAGGAGCTGGTCCATGACCGGCCGGCTGCCGGCCGGCGCGTGGGCGATCCCGAAGCTCGCCGTCATGTACCACGGCTTCGTGGCGATGCTCCGGCGTAGCCGCTCGGTGAAGCGCAGGGCAGTGGCCTGATTGCCACGGATGGCGATGACGAACTCCTCGCCGCCGATCCGAGCCGCGACCGCACCTTTGGGCAGGGCGTTCATGATGGCCCCGGCGACGTCCATCAGAACCCGGTCGCCGACGGCGTGCCCGAGCGTGTCGTTGATGCGTTTGAAGTCGTCCAGGTCCAGGAGGATGACGCTGATCTCGGATTCGGCGTGGGGACCGGCGAGCAGCGGGCGGATGGCCTGTTCGAAACCGCGGCGATTGGGCAATTGCGTCAGTGGGTCCAGGTGGGCCACGGCGGAGTCGTCGCCCAGCAGCATCACCAGCACATGCACGGCGAGCGGGAGCAGCAGCGTGTTGGCGACGAGCCCGACGAACACTGCGGCAGCCAGCTGCGGATCGCCTTGCTCCGCCAGTCGGACCCCGCAGGTCGCGGCGGTCAGGATGGCGGTCACGGCCACCGACGCCAGGTATTTGGACGTGTGGAAGGACGCCACGTACGCGGCGAGCAGCGCGAACACAAAGCCGCCCAGAGCCGCCGCCTTGGGGTCGCGCTGCACCAGACACACGCCGGCGATACAGAACTGCAGCAGGATCACGATCACGGTGGACTGGCGCCGGCGCGGCCAGCGCGTCAGCCACACGATCGAGCACCCGATGGCGACGACACCGGCGACGACCGGCACCGCGACGGAGAAGACGGTCGCCGGGCCGGACGGACTCCAGATCGTCGCGAGGCCGACCGCGCCGCCACTGAGGACGATCAGTCCGACGATGATGCGGGTGTAGGGCTGCAGGCCACGGTTCTCGATGTACGCGGACAGCCATTCATAGTGGTCGGGCCGGTGCCACCATTGCCGAATTCGCTGCCAGGCCAACGTCCCGAACCTCCCTCACACCCGGGAAAAGCTAGCGCATTGTTAACTGGATTGCACGGCGTAGAGGCTTATCCGCACGAAATTCCCATCTTACTTTCGCGAAAATAATTGCTAGTGCGATGTCCCGCTTGATGGGTCGTGGAATCGCACGCGGTGTGGTGGTCGGCGTTGACGCCCTTGATGGCACACTGGTCTCTACCGCGGCACGGCGTACGGCTGGTCCGGCCCGCTTGCCTGTTCACAGACTCAACAGAACGAAAGATTTTCGCTGTCATGGATTTGGTCGTCTTCCTGCCGCTGCTCCTGGTCATGGGTGCCTTCATGTTCTTCGCGTCGCGGCGGCAGCGGAAGCAGATGCAGGCCACGATCGACCTGCACAACTCGCTGAAGGTGGGCGACCGCGTGCACACCACGTCCGGTCTGCAAGGCACCATCGCCCGGATCGACGACGACAACGTGGATCTGGAGATCGCTCCCGGCGTCGTCACCACCTGGATGAAGCTCGCCGTGCGCGACCGCATCGAGCCCGAGACCGAGGCCGCCGCTGAGGACGTGACCTCGGCTGCCGTCGAAGAGGGCGCGCCGAAGACCGAAGGCTGACATTCCCGCTCCAACACGTACCCTTTGCGGGGCTGACGTACCGATCTCAAGGAGACCCTAGAACCGTGGCATCGTCTTCGGCGCCGGTGCACCCATACCGCTATTTGTCGTTGTTCCTGGCGCTGCTGATCGGCGCCTACCTTCTGGTGTTTCTCACCGGCGACAAGCAGGCCAAGCCCAAGCTGGGCATCGACCTGCAGGGCGGTACCCGGGTCACCCTGACTGCACGTACCCCTGACGGCTCGACGCCGACCCGCGAGGCGCTGATCCAGGCCCAGGAGATCATCGGCGCCCGTGTGAACGGCCTCGGTGTCTCGGGTTCCGAGGTTGTGATCGACGGTTCGAACCTGATCATCACGGTGCCCGGCCAGGACGGCAGCGAGGCCCGCAACCTGGGCCAGACCGCGCGGCTGTACATCCGGCCCGTCGTGCACGTCATCCCGGCGCAGGGCGCGCAGCCCGCGAAGCCCGCCGCGCCGGCTGCTCCGGCTCCCGGTGGCATCCCCGGCGGGCCCGGTGGTCTGCCCGGCATGCCCGGTATGCCGCCGCTGATCGCGCCCGCCGAGCCGGAGGCCCCGGTCGTCCCGCCGACGCCGGGCATGCCCGCGCACCCGGCCTCGACCGAGCCGGCACCCGCCCCGGCCCCGCAGCCGCGGCCCTTCCCGGAGGAGCCGACCCCGGCGCCGTCGGACACCTCGGCCACGCCTGCCCCGCCGGCACCTGCCGCTCCGGGTGCACCTGAACCGGGTGCCCCCGCCGCTCCGGCCCCGGGCGCACCGGGCGTCCCCGCACCGGGTGCCCCCGCGCCCGCGCCGGGAGCGCACGGCCCCAAGGCCGAACTGGCCCAGCGCATCGCCGACGAGAAGGCCCTGCGTCAGAGCACGCAGCCGCAGATCCAGCTGCTGGCTCTGCAGTTCCAGGCCACCCGCTGCGACCAGCAGGACGTGCTGGCCGGCAACGACGACCCGAACCTGCCGCTGGTGACCTGCTCCAAGGACCACAAAGAGGTCTACCTGCTGGACAAGTCGATCATCAGCGGTGACGAGATCAAGGACGCGTCGTCCGGTCTGAACCAGCAGCAGGGCGAGTACGTCGTCGACGTCACGTTCAAGGAGAAGGCCGCCGAGGTGTGGGCCGACTTCACTGCCAAGAACATCGGCACCCAGACCGCGTTCGTGCTCGACTCCCAGGTCGTCAGCGCGCCGGCCATCCAGGAGGCGATCCCGGGCGGCCGCACGCAGATCACCGGCCACTTCAACGCCTCGACGGCGAAAGACCTGGCCAACGTGCTGAAGTACGGCTCGCTGCCGCTGTCGTTCGAGTCGTCGGAGGCGGAGACGGTGTCGGCCACGCTGGGCCTGACGTCGCTGCGCGCCGGCTTGTGGGCCGGTCTGATCGGTCTCGGTCTGGTGCTGCTCTACTCGCTGGCCTACTACCGGGTCCTCGGCCTGCTCACCGCGCTGTCGCTGGTCGCGTCGGGCGCCATGGTGTTCGCGATCCTGGTGCTCCTGGGCCGGTACATCAACTACACGCTGGACCTGGCGGGTATCGCGGGTCTGATCATCGGTATCGGTACGACCGCCGACTCGTTCGTGGTGTTCTTCGAACGCATCAAGGACGAGATCCGAGAGGGACGCAGTTTCCGCTCGGCCGTGCCACGTGGTTGGGCACGCGCCCGCAAGACCATCGTCTCGGGTAACGCGGTCACCTTCCTGGCTGCCCTGGTGCTGTACATCCTGGCTGTCGGACAGGTGAAGGGCTTCGCGTTCACCCTGGGCCTGACCACGATCCTCGACATCGTGGTGGTGTTCCTGGTGACGTGGCCGCTGGTCTTCCTGGCGTCGAAGTCGGCGCGGATGGCCAAGCCTGCGTACAACGGTCTCGGCGCCGTGCAGCAGATTGCGCGCGAGCGGCGAGCGGCCAGCCTGACGGGACAGGGGTAACACCGACATGTCGAAGCACTCAACTGACGACACCGACCTGGAGCTGACCGAATCGGCTGCGGCCGAAGAGGATTCGGCCACCGAGATCGAGGAAACCACCGCCACCGAGCCGGGCGGCAGCCTGCCGCAGCACGGATTCTTCGTCCGCCTCTACACCGGTACCGGTGCATTCGAGGTCATCGGCAAGCGTCGTATGTGGTACGCGATCAGCGGCGTGATCATGCTGGTCATGATCGCCAGCATCCTGATCCGCGGTTTCAACTTCGGTATCGATTTCGAGGGCGGAACCAAGATCGCGATGCCGGTGGCGGGTGTGTCCACCACTGCCACTCCGCAGGCTGTCGAGGACGTCTTCAACAAGACGCTCGGCCATGCCCCCGAGTCGGTGGTGCGCGTCGGCAACGGCGACTCGGCCACCCTGCAAATCCGCACGGAGACCCTGTCGACGGCGGACACCGAGAAGGTGCGCAACGCCCTCTTCGACGCATTCCAGCCGAAGGGCGAGGACGGCAAGGCGTCCAAGGCCGTCATCAGCGATTCGGCGGTGTCGTCGACCTGGGGTGATCAGATCACCAAGAAGGCGCTGATCGCGCTGGTGGTGTTCATCGTCATCGTCTCGATCTACATCACCATCCGCTACGAGCGCTACATGGCGCTGGCAGCGCTGGCCTCGCTGGCCTTCGACCTGCTCAGCACGGCGGGTGTGTACTCGCTCGTCGGGTTCGAGGTCACGCCGGCCACCGTGATCGGTCTGTTGACCATCCTCGGCTTCTCGCTCTACGACACCGTGATCGTGTTCGACAAGGTCGAGGAGAACACCCACGGCTTCGAGCACACCACCCGCCGGACGTTCGCCGAGCAGGCCAACCTGGCGGTCAACCAGACCTTCATGCGGTCCATCAACACCAGCCTCATCTCGGCGCTGCCGATCATCTCGCTGATGGTGGTCGCGGTGTGGCTGCTGGGCGTGGGCACGCTCAAGGACCTGGCGCTGGTCCAGCTGGTCGGTGTCATCGTCGGTACCTACTCGTCGATCTTCTTCGCCACCCCGCTGCTGGTGTCGATGCGCGAGCGCACCGACCTGGTGAAGAACCACACCCGCCGGGTGCTCAACCGCCGCAAGTCGTCGATCGAGCGCGGCGTCACCGGTGGCGACGAGGTCACCGTCGGTGCGGTGAACGCACCGGAAAAGCCGGCGCCGGGGGCCAAGCCGTTGCGGCCCACCGGTAAGCCGTCGGGTAAGCGCACCCGGGGCTAGCCCTCGATGCCCGCCCGGTTCCGCCGAACCGCCTTGGCCGGTGCGGTGATGTTGGTGGCCGGTTTCGGCCTGTCCGGTTGTGACAGTTCGGCTGACGCCGTCGACTACATCGTCGACGGCGCGCTGCCCACCTACAACACCGCGTCGGTCGTCGGCGCGGCTTCCGGTGCGCCGCAAGCATTTTCGCGGGTACAGACGGGGTTCAACTATCGCGGGCCCGACGGGCAGGTGGTCGCCGATCGTGACTTCGGCACCGTTTCGGTGATGGGCCGGGCGCCACTGACGCTCGACTACAAGATCAACGACAGCGCCGTCTACTCCGACGGCAAGCCGGTCACGTGTGACGACATGGTGCTGGCCTGGGCGGCGCAGTCGGGGCAGTTCCCGGCGTTCGACGCGGCCAGCCGCGCCGGCTACAGCGACATCGCGGTCGTCGACTGCACCCCGGGGCAGAAGCGCGCCAGGGTGACGTTCGTCCGCGACCGCGACATCACCGACTACGGCCAGCTGTTCGCGGCGACGTCGATGCTGCCGGCGCACGTCCTGGACGACGCGCTCGGTCTCGGCGACGGCGGCGTGACGAAGGCGCTGCAGAGCGGTGACGCGCCGACCATCGACAAGATCGCCGACGCCTGGAACACCACCTGGGATCTGAAGCCCGACACGGACCTCAAGAAGTTCCCCTCGGCCGGCCCCTACAAGCTCGCGTCGGTGGCCAAGGACGGCTCGATCACGTTGGCGGCCAACGACAAATGGTGGGGCGCCAAGCCGGTGATCGGCAAGATCACGGTGGCGCCGCGGGGCGCCGACATCGCGAGCCGGATCAAGTCCGGCAAGGCCGAGGTCGTCGACATCGCCGCCGGCGTGGTCGGCAAGGACGATGTGCCGTCGAGCTACGTGCGCAGGGACAGCGCGTCCGATGACATTCAGCAGCTGATCTTCGCGGCCCAGGGTGTGCTGGCCGATCCGGCCGCGCGCCGCGCCGTCGCGCTGTGTACGCCGCGGGACGCGATCGCCGCCGCGGTCGGCGTCTACGTCAGCAATGCCCGGCTGAATACGGCGTCGGATGATTCCCTCGCGGTGGCCGAAAACGTCGACGCCAGTGGGCAGTTCGCCGCCGCCGACGTGGATGGGGCGCGCGCCGCGGCGGGCGGCCAGCCCCTGACCGTGCGGATGGGGTATCGCGGGCCGGATGCCCGGCTGGCCTCGGTGGTCGCCGCGATCACCAAGTCGTGCGCCGCCGCGGGCATCACCGTGCAGGAGGTCGCGTCGCCGGCGGTCGGTGCACAAAGCTTGCGCGCCAACGACATCGACGTGCTCCTGTCCGGTGGCGGGGGAGCCGCGGGCAGTGGTTCCAGCGGTTCGTCGGTGGTGGATTCGTACGCCCTGCACAGCGGCAACGGCAACGACCTGTCGGGTTACGCCAACGAACGCGTCGACGGCGTCATCGCCGCCCTGGCCGTGACCACCGACCCCAAGGAACAGGCGCGCCTGCTCGGTGAGGGAGCCGGGGTGCTGTGGGGCGACCTGCCGACGCTGCCGCTGTACCGCCAGCAGCGGACCCTGCTGGTGGCGAAAGACCTGACGCTCGTGCGCGCCAACCCCACGCGGTGGGGCGCCGGCTGGAACATGGACCGCTGGGGGAGCAAGTGACCGATCTCAACGCACTCTTCACCGAGCTGGTCCGTGAGGTGCCGGACTTTCCGGAGCCGGGCATCCAGTTCAAGGATCTGACGCCGTTGCTCGCCGACGGCCGCGGGCTTGCCGCGGTGACGGCCGCACTGGCTGAGGCCGCCGACGGTGTGGATCTGGTTGCCGGTATCGATGCACGCGGGTTCCTGCTGGGTGCCGCCGTCGCGACCCGGTTGGGTACCGGAGTTCTCGCGGTCCGCAAGGGCGGGAAGTTGCCGCCGCCGGTGCACAGCCAGTCCTACGCGCTGGAGTACGGCACCGCCACGCTGGAGATTCCCGCCGATGGGATCGATCTGACCGGCCGGCGCGTTGTCGTGATAGACGACGTGCTCGCCACCGGCGGAACGGTTGCTGCGACGGTCCGGCTGCTGCAGGCGGCAGGTGCGACGGTGACCGCGGCCGCGGTCGTACTCGAACTGAACGGCCTCGGTGGACGCGCTGTGCTGGAACCGCTGCCGGTCACGAGCCTGTACGTCGTCTGAGGGGCTATCCTCGACAAACCAGGTGTAGGAGGTGTGCGGCGTTGGCTGACGACAAGGTGACGCAGGTCCAGTCGGCGCCGCCCGAGCCGCCGCAGGCGGCGTCACTGGAAGCGGCCAAGGGCACCGTCAGCGCGTCCCGCCGTGTCCGTGCCCGGCTCGCCCGCCGTATGACCGCCCAGCGCAGCCTGGTCAATCCCGTCCTCGAGCCGCTCGTCGCGGTGCACCGCGAGTACTACCCCAAGGCCGATCTGGCGATCCTGCAGCGCGCTTACGAGATTGCCGAGGAGCGGCACGCGCCGCAGTTGCGCAAGTCCGGTGATCCGTACATCACCCATCCGCTGGCTGTCGCCAACATCCTGGCCGAGCTCGGCATGGACACCACGACGCTCGTCGCCGCGCTGCTGCACGACACCGTCGAGGACACCGGCTACACGCTCGAGGCGCTCACCGCCGAGTTCGGCACCGAGGTCGGTCATCTGGTCGACGGCGTCACCAAGCTGGACAAAGTGGTGCTGGGCTCGGCGGCAGAGGCCGAGACCATCCGCAAGATGATCATCGCCATGGCGCGCGATCCCCGCGTGCTGGTGATCAAGGTCGCCGACCGGCTGCACAACATGCGCACCATGCGGTTCCTGCCGCCGGAGAAGCAGGCCCGCAAGGCGCGCGAGACGCTCGAAGTGATTGCGCCGCTTGCCCATCGGCTCGGTATGGCGACCGTCAAGTGGGAGCTTGAGGACCTGTCCTTCGCGATCCTGCACCCCAAGCGGTACGAGGAGATCGTGCGGCTGGTCGCCGACCGGGCGCCGTCGCGTGACACCTACCTGGCCAAGGTGCGTGCCGAGATCGCCAATTCGCTGCAGGCCATGAAGATCAACGCGACCGTTGAAGGCCGGCCGAAGCACTACTGGTCCATCTACCAGAAGATGATCGTCAAGGGCCGCGACTTCGACGACATCCACGACCTGGTCGGTGTCCGCATTCTCTGCGACGAGATCCGCGACTGTTACGCCGCGGTCGGCGTCGTGCACTCGCTGTGGCAGCCGATGGCCGGGCGGTTCAAGGACTACATCGCGCAGCCGCGCTTCGGTGTCTACCAGTCGTTGCACACGACGGTCGTCGGCCCGGAGGGCAAGCCACTGGAGGTGCAGATCCGCACCATCGACATGCACCGCACCGCCGAGTACGGCATCGCCGCACACTGGCGGTACAAGGAAGCCAAGGGCCGCAACGGGTTACCCGCGGGCGGACACGCCACCGAGATCGACGACATGGCATGGATGCGCCAGCTGCTCGACTGGCAGCGTGAGGCGGCCGACCCGGGCGAGTTCCTCGAGTCGCTGCGTTACGACCTTGCCGTGCAGGAGATCTTCGTGTTCACGCCCAAGGGTGACGTGATCACGCTGCCGGCCGGTTCCACACCCGTCGACTTCGCGTACGCGGTGCACACCGAGGTCGGGCACCGCTGTATCGGCGCCCGCGTCAACGGCCGCCTGGTGGCGCTGGAGCGCAAGCTCGAAAACGGTGAAGTGGTCGAGGTTTTCACCTCCAAGGCCCAGAACGCCGGCCCGTCGCGTGACTGGCAGACGTTCGTGGTGTCGCCGCGGGCCAAGGCCAAGATTCGGCAGTGGTTCGCCAAAGAGCGGCGTGAAGAGGCGCTGGAGACCGGCAAGGACGCCATCGCCCGCGAGGTGCGCCGCGGCGGAATGCCGTTGCAGCGGTTGATGAACGCCGAACTGATGGCCGCGCTCGCGCGCGAACTTCGCTACGCGGACGTCTCGGCGTTGTACACCGCCGTCGGTGAGGGACATGTCTCGGCCCGGCACGTCGTGCAGCGGTTGGTGGCCACGCTCGGTGGTGACGACGACGCGGCCGACGAGATCGCCGAACGGTCGACGCCGGCCACCATGCCGGTGCGGCGCCGCACGAATGACGATGTGGGCGTAGCGGTTCCGGGTGCACCCGGGGTGCTCTGCAAGCTCGCCAAGTGCTGCACGCCGGTGCCCGGCGACAACATCATGGGGTTCGTGACCCGCGGCGGTGGCGTCAGCGTGCACCGGACCGACTGCACCAACGCCGCGTCGCTGCAGCAGCAGGCCGAGCGCATCATCGACGTGAAGTGGGCGCCGTCGCCGTCGTCCGTGTTCCTGGTGGCCATTCAGGTCGAGGCGCTGGACCGGCACCGTCTGCTGTCCGACGTCACCCGGGTGCTGGCCGACGAGAAGGTCAACATCCTTTCGGCGTCGGTCACCACGTCCAACGATCGAGTTGCGATCAGCCGCTTCACTTTTGAAATGGGCGATCCGAAGCACCTGGGACACGTGCTGAACGTGGTGCGCAACGTCGAAGGCGTGTACGACGTCTACCGCGTGACTTCGGCCGCCTAGCGCGCTTTTCCGCTGTCGCTCGTGACTTGAGCAAACTCGTACCCAGCGCTGCGCAAGATTGGTGCAGGACTGGGGTTGGTGGTGCGGGTAATCTCAGATGCGGGACTGTCCAGATGTGGGGGTGGACGCGTTGAGCGGTGAGTTGAAGATCGACCTGGAGACCATGTCGTGGTCGGCGGGCACGGTGAATCCTGCCGAGAGTGCGAATATCCCCGCGGGCGCTGACCCGGTCAGCCTGATGCTTTCGTCGTATATCCCAGGGCTAGTCGACGGCGCGAATGCAAAGGTTGCGGCCGCACAGGCGGAAGATCACGCTTTCGCGGGCAAGGTCTCGTCGGCTCGAAGTGCCTATCAAACCGGGGACGAAGCGGGGGGACAGACGATCCAGAAGGCCGGTGAGAGCCTCAATCCCGCGTCCGCTGCTGGCAAGGCCGGGGGCGGTGCCGATGGTGGAATCGGTCAGTTCGGTCAGATGATGGGCATGGCGATGCAGGCCTTCCAGGCGCCCGCGCAGGCCATGCAGGCACTCGGCTCGGTTCCGCAGACCGCGATGCAGGCGGCACAGCAGATCGGGCAGCAGGTCCAGCAGTTGGCTGGCCAGGCCGGTAAGGACGGCGGCAAGCCGGGAGACGCTGGTGCCGGGGGAGTCGGTGGTGCCGCTGGTCAACAGCTCAAGCCGGAGGATCGCAAGCCTGGCGACGAGAAGGCCCGCGAGGAGAAGCGGGACGAGAAGCGTGAGGAAAAGCAGGACCGCGAGGCCGACAAGAAGCACGCGGCTGCCGGGCCCAGCAGCGGCCCGGCCGCGCCGGTGCCGCCTTCCACGCCTGCGCCGCGGCCGGGGCGCCACGCCGCAAATCCTGCGGTCGATGTGTAATTTTCGGTCTTGACTGTTTTGCGTTGTGAGTTTCTGAGGGAGGGCGATCTGTGACGCAACCGCCGACGTGGGGTGCGCCCCCGCCGCAGCAGCCGGGTGGTTGGCCGGGCCAGCCGGGACCGGGTGGGCAGTGGGGCCCGCAGCAGCCGTGGCCGGCTCCGGTTCCGCCGAAGAAGGGCGGCGCCGCCAAGTGGGCCATCGGAGCGGTTTCGTTGGTTGCGGTGATCGCGGTGACGGCCGTCGTTGCAGTGTCGTGCACGAAGAACAGCGGTGACGGTAAGGGCGGTGGCACTGAGACTTCGGCAGCGCCGTCGGATGTCGCGAGCGCCAATGACAAAGGCCCGGTCGGGATCATCACCGAGGACCCGTCGTGTGCGCCGTGGGGGCCGATTCAAGCAACACTTGCGGGTGCCGCGCGCAACGGTTGGGCGGATCGAGATCAATCACTGCCTTCGTCTGCGTGGACACCCGAGATGCGAGCGCAGTACGACGCGATCGGGAAAGTGATGCGTAAGGCCGCCGACCAAGCGGCGCCGTTGGCCAAGATGACCACTCACCGTGTAATGCGTGAATTGTATGGTCAATTCATTGTATACGCGCGTGCATATTCCGACAGTATTTCAAATCCATCAACATATCGGCCTGTCGATGACAATTTAGCGCAAGTGGCTTCCGGTGCGACGAATGTTATCGGATATGTCTGTAGCGCAATATCGTCCGGAGCGGCGGCCGCACGTGCATCATTGGTTCCGAACCCGAACCCGCCGGCCTCCATTGCACCTATCGGTGACATGTCGAATCCGAAACGAATATTTGAATCCCCAGAGCCGATATGTCACGATTTGGGGCCCACGATTGACCAATTATTGCAGAATCCTGACTTTAAAAAATGGGTCAATACCGACCCGAAGATTCCGGTGAGCAACTGGTCGCCAGAACAGCAGTCCCTTACTACCCTGGTGATGGCAGTAATGAGCTCGACTGCCAACTCGCTAGATAAGCTCGCGCTTCAGAGTTCCAATCCGATGGTTCAGGATTTCATCCTTTTAGGAGTCCAGTACAGACGGACATATGTCGAGGCATTGGCCACGTATCAGCCGAGTGATTCGAACATCTACCTTGCGGGGCAGGCGGTACCTGGAATTGTTTTGGCGGCTTGTGATGCAATTTCCGGATAGGATTTTCGCGAAGTTGCAAGTCGAGGCTTCAAACGGTCCGGTTGATCGAATGGTGATTCGCGATGGCACCGATTGAGCGCTATCAGGGCGGTAAGTATGGCGAGGCCACCGTCGTCCCCCCTGCATTCCCGGACGTTGACGAGAATGCGCTTAATGATATTGGTGTGAGACTCATGGCTTTGGGTGACCGCCTTGATGGCGAGTTGATTCCGCACCATGCTCACCAGCGGATGCAGCTATCCGACTGGGAGGGAGAGGCTGGTCGGCTTGCGCAAGCTGCAGCCACCGGTGTCCTCGGTTCGTATGGGGACGCTTGTAAAGCCGCCTATGACGCTGCAAGAAAGGTATTCCGCGCCGAATCTGCGGTAGTGCAGACTAAAAACGAAGTAAATAGAACTGCCGAGCTTATCCAGCAGGCGTGCCTGAATTTCGAGCAAGCGTCCACAAACATGCTCGCGGCCGCGCACGCGGCGAATGAATCGCGTAACTACGCTGCTGCCGAAGCGTTCTTCAACGCAGCGGCGTTGTTCACCAAGATGATCGAGACGATGAAAACGGTGGGTCTCGCCGAAAACACCGCCGCGGTGGCCAAGTGCGCTACGGGCTTGGCTCAGGAGTTAGGTGTTCCGGCTGGTACGCCTGGAGCAGATGGCAAGATGCCTCCGCCGGTTCCACCGCCGTCGCCCAACGTGCCAGGTAGCCCCGGTAACCCTCCGCCAGCAGGTGCGCCAGCGGTCGGTGGTGGGCAGGGCGGTGCCGGTGGAACAGCGACCACTCCACTTGGACAGCCGAATGAAGGTCCAAAGGGGCTCTTCATGATTGAGGGTGTAGAACGGTCAGCTGCTGTCGGCCTGTGATTGGGGTGTCTGGTTGGCTGGGTGTG
>NZ_JBJIAL010000024.1:0-74422 GCF_045310895.1 Mycobacterium sp. SMC-18
CCGCGGCCCTGACCGCCTAAACCATCACATCGAAGAATCACACGACGACGTCGTACACCACGTGGGTGGACTTGACCCAATCAATTGCTGCCATCGCCCCATCTGCTGAAATACCGCCGGGCCCTGACCCGTTGAACCGAGCATCAAAGCTTCGGATACAAGGAGTTGGGGAAAATGAAGAAGCTCGGAATCGCCGCACTGGTGGCGAACGGACTGGCAGCAGCCGTCCTGGGTTTGGCCGCGCCGGCATCGGCGGACTACTCCCACCACGACTGGGTCAACGACATCCACCCGCGCGCCGAGGCGCCGCAGGTAGACAACAGCGTGCACCAGAGCCGCTGAGCGTCAGCAGGATTCGGGGCCCCTCACCGAGGGGCCCCGAATTTTTTTGCCCGCCGACCGTCAGTTCGGCGGGCACCGAAACACTTGCGGGGTACCGATGGACATATGGACACCGTCGACATCGACCGCTTTCCCGAGTTCGCGCAATTCGCCGCAGCCGTACAGCGGCGCAACCCCGAGACAGGCACCTGGTGTGAGGCCTGGACCGTGCGCGACATCGTCATCCATCAGACCGGCAACGCCGAAGAGCTCGCCCGGGTACTGGAGCGACACCTGGCCGGCGACCCCGTCGCGACCCGCGGTTTCGGGGAGCGCGAACGGCCGTACCGGGCGCTCAACGATGCCGACCTGTGGACGGCGTTCAACGACCGCATGACGCACCTCGGACGGGTCGCGGCTGCCGCGGAAGAGCTACCCGAGGACACCGATGTCGCGTGGACCGGCCGCACGATGAAGGTGCCCTGGTTCGCCGAGCACATGCGCGAGGAACTGGCACTGCACAGCTGGGACGTCACCGGAGACGACGCGCCCGCTCGCGCCCGGCTGGCGCAACCGTGGATGACCGACCACAGCGTCCACGCGGTAGGTGTGCCGTTGCTGCGGCGTGGCCGAGACATCCTGGCGCTGCACGGCAATGAGCGGGTGGAAGCACGAATCCGCGTGGCTGACGAGGACGATGTCGTGGTCACCGTCGACGCCGAGAACACGGCCATCACTCTGGCCCCGCCCGACGGAGCGGCGACCATCGAGACCGACGCGGCAACCCGCGTGCTGCTCCTGTGGGGACGCCGCCCGGCCGATCCCGGCCGGATCCGCAGCGCGGCAGGCCCACTCGAACTGGGCCGGTTGCGCACGCTGCTCAGCGGCTACTGAGCTACAGCAGCGCCGGCACCGCCGCGTCGATGAGGTACGGCCCCGGTGTGGCATAGCCCACGCGGAGCAGGTCGGCCAACTCCGCCGTGGTCGTCGCCTTGGCCGACGGCACGCCCATGGCCGCCGCCAGCGCCGCGAAATCCGTCGTCGGGCCCGAGAGGTCAAGCATCGCCGCGGCTTTCGGACCACTGGCCTCGGCCCCGACGCGCTGCAGCTCCATGCGCAGGATCGCGTAAGCGGCGTTGTTGAGGAGCACCGTCACCACATCGAGCTGCTCGTGCGCCATGGTCCACAACGCCGAAATCGTGTACATCGCACTGCCATCGGCCTGCAGACACAGCACCGGACGGTCCGGACACGCCACGGCGGCACCGACCGCACTCGGCAGGCCGAAGCCGATGGCCCCGCCGGTCAGAGTCAGCAGGTCGTGCCGCGGCGCGCTCATCGTCGCCTGCGGCAGCAGGAATCCGCTGGTGTTGGACTCGTCCACGATGATCGCGTCATCGGGCAGCGTCGCAGCCACCACCTCGACCCAGTTCTGCGTCGTCAGCGCCGAGTCCGACGGCGGCTCCGCCACTTTCAGCTCGGTCAGCACCGGCTCCGTACCCGGCGCCACCGCATCGGCCAGCTCTTCCAGACGTGCGACGACGTCGCCGCCCACGGTGTGGATCTGGCAGCCGCTGGGCACGAGATCACTCGCCTTGCCGGGGTACGCGAAGAACGACACCGGGGAGCGGGCGCCGGCCAGCACGAGGTGCTCGGTACCGGTCAGCTGGAACTGGGCAGCTTCGGCGAGATACGCCAGGCGTTCGAAGTTGGGCCGGCCGGCACCCCGTTCGAGCCGGGCCGGGAAGGTCTCGATCAACACCTTGGTCCCGGTGGCCGCGGCGATCCGGCTTGCGGCGCGAAGGCCGCGCTCCCGGCACGCGGCACTACCCAGCAACAGGACGGTGCCGGGGCCGAAGACCTCGGCACCGGCGTCGAGCAGCTGGTGCTCATCGGGGTCGACGCCCGCCTGGTAGTCGAACGTGGCAGGACCGACAGCCGGCTCCCCCACCGCGGGCTCGGCGCCCTCGGTCCACGAGACATCGGCCGGCAGGATCAGCGTGGCCACCTGTCCCTGCTGCGCGGCCTCGATCGCGGCCACCGCGTCGGTGGCGACGTCGGCCAGTTTCTCGCACCGCCGCACCCACCCCGATACCGTGCCGGCCATCGCATCGATATCGGATTCCAGTGGTGCGTCGTACTTCTTGTGGCCGAGCGCATGGTCGCCGACGACATTGACCACCGGCGAATAGGCCCGCCGTGCGTTGTGCAGGTTCGCGATGCCGTTGCCCAATCCCGGGCCCAGATGCAGGAGGGTGGCCGCCGGCTTCTCGGCCATGCGGGCATACCCATCCGCGGCTCCGGTGACCACGCCCTCGAAAAGGCAGAGCACACCACGCATCTCGGGCACCGAATCCAATGCCGCGACGAAGTGCATCTCGCTGGTTCCGGGGTTACCGAAGCAGACGTCGACGCCGGCGTCGACCAGCGTGCGGATCAGTGCCTGTGCGCCGTTCATCGTTCTCCTTCGCCGGGTTCCGTCGACAGCCTGCCGACGACGGTACTACCGGTCCGCGATCAGACCTTCCTGCACCAATGTCGCGACCCGGGTGCCGTCCGCGTCGACCAGACTCCCGGTGATCACACCGCGGCCTCGACCCGCGGCCGGCGATCTCGATTCCAGCAGATTCCAGCGGTCGGCCCGGATCGGGTGGTGGAACCAGATCGAGAAATCGGTGGTGCCGCTGCGGTGGGTGCGGGCCTGCATGGAATGACCGTGGACCTGCAGCGCCGGGTCGATCCCGTAGAGGTCGGTGATGTAGCAGGCAATCATCATGTGCGGCAACTGTTCCGGTGGCATCGGGACCGTGGCCCGCCACCACATGCGCCGGACGAACTCGCCCGACGACTGGTCGTCGACGATCCGGATGTCGATCTCGTCCAGCGGCACCGCGGGTGCCGGCCCCGGCGGCCCGGTCAACGGCAGCAGCTCGGGATCTTCTGGCAGTGAACATGATTCACCGTGTTGGGGGCCGGCCAGGTCCACCGAGAAGGACACCGTCGCGACGGTCAGCAGCCGTCCGGCCTGACAGGCCTCGACCCGCCGCGCCGCCGCCGTTCGTCCGTCGTACACCCGGACCACCGTGTAGTCCGTGGTCGCGCCGGCCTCGCCCCCACGCAGG
This sequence comes from Mycobacterium sp. SMC-18, assembly GCF_045310895.1. NCBI lineage: Bacteria > Bacillati > Actinomycetota > Actinomycetes > Mycobacteriales > Mycobacteriaceae > Mycobacterium > Mycobacterium sp. SMC-18. The sequence goes on from NZ_JBJIAL010000024.1 coordinate 3,444, forward strand.
TACTGCAGGTGCATGGCCGTCGGGCGCATCTCCGGATTCACGGTCTGACATGCGGCGGACAGACTCTGCGCCATCAGCAGGCCGCCGAAGGCCCGTTTGCCGTCCGGTCCGCCGGCCTTGCCCACCCAGGCGTCGTCTCCATCTCCGGGCGAAACCCACAACAGACCGGGCAGCACCGTCATGCCACGGTCCCCGCCGCTTCGAGCCGGGCGACGTCGTCGGCGGTGAGCCCGAGCCGCTCGGTCAGCACGGCGGTGGTGTCGTCGCCGAGCGCCGGCGCCGGCCGCGCGGGCGGATACTCACCATCGATCCGCAGCGGCAGGCCCGGCGCCAGGTGGCGGCCAATGCGCGGCTGGTCGAGTTCGGTGAACAGCGGGTTGTCCGTCACCTTGGGGCTCGCGGCCACCTCGCTGAAGCCGCGGTAGCGCTCCCACAGGATCGACGTCGCACCCAACGCCGCCGTGATCTGCTCGGCGGTGTGCCCGCAGAACCAGACGGTGAACAGACCGGTGAGCGCGTCGCGGTGCAGGTAACGATGCCCCTCGTCGGTGAAGTCGGCGCCGAGCGATTCCGACAGCGCCGCAACGGCTTTCGTGGTGCCGGTGACCTCAACCAGATCCCGGAAATGGCGTCCGGTCAGCGCGACGATCATGAACGCGGCGCCGTCGGCACTGACGAACTGCTGCCCGTACTGTCCGAAGATCGAGTTGCCGATGCGTTCACGGCCGACCCCATTGACCATCACTTCGGTCAGGAAGCTGAGATTCCCGGCGGTCGCCAGGGCCACGTTCTCCAGTGGGATGCTGACTTGCTGGCCCTGGCCGCTGCTGTCGCGGTGCCGCAGCGCCGCCGTCACCGCCAGCGCCAGATAGAGGCCGCACGACACGTCCCAGGCTGCCAGCACGTGGTTCACCGGGGTATGCAGCTCGGGCGGACCGGTGACGAGCGGAAAGCCCAGCCCGGCGTTGACGGTGTAGTCCACGGCCGTGCCGCCGTCGGCCCGGCCGGACACCTCGGCGTGGATCAGGTCGGGCCGCAGCGCGGAGAGGGTCTCGTACGAATGCCATTGCCGGCCTGCCACATTGGTGATGAAGACACCGGCGTCGACGATGAGCCGGGTGACCAGGTCCTGACCTTCCGGTGAGCGCATGTCCACCGCGACGGATCGCTTGCCCTTGTTGAGGCCCGCCCAGTAGATGCTCTCGCCGCCATCGGTCACCGGCCAGCGGTGGTAGTCGGCGGCGCCGCCGATCGGATCGATCCGGATGACCTCGGCGCCGAGTTGCGTCAGCGTCATCCCCGCCAGGGGCACCGCGACGAAACTGGAGATTTCGACGATGCGCACACCCGCCAGCGGACGCGCAGACTCCGGCACGGTCATCTGGACACCATAAAGGCCACCCGCAGCACAACCGGGCGACCCCGGGCGCGTCGCGTCCCGCCGGACGGGAGGTGGTGGCGACCGCGTGACATCCGCACCGTAATTTGGAACGCATGACTGAGCTGAAGGAAGTCCAGACCGAGCGCGGAACGCTGCGTTATTACGACGAGGGCAGTGGGCCTGTAGTGCTGTTTCTGCACGGTTCCGGCCCGGGCGTGACGGGCTGGCGGAACTTCCGCGGCATCCTGCCGACGTTCGCGGCGCACTTCCGCTGCCTGATCCTCGAGTTCCCCGGCTTCGGCGTCAGCGACGACTTCGGTGGCCACCCGATGATCGACGCCCAGTCCGCGGTGGTGCCCTTCCTCGACGCACTCGGAATCGAGAAGGTGGACATCGTCGGCAACTCGATGGGCGGCGGCGTCGGCATCAACTTCGCCATCAACAACCCCGACCGCATCGGCAAGCTCGTCACCATCGGCGGTATCGGCACCAACATCTTCAGCCCCGGCCCGAGCGAGGGCATCCGGCTGCTGCAGGAGTTCACCGAGGACCCGACCCGGCAACGGCTGATCGACTGGCTCCACTCGATGGTCTACGACGAGAAGATCGTCACCGAGGAACTCATCGAAGAGCGCTTGAAGCTGGCCTCCGATCCCGAGACGCTCGAGTCGGCGCGCCGGATGTACGGCAAGGCCGCCTTCAAGATGATGATGAAGTTCATGCGGTCGGCCGACGCACCGCCGCAGCCCTGGGCCCAGATGCACAAGGTGAAGGCGCCGACGCTGTTGACGTGGGGCCGCGACGACCGCGTCAGCCCGCTGGACATGGCGCTCATCCCGATGCGCACCATCTCCAACGCCGAGCTGCACGTGTTCCCGAACTGCGGACACTGGGCGATGATCGAGGCCAAGGAGTCGTTCGAGAGCACGGTGCTGGGCTTCCTGCAGCGCTGATCGTCTTCACGGGCGGCCGCGTCCGCACACCGGTTCGATGGTGTGCGGTACGCGGCCGCTCGTCTGCATCGAGGCCACCGGAATATATTGCCCGGCTTACCAATTGACCGGCATGCAACATCGACCGCCACTGCCGGACCAGCGGGTCTCGTTGTGTCCCAACTTGATTGCCGACCCACGGCGCGCGGAGACAACCGTCACACGCCGAAATTCGTACCAATCCGCCGATTTCACGCGCCGCGCGCAGCACGCACCCTAGGATCAGGCCCATGAATCGCTTGTCCGGTGCCGACGCCACCTTCTGGTTCGCGGAGACCAACAGCTGGCATATGCATGTCGCCGCCTCGTCGATCTACGACCCCACCGACGCACCGGATTTCAGCTTCGAGTCGGTGAAGGCGCTCATCGCGGCGCGTTTGCCGGAGATGCCGCAATTGCGATGGCGGGTGACCGGCGCACCGCTCGGCCTCGACCGGCCGTGGTTCGTCGAAGACGAGGAACTCGACCTCGATTTCCACGTCCGCCACATCGCGGTCCCCGCACCCGGCGGCCGCCGCGAACTCGACCAGTTGGTGGGGCGGCTGATGTCCTACAAGCTGGACCGGTCCCGGCCGCTGTGGGAGCTCTGGTTCATCGAGGGCGTCGAGGGCGGCCGGGTCGCCGTGCTGATGAAGATGCACCACGCCATCATCGACGGCGTCTCGGGAGCCGGGCTCGGTGAGATTCTGCTCGATATCACGCCCACCCCGCGGCCGCCGGCGGCCGAGCCGAGCAGGTCACTGGTCGGCGTCAAGGCACCCGGGATCGAATTGCAGGCCCTGGGCGGCCTGATCAACATCGGCATCAAGACGCCCTATCGCGTCGTGCGTTTCCTCGAGCAGACGGTGCGCCAGCAGATTGCGGCGCTCGGCGTCGCCAACAAGCCGCCCGGCTACTTCGACGCACCGCACACGCGGTTCAACGGCCCGATCTCACCGCACCGGCGGGTCAGCAATTCCGGCGTGTCGCTGGAGCGCGTAAAGGCGGTCAAGGAAGCGTTCGGCGTGAAGGTGAACGACGTCGTGCTGGCGCTCGTCTCGAGTGCCATGCGCACGTATCTGGAGGACCGCGGCGAGCTGCCCGACAAGTCGCTCATCGCGCAGGTTCCGGTGTCCACCCGGACCGAGAGCTCCAGCGACCAGGTCGGCAACCAGGTCAGCGCGATGTCGGTGTCGCTGGCGTCCGACATCATCGACCCCGCCGAGCGGATCAAGGCCATCTACGCCAGCTCCCAGAGCGCCAAGGAAATGGCGAAAGCGCTTACGGCGCACCAGATCATGGGGCTGACCGATACCACTCCGCCCGGCCTGGTGGCCCTGGCCGCCCGCGCCTACACCGCCAGCAAGCTCGGCGGCACGCTCAAGCCGATGAACCTCGTCGTCTCCAACGTGCCCGGGCCGCCCGTGCCGCTCTTCATGGACGGCGCGGTCCTCGAACAGATGATGCCGATGGGCCCCTTGGTGATGGATGTGGGACTCAACGTCACCTGCTTCAGCTATCGCGACCGCATCGATTTCGGCTTCGTCACGACGCCCGAGATGGCCAACGACATCGACGCCATGGCCGACGCCATCGAGCCGGCGCTAGTGGAGCTCGAGATCGCGGCCGGGCTCGTCGAGCCATGACCGCGCACCGTCATATGCCAGGCTGGGCACTTCGCGGGTGGGCATCCGAGTCAGTGGGCGAAGTCGACGAATTCATCCGCCGACGGTCCTGAGAAGTCCTATTCCGAGCGCCGGTCAATCATTTCGATCAGCGCCTCGATCGCGCGATCCACGCGACGTCGGTCACCCGTCAGCAGAAGATCGACCTGAAGACCACGCATCTGCGCCAGCACCAGGGTCGCAAGGGTGTCCGCCTCTTTGGGCGAACAGCCGGTCCGCACCAGCTGTGCCGCAATGATGTTGAGCCAATCATGGATGCTCGCCTGCGCCAGCTCAGCAACGCGGCCGCCCTCTCGGGTTGCCCGACCCACCACCTCGAAGAGAAGAACGAACTGCCGCTGCTCAGCCGGGTCGCAAAGCCGTTTCCACGTCGTGCGCAACAGCCGCGACGCCGTCTGGTCAGGATGCATCTGGTCATCACCGGACAGCTGATCGACGAAGTCCGCCCTGATCTTTGCGATGACCTGTAGCAGTAGGTCTTCCTTCGACACGAAGTGCCGCAGCAACGTGGCATGGGTGATCCCCAGGACGCGTGCCATGTCACGCAGTGACAGGTCAGTGATTCCGTTATCGAGCACGTACTCGGTGGCGGCGGCCAGTAGTTCAGGCCGCCGATGCTGGTAACGGAGCGTACGTCCGTCCACTCGACCTTCGCTCGCCTGCATTCCGGGCCCCACTTTCAGATAGGCGTACCAAGTGGTTGTACTAACCAGTTGGTACGCCTATATTAGGCGCACCGCCGCGACATGAGAGGTTGACATGGCCGACCACACTCCGTCCTCGTTCGTTGAACTGGGCTTGTTCACCGGAATTCCACAACACGAAAACTTTTCCCGGATCCCCGAACTGCTTCCCACCAGCAAGATGTCCCCCTCCTCGACCCCACACGACTGGCCCGTGGGCGATCCCCTCGAATTGCCGAAGTCGTACGCGCTCAACGGAGAATGCAAGTCGACAGAGGACTTCCTGGCGCAAACGGACACTGCCGCACTATTGGTTCTGCGCGACGGCGCCATCTCCCACGAGTGGTACGGGCTGACCGGCGGCCCGAAGGTTCCGTGGATTTCGATGTCTGTGGCCAAGAGCGTCATCTCGGCACTTGTCGGCATAGCGGTCGAGGACAGGCACATTGCGGGTATCGATCGGCCCATCAGCGACTACATTCGCGTCGCCCCGGGCTCTGCGTATGACGGCGTCTCGATCAAGGATGTCCTCCAGATGTCTTCGGGTGCGCGGTGGAACGAGGACTACAACGACGCGGGGTCCGACATCTTCCGGTTGGCGGCCGCGATGGGCGAAGGTGGAACGCTCGAGGAGTTCGTCGCAACCATGGTCCGTGACATCGAACCAGGACACGTCTGCCGCTACAACTCCGGCGATACGCAGGCTCTCGGAGCGCTACTCGTCGGTGCGACGGGCCGTTCCATCACCGACTATATGCAGGAGAAGCTCGTCGAGCCCTTGGGAATCAGCTCACCCGCGTACTGGTTGGTCGACTCGACCGGCATGGAGGTTGCATTCGGCGGCCTCGTCATGACTGCGCGCGACTACGCGAAATTCGGTGAGCTGTATCGCAATGGCGGCCGCTGGCGGGGTCAGCAATTGGTTCCTCAGTCATGGGTGGACGCGTCGCTGGCGGCTGATGCCGAACATCTTCTACCGGGGCGTCCGATCATCGGCAGCCATCCGCTCGACCTGGGTTACGGCTACCAATGGTGGCTGCCCGCCGTGGATTCGGGCGAGTTCAGCGCCATCGGCGTGTACAACCAGTTCATCTACGTCGACCCAGGCATGAAGACGGTGATCGTGAAACTGTCGGCGAACCGCAGGTACGGCACCAGCGACGACGAAATCACCAACCGCGAACTCGAGACGGTCGCCTTCCTCCGCACGCTGGTCGGTCAACCAGCCCGCTGAGCCGCATCGCGCGCCGGACCAGGAGTGGCCGATCATCGTTGCATCGCAGCAGAGTTCGTTTTCTGCACGTTCGAGGCGGGTCAGGCCTTCTGCGTCAGCCCGGCGTCGACGACCAACTGGGTGCCGGTGATGTAGCGGGCCTCGTCGGACGCCAGGAACACCACCGCGTTGCTGATGTCCTCGGGCTCCACCCACGGCACCGGCAAGAGGTTGCGCGCGGCAAGGACTTCGGCGACGTCTTCTGCGGTCGGGTTCTCCAGATCGGGCCGGATGCGCTTGAAGGTCTCCGGGTTCAGCACCATCGGGGTCCCGACCGCGCCGGGGTGCACGGTGTTGACCCGAATCCGCTTGGGCCCCAGCTCGTTCGCCAGGGTCCGGGCCAGACCCACCACCGCATGCTTGGTGGACGTGTACGCCGCGGTGTTCGCGGTGCCGCGAAGTCCGTTGGTGGAACTGATGATCACCACGGATCCACCGGCGGGGCCGAAATGCGGGATCGCGGCCTTGACGGTGTGCCACACCCCGGTCAGGTTGACGCCGATGACGCGCTGCCAGTCCTCGGCGGTCACTTCCCACGCCGGCGCCGACGCCGAATGGATGCCGGCGTTGGCGACCACGACATCCAGCCGGCCGAATTCCCAGGCCCCTTCGTCGACCGCGGCCTGCACCTCGTCGAACGACGACACGTCGGCCACAGCGGTGAAACAGCGCTGACCGCGCTGCTTCACGGCGTCGGCGAGATCGGCCAAATCGGCTGCGGCACCGGCGACGTCGAGAGCGATGATGTCGGCGCCCTCGTCGGCGAACCGCTCGCAGTGGGTCCGGCCGGTGCCGCGGGCGGCACCGGTGACGAGGGCGACCTTGTTCAGCAGCCCCGACATCAGTTGGCCTTGGTCAGTTCGAATCCCTTGTACCCCGCGGCCGCAACCTCGGCGCAGATGTCGTTGTAGGCGGCGAAGCCACCGATGAACAACATGAAAACCCGTGGCTTACCGGGCACATTCGCGCCCATGTACCAGGAGTTCGCCTTCGGGAACAACGTCTGGTCGGCGCGGCGCACCAGTTCGGCGCCCCATTCGTCGACCGCGTCCGTGGTGGCCTCGATGGCCGCGTAGCCGTTCTTGCCGACGTACTCGATCGCGTCGGCGATCCAGTTCACGTGCGCTTCGGCGTGCAGCACCATGTTGGCGAGCACGGCCGGCGCGCCGGGGCCGTTCACCAGGAACATGTTCGGGAAGCCGTCGACGCCCAGGCCCAGGTAGGTGCGCGGCCCGTCGACCCAGTTCTGCTTGAGCTTCGCACCACCGCGGCCGGTGATGTCGATGCGCCCCAGCGCGCCGGTGAGCGCGTCGAACCCGGTGGCGAAGATGATGGCGTCCAGGTCGAACCGGGCCTCGGTGGTCGTGATGCCGGTGGCGTCGATCTGCTCGATCGGCGTCTTCTTCACGCTGACCAGCTTCACGTGCGGCTGGTTGAACGTCTGGAAGTAGTTGGTATCGGTGCAGATTCGCTTGGCGCCGATCGGGTGGTCGTTCGGGATCAGCATGTCGGCGACCTCGGGGTCGTCGATCACCGCGCGGACCTTCTCGTCGTAGAACTTCTTGGCCTCGGCGTTGGCCACCGGGTCGACCATCTGGTCCAGGAAGGTCTTGCTGAACAGCACACCGCCCAGCTGCCAACGCTTTTCGAACTCGGCGCGGCGCTCCTCCGCCGACAGCTCCATGGTGCGCTTGGGGTGCGCCATGTGCGGCGAACCGCCGCCGCTGCGCCACGACAGCGCGCGGCGCTCGTCGTAGTTGGCCTTGACCTCGGCTTCGCGTTCGGGCGTCAGCGGCTCGTTACCGGCCGGCACGGAGAAGTTCGGAGTGCGTTGGAAGACAACGAGTTCGGCAGCTTGAGCGGCCACGATCGGCGTGGTCTGGATGCCCGACGAACCGGTGCCGATGAGGCCGACGCGCTTGCCGGTGAAGTCGACGCCCTCGTGCGGCCAGTTCGCGGTGTGGTAGGTCTCGCCGGCGAAGGTCTCGACGCCCGGGATGTTCGGCAGCAGCGGATCGGACAGCGCGCCGGTGGCCATGACGCAGAACTGCGCGTCCACCGTCTCACCGGTGTCGGTGGTGACGGTCCAGCGCAGCGTCTCTTCGTTCAAGGTCGCCGACACCACGCGGGTGTTGAGCCGGATATCGCGGCGCAGATCGAACCGGTCGGCGACATGGTTGATGTACGTGAGGATTTCGGCCTGGGTGGCGTACTTCTCGGTCCAGGTCCACTCCTGCTGCAGATCCTTGTCGAACGAGTAGCAGTAGTCGATGCTCTCCACGTCGCACCGGGCACCGGGGTACCGGTTGTAGAACCACGTGCCGCCCACGTCCGAGGCCGCCTCGAACGCCACGACCGAATGGCCTTCCGACCGCAGCTTGTGCAGTGCGTAAAGACCGGCGAACCCGGCACCCACTACTACGACGTCAACCTGTTCTGCGCTGCTCATAGTGCGAAGTTAGCCGTCCGCCGCACAACCCAGTACGAGGCGTCCCGGTGAACGGACGACCCGATATTCAGGGCACAGTCAAGTCGGATTGCGCCGGACCGCCGGGCACGATCGTGGCGCCCGATGCAACCGTTCCGGAGCCTGGCCCCCACTCGCCGTGCCCGTACGGGCCGGGCCCCAGACAGTCCGGATCCACACCGTGGGGTCCCCAACATCCGGGCGGCTCCGCGACCAGCGACTGCAACCCGCCCGGCGCGCCTGCAATCTGGGCCACAGGAATGGCCACGGTGCCGGCGAACACCAGTGTGGCGGCGACGAAGATGCTCGGTCCGACCACCTGCTTCCAATGACATGTCCGTCCGTACATCGCGCTGCCTCGGCTCTGTGTGTCGTCAACCTTCGCGCTCGATGATCCGCTGTCTCCGGCCGGCCAGGTAGAGCCCATCGGTCCGCCGGCAAGAGCCTTAGGTCCCGTCCTGCGGCAACGCAGGAGTGTGATGGGACAACCAGATCCACGTCGCTGCAGGATTTTCGCCCGCTGACCGGGAAGCGCCTCCCGGTGCGCTACGGGTGCGGTAAACCATTGATTAGCCCATCACAGGAGTTAGGAAAACGACCATGACCCAGCGGGTTATCGACAGACTCGGTGACATCGCCGACCAGCTTCGCGAACAAGCCTGGGAGGCAGAGAAGTTGGGCCAGCTGCCCGACGAGACCGTGAAGCTGATGAAGGCGGCCGGCAACATCAAGCTGCTGCAGCCCAAGGAATATGACGGCCTGGAGGTGCACCCGCGCGAGTTCGCCGAGACCGTGATGGCGACCGCCGCGCTGGACCCGGCCGCCGGCTGGATCAACGGTGTCGTCGGTGTGCACCCGTACCAACTCGCTTATGCCGACCCGAAGGTCGCCGCCGAGATCTGGGGATCGGACACCGACACCTGGGTCGCCTCGCCGTACGCGCCGCAGGGCGTGGCCCGCCCCGTCGATGGTGGCTACATCTTCAACGGCCGCTGGCAGTTCAGCTCGGGTACCGACCACTGTGAGTGGATCTTCCTGGGCGCCATGCTCGGTGACGCCGAGGGCAAGCCCGTCATGCCGCCGCAGATGCTGCACATGATCCTGCCCCGCAGCGACTACGAGATCGTCCAGGACTCCTGGAACGTGGTGGGCCTGCGCGGCACCGGCTCCAAGGACGTGATCGTCAAGGACGCCTTCGTCCCCACCTACCGCACCATGGACGCCACCAAGGTGATGGACGGCCGGGCGCAGATCGAGGCCGGCATGACCTCGCCGCTGTACCTGATGCCGTGGTCGACCATGTTCCCGCTCGGCATCTCGTCGGCCGTCATCGGCATCGCCGAAGGCGCCCTGGCCGCCGCGCTCGACTACCAGCGCGAGCGCGTCAACTCCAGTGGCGTGGCCATCAAGGACGACCCGTACGTCATGTACGCCATCGGTGAGGCCGCCGCCGACATCAACGCCGCCCGCCAGGAGCTGCTGGCCAACGTCGACCGGATCTACGACATGGTCGCCGCCGGCAAGGAGGTGTCCTTCGAGGACCGCGCCGCCGGCCGGCGCACCCAGATCCGGTCGGTGTGGCGCGCGGTGTCCGCGGTCGACGAGATCTTCGCCCGGTGCGGCGGCAACGCGACCCGCATGGACAAGCCGTTGCAGCGCTACTGGCGGGACGCACACGTCGGCCAGGCCCATGCGATCCATGTCCCCGGCACCACCTACCACGCGTCGGCGCTGAGCAGCCTGGGCGTGGATCCGCAGGGCCCGCTGCGAGGCATGATCTGACGTGAGTGACCTGAAGAGCCTGGGCTATGTGAAGGTCCAGACCGCCGACATCGAACGCTGGCGCCAATTCGCCTTCGACGTACTGGGTTTCGCGAAGGGCAGCGGCCCTGATCCCGACGCGCTGTACCTGCGGATGGACGAGCGCACCGCGCGCATCATCGTGGTGCCGGGCGATGCCGACCGCATCGTCACCGTGGGCTGGGAGGTTCGCGACGGCGCCGCTCTGCGCCGGGTGCAGGCCACCCTCGACGGCGCCGGTGTGCCGTGGAAGCAGCTGTCGCTGGACGAGGCCGACGCCCGTCGCGTCGACGAGGTCATCGCCTTCGTCGACCCGGCCGGCAACGATGTCGAGGTGTTCCACGGCGCGGTGCTGGACCACAGCCCCGTCGTCACGCCGTTCGGCGCCCGCTTCGTCACCGAGGGTCTGGGCCTCGGCCACGTGGTGCTGCCGGCGCAGGACGCCAAGGGCCTGTTCACGTTCTACACCGAGGTGCTGGGCTTCCTGCCCCGCGGCGCCTTCCGGGTGCCTGCTCCCCCGGAGTTCGGCCCCCTGCGCGTGCAGTTCCTGGGCATCAACGAGCGGCACCACAGCCTCGCGATCTGCCCGGCCGCGACGCTGCGTGACCCGAAGCTGATCCACCTCATGGTCGAGGTCGACACGCTCGACGCCGTCGGGCAGGCGCTCGACCGCGTGAACCGCGACGGCTTCCAGCTGTCCTCCACGCTGGGCCGGCACACCAACGACAAGATGGTGTCGTTCTACGTGCGTTCACCCGGCGACTGGGACATCGAATTCGGCACCGAGGGCATGAAGGTCGACGAACGGTATTACACCGCAGAGGAAATCACCGCCGACAGCTACTGGGGCCATGAGTGGATGGGCGTGCCGCCTCGGGCGATGCTGCCATGAGCGCCGATCTCAAACCGGTCCCGGCATCGTCCATCACCGCGTGGGATGACGAGGCCGACGTCGTGGTCGTCGGCTACGGCATCGCCGGCGCGGCCGCGGCCGTGGCGGCCTCGGCGGCGGGCGCCGACGTCCTGGTCGTCGAACGCACCGGCGGCTGGGGCGGCGCCGCCGCCATGGCCGGTGGATTCGTCTACCTCGGCGGTGGCACCGCTCTCCAAAAGGCCTGCGGTTTCGACGATTCCGCGGAGAACATGGCCGCGTTCCTGAAGGTGGCCATGGGTCCCGGCGCGGACACCGAACGGATCGACGACTACTGCGCGGGCAGTGTCGCCCACTACGACTGGCTCGTGAGCTGCGGCGTGCCGTTCAAGCCGGTGTTCTGGGGTGAACCGGGCTGGGAGCCACCGAGCGACGAGGGCCTGATGTTCACGGGCGGCGAAAACGCCTTCCCGTACAACACCATTGCCTCCCCGGCGCCGCGCGGTCACGTGCCGCAGATGACCGACAAGGTCGCCGGTGAGCGCAGTGGCGGCTACATGTTGATGAAGCCGCTCGTGGAAACCGCCACCGCGCAGGGCGTCCGGTCGGTGTACGACACCGAGGTGCAGTCATTGATCACCGAGGCCGACGGCCGGGTGGTGGGCATCGTCGCACGCCGGTACAGCGACACCGTGGCGATCAAGGCGCGCCGCGGCGTGGTGCTGGCCTCGGGCAGCTTCGCCTACAGCGACGCGATGGTCGCCCAGTACGCACCCCGCATCGCGGGCCGCCCGGCGGCGAGTATCGAGCAGCACGACGGCCGGGCGATCCGGATGGCACAGGCGCTCGGCGCCGACCTCGCGCACATGGATGCCACCGAGGTGGCGTTCTTCTGCGACCCGCAGCAGTTGGTCCGCGGCATCCTCGTCAACGGCCTGGGCCAGCGCTACATCGCCGAGGACACCTACGCGGGACGCATCGGCCAGCAGACGCTGTACTACCAGGACAACACGGCCTACCTGATCATCGACGGCGACGCCATGGAAGAGGCCATGGCCGCCACCTCGGCGACACCGTTCCTGCGCCGCCCGGCAACGTGGGTGTGCGAGACCGTCGCCGAGCTCGAAGCCGAGATCGGCCTGCCCGCCGGCGTCCTGCAGCACACCGTCGCCTACTACAACGAGCACGCCGCGAACGGCGCGGACCCGCTGCTGCACAAGAAGCCGCAGTGGCTGCGCCCGATCGGGTCCCCGGTCGGTGCGATCGACCTACGAGGCAGCACCGGCGGGTTCACCCTCGGCGGCCTCCTGACCACGTTGGACGGCCGCGTATTGCATGTCAGCGGCGAGCCGATTCCGGGGCTGTTCGCGGCCGGCCGGTGCTCAGCAGGCCTGTCTGCCTGGGGTTATGCCAGCGGCGTGTCGCTGGGCGACGGCAGCTTCTACGGGCGCCGCGCCGGGAGGTCCGCGGCGCAGAACTGAGCCCGCCCGGCGTGTCGCCACCCCGCGTGTCGCCGCCGGAATGACCACGAGCTCGTGTCCCAAATCTGGGCCATGAGCTGCAAAATTGACACACGAGGCGCCCCTTGCCAACCCGGCTCGGGGCGCCTCGTCGTGCATATATTCTGCCGCGCTCCGACGAAATGTGTGACAAGCCCCACCGCCGTGTGATACAAACAGGCATATTCCTAATAGGAATATCGACACGGAGCAACGGAGCTTGGAGGCCGACATGACAGCAACAGTCGAATCCACCACCCCCAGCGCGGTCATCGACCGGGTATCGCTGGTCCTCGACGCGTTCGACGGCCCCGGCCGCCTGACCCTGGCGCAGATCGTGCGCCGCACGGGCCTGCCCCGTTCCTCCGCGCACCGGATGCTGGAGCGTCTGGTGCAGTTGCGCTGGCTGCGCCGCAACGGCCGGGACTACGAACTCGGGATGCGTCTGGTGGAGCTCGGCTCGCTGGCCGTGCATCAGGACCGCATGCACCGCGCCGCCGGCCCGCTGTTGCACGAGCTGCACCGCGCCACCGGCCTCGTCGTGCACCTCGCCGTGCTCGACGGCGGTGACGTCGTCTACCTGGAGAAGGTCGGCAACGGCATGATGACCGTGCTGCCGTCGCGGGTGGGCGGCCGCCAGCCGGCGCACTGTACCGCCGTCGGCAAGGCGATCCTGGCCTACAACCAGGACGCCGAGGTCGACCTCATGAGCCGCAAGACCAAATACTCGATCGCCAACCGCGCCCAGCTCGCCACCGAACTGGCCAAGGTCCGCGCCCACGGCGTCGCCTTCGAGCGCGAGGAGTCGGTACCCGGATTCGGTTGTGTCGCAGCGCCGATCGGCCGCCAGGGTGAGGCCGTCGCCGCCGTCTCGGTGTGTGGTCCAATGAACCGCATGGCCTTCGAACAGCTGACCGCGCCGGTGCGCATGACCGCCATGGGCATCTGGCGCAACGCCGAGGATTCCCGGGTCGCGCCGACGCTGCAGCCGATGCGGCCGCTGCGCATGGGCCCGGCGTTGCAGTACGCATGAGCCGCCAGCGAGTAGCGCTAGCGGATCACGCATGAGCCTGGACCCCCAGATCGCCGGCCTCCTCGAGGCACTCAACAGCGGCTTCCCCGACCTGCCGAACATGACCGGGGCGCAGGCGCGCGCCGCCATTCGTGCGCGATTCGTCGCACCTGCCGAACCCGAAGCGGTCGCCTCCGTCACCGACACGGAGGTCGACGGCATCGGGGTCCGGGTCTACCGCCCCGCGGCCGACGGCCCGCTTCCGATCTTCGTCTTCGCACACGGCGGCGGCTTCGTCTTCTGCGATCTGGATTCGCACGACGGCCTCTGCCGCAGCTTCGCGAATTCGATTCCCGCCGTGGTCGTTTCGGTCGACTACCGGCTGGCACCCGAACATCGGTGGCCGGCCGCCGCCGAAGACGTCTACACCGTGACCCAGTGGGCCGCCGCCCATGCCGCCGAACTCGGCGGCGACCCGGCGAAGCTCGTCGTCGGCGGCGACAGCGCCGGCGGCAACCTCGCCGCCGTCACCGCGCTCATGACCCGCGACCGCGGCGGTGCGCCGCTGGCCGCGCAGGTACTGCTGTACCCGGTGCTGACCGCCGATTTCACCTACGGCTCGTACCACGAGTTCCGCACCGGCTACTACAACACCACGGCCGCCATGCAGTGGTACTGGGACCAGTACGTGCCCAACACCACCGACCGCGAAAACCCTTATGCGGCACCGTTGTCCGCATCCGTCGAGGATGTCGCCCCGGCCGTGCTCGTCGTCACGGGCTACGACCCGATGCGGGATGAGGCCCTCGCCTACGCCGAAGCGCTGCGCGAGGCCGAGGTACCGGTGACCGAGCTGTACTACGGCGCCATCCACGGTTTCCTGACCATGCCGGTGCTCGACATCGCGCACCGGGCCCGTCGTGACGTGGCCGACGCAGTGACCAAGTTGCTCGCCGATTAGACGGCGCTTCCCCAACCAATCGAGGAGTTCATCATCGGCACCTACGCTGTGACCGGTTCGGCATCCGGCATGGGATACCAGGCGGCGAAGCAGTTGCGCGATCAGGGCCATACGGTGATCGGCGTCGACCTCAAGGACGCCGATGTCATCGCGGACCTGTCGACCGCCGACGGCCGGCGTACCGCCGCCACGCGGGTGCTCGAGCTGTCCGAAGGCACGCTCGACGGTGCCGTGCTGGCCGCCGGGATCGGGCCCGGTGCCGGCGCCGACCGCGCGCGCCTGATCGCCCAGATCAACTACCTCGGCACCGTCGACCTGCTGACGGCGTGGCAGCCCGCACTGTCGGCCGCCGGTAACGCGAAAGTCGTTGCGCTGGGTAGCAACTCCAGCACGACGGTGCCAGCGGTCCCCCGCCGCGCCATCCGCGCACTGCTGGCCGGCGACGCCGACCGGGCAGCCCGCGCCGTGCGGTTCTTCGGCGGCGGCGCCTCCGCGCTCATGTACGCCGCGTCCAAGATCGCCGTGGCCCGCTGGGTCCGGCAGACCGCGGTGACGGCCGACTGGGCCGGCCGCGGCATCCGGCTGAATGTACTGGCGCCCGGGGCCATCATGACGCCGCTGTTGCAGGCGCAGCTCGATTCGCCGCGCGAGGGCAAGGCCGTCCGCGCCTTCCCGATCCCGACCGGCAACTTCGGCGATCCCGTGCACCTCGCCAACTGGATCGTCTTCATGCTGTCGGACTCCGCCGACTTCCTCTGCGGCAGTGTCATTTTCGTCGACGGCGGCTCCGATGCCTACTTCCGGCCCGACGGCTGGCCCAAAGGTGTCCCCCTGCGCGGCATTCCGCGGTATGTGTGGCGGCACCGCCGCTTCGCCAAGACCCGCTGACCGCCCACCGGCCTACCCCTGGGCGCGGATTGCCTTGGGGCTCATGCCGTAACGGCGCTTGACCGCCGTACTCAGCGCGAAGGCGGTGCCGTAGCCCACGCGGCCGGCAACGGCTTCGATGGTGGCATCGGAACCGCGCAGCAGGTCGACGGCCAGCGCCAGGCGAATCTCGGTGAGGAGCGCCATCGGCGGCTCGCCGACGAGTTGGGTGAACCGCCGCGCCAGGGCCGCCCGGGACAGCCCGACCTCGGCGGCCAGCGACCCCACGGTCCAGGGATGTGCCGGATTGTTCTCGATGAGCCGAAGTGCCGTGCCCACCTGAGGATCTCGATACGCGCGATACCAGGTCGGTGCCTCGGCACGGGAGAACCAGCTGCGCAGAGCGGCGATGGTGAGCAGATCGAGCATCCGGTCGAGCACCGCGCCCTGGGCCGGCTCATCGCGCGCCATCTCGTCGAGCAGCAGATCGACCAGCATGGTGTTGACCTCGCCCCGCCGGATCACCACCAGCGGCGGCAGCGCGGTCAGCAGCCTCCGGCAGACCGCACCCACTTCTTCGTAGGCGCCGGTGATCAACAGGGTCTGCGCGTCAGGTCGGGTACCCCAGCTCCGGATCCCCAGACTCAATGCCTCACACAGTGGTTCACCATCGATGGTCGTGGTGACCTGCCCCGGGTGCACGACGACTCCGGGCGCGGTCGCCGCGTCGTCGGCGACGGTGTAGCAGTCCGGCCCGCGGCAGATCGCGATGTCGCCCGCCTCGAGTCGCCGGCCGGCGGCACCATCCGGGATGACGGTCGCCGACCCGCGGGCGACCACCACGATGGTGAGCGGCGCGCGGTCCTGCACGCGCAGCGACCACGGCGGGTCGAGCAATGACCGCATCAGAAATGCGCCACGCGCACGTGGCCCGTCCAGCAACCCGGCCAGGGCATCCACGTGGAAAGCGTAGACGCTCACGTATGAAAGTGAGCCTTTTGCGGATGGAGCGTCCAGCCGTCGGTCAATACCGTCAGCTCATGACATTCACCAAGCTCCCCCAGCCCCTCGGCACGACGGCGCTCATCGTCGCGCTGTTGTCCTCCGGGCTGCTCGCGGGCCTCTACTACGCATACGCGGTGTCGGTGCTGCCCGCACTCGGCGCGTTCGACGACCGGACCTTCATCGACGTCATGAACAAGATCAACGTCGTCATCGTCAATCCGCCGTTCCTGCTGACCTTCCTCGGGTCGGTCGGCTTCACCGCGCTGGCCGGGGCGTTCTTCGTCAAGCCCGGCGCCCGCCCGGTGCTGATCTGGATCGGTATCGGCCTGGCCCTCAACCTCGCCAGTCTCGCCGTCACATCGGTGGTCAACGTGCCGCTCAACGACAAGCTCGCCACCGCGGCGGGCTCGAGCAGTGCCGCCGATCTCGCGTCACTTCGCCAGCAGTTCGAGTCGTCGTGGGTGCGCTGGAACATTATCCGCGCAGTGGCCAACACCGCGGCCACCGCCGTCCTGGGTTGGGCGCTCGCCGTGCCGGTCCGCGGTTGACGCGGGATTAACGCACGGTGACCACAACCATGGGCCGGCGCGCCGAACTGCGGCATCGTCGCGTCAGTGGTGAGTTCAGAGATCAAGGCCAGTGATGCGCAGCTGGCGAAAGGCCTGCGGCGCAGGCATTTGAACCTGATCGCCCTCGGCGGAGTGATCGGCGCCGGGCTCTTCGTCGGCAGCGGCGTCGTGATCGGCAGCGCCGGGCCCGCGGCCATCGTGTCGTTCCTGATCGCCGGCATCATCACCCTGCTGATCATGCGGATGCTCGCCGAGATGGCGGTGGCGCAACCGGTGGTCGGCTCGTTCTACGTCTACGCCCGGCAGGCGCTCGGGCGCCGTGGCGGTTTCGTCACCGGCTGGATGTACTGGTACTTCTTCGTCATCGTGGTCGCGGTCGAAGCCGTTGCGGGCGGCCGCATCCTGCATCTCTGGCTGCCCGCGGTGCCGCTGTGGGTGCTCAGCCTCGGTCTGATGCTGGCCCTCACCGCAAGCAACCTGGTCTCGGCGCGCTCGTTCGGCGAGTTCGAATACTGGTTCTCGTCGGTGAAAGTCATTGCCATCGTGGTGTTCCTGGGCATGGGCGCGCTGTGGATCACCGGACTGTGGCCGCACTCGACACCCGGCCTGGCCAACCTGATCGACCACGGCGGCTTCGCACCGCTGGGCTGGGGCGCGGTCCTGGCGGCCGTCGTACCGTGCGTCGCGTTCTACACGGGCGCCGAGATCGTCACCATCGCCGCCGCCGAATCCGACGAACCCGAGCGGGCGGTGACCCGGGCGATGAAGTCGATCGTCTTCCGCATCATCGGGTTCTACGTCGGCTCGATCCTCGTGGTGGTGGCCATCCAGCCCTGGAACACCAAGAGCGTCAGCATCAGCCCCTACGCCTCGGTGCTCACCGTTCTGGGCATCCCGGGCGTCGCGACGATCATGAACTTCATCGTGCTCACGGCGGTGTTGTCCTGCCTCAACTCCGCGCTGTACACGACGTCGCGAATGCTGTTCGCGCTCACCACCTCTGGTGACGCGCCCCGGTTCTTCACCAAGCTGTCCCCGAGCGGCGTCCCGCGCCGTGCGATCCTGCTGGGCACCGCCGTCGGCTACGCATCGGTCGCCGCGACCTACGTGTGGGGCGACGTGGTGTTCAACTTCCTGATCAACTCCTACGGCGCCGTCGCCCTGTTCGTCTACCTGATCATCGCGATATCGCAGGTCGTCCTGCGCCGCCGCATCGAACGGACGCGGCCCGGCACGTTGAAGCTGACGATGTGGCTGTTCCCGTGGCTGAGCTACGCCACCATCGCGCTCATGGCGACCGTCATCCTGGCGATGGCGTTCCTCCCCGACACCCGCTCGCAGTTCCTGATGAGCGGTGTCACCCTGGCCGTCATCCTCGTTTCGTTCGAGGTGGTCCGCCGGCGCAACACACCTGACGCCGAACCCGGCACCCCGGCGCCGACGAGCGTCGACAGTCGTGTTCCCGCCGACGCGGTCGAGAACTGACCCGAATCACTGCCCTGCCGACAGGATGCTGATCGCGATGTCGGTGGCCGGGCCGATGACGGTCTCGATGTCCAGGTCGTCTTCGGCGGTCTGCGCGGCGAGCTCGCGCACGCCGGCCAGCAGCATCACGGCCTTGGGCCTGGTGATGGGCGGCAGCCCGGCCCGCTGAAATCCCGGGTTGGCGGCGAGTTCGCCGAGCAGCGCGGCGAGTTCGGCGAAGTTTCGCCGCTGAATCGGACGGGCGGCCGCGCCCAACGCGGGCAGGTCGCGTATCCAGCTCAGCGAAATCGCCGGGCGCGCCGTGAGATGCGCGATGTAGGCCGTGAACATCTGCCGAATCTGATTGTGCCAGTGCGCATCTGAATCGACGGCTGCCCGGATGTCGGCGACCAGATCGTCGGTCACCGAGGCCAGCAGCGCCAGGTAGCACTCCTGCTTGTTCGCGAAGTGCAGGTAGAAGGTGGTCTTGGAGGCTTGCGCCTTGCGCACGATGTCGACGACGGACGTCGCGGCGTAGCCGCGTTCGCCGATCAATGCCGCGAGCGCGTCGACGAATCGCTGTCGGGCGTCGTCGTCCTCCGTGTTGCGCATCCCAGTACGTTATCGTACTGTGCCCTGACGTGCGAGTACGACCTCGTACTCACAGACGGGGAAACCATGATTCGTGCGATTCGAAGCCGCAGACGCGGCACCGCCGCCCGGTTGGCATCGGCCGCGGCGCTGGCGCTGCTGGCCGTCGTCGGCGCACCGCCGGCACCGGCGTCCGCCGTGGCCATCACCCGGTGCCCGTGGCGCGCCACCACCGTCGCGAGTGGGTTGGGCTCCCTGGAAAACCTCGCGTTCGACAATGCGGGCACCATGCTCGTCTCACGCACCGTCGGCAGTTCCGGGCAGCTGTACCGCCTCACCCCCGACGGCAAGGGCAGCACCTTCGTACCGAATGTTGCTGCGCCGGGGAGCATCACCGTCGCCGACGGGGCGGCGTACTTCACCACCGGCAACAGCTTTCTCTCCGGAGTCTTCGGCGCGAAGGGCGGCGGCATCGCCCGCGTGGATCTCGGCAGCGGCGTGCTGACGACGGTCGCGACCAAGCTCACCATGCCCAACGGCATGGTCCGGTTGCCCGACGGCTCGTTCGTCGTCTCCCGCAACATCGGCTGGACCACCGGGCTGACCAGGATCAGCGCCGACGGCACCCGCGAAAGCCGCCTCGCACCCTCGGTGACCATGGCCAATGGCCTGACATACGACACCGCCCACCACACCGTCATCGCCTCGATGGACCTGCAGCCCGTCAGCACCCTGGCCATCGTGGACGTCGCCGACCCCAGCCACATCCGCACCGTCAACCTGGGCCTGTTCGGGCTGTTCGGATTCCCCGATGACCTCACGGTCGGTCCGGACGGCCTCATCTACCTGGCGATGGACGGCGGCGACATCGTCCGCATCGATCCCGAACGCCACGCCGCGTGCATCCTGGCCTCTGGCATGTTCGGCAGTACCTCGGTGCGCTTCGGCGCGGGCCCGGGCTGGGACCCGCAGGCGCTGTACAGCACCGACCTCTTCGGCACCGTCCGCAAGCTGACGCCGACCGCGGGCTGAGAAGACATCCCGGTGACCGGACCACAGCCGTCCAGCCGGACACCGGTGCCGCAAGAATCCTTCGGCAACGAAAGGACTTGCAGCATGGATAGATTCAGCGACCGCCGGGTCATCGTGACCGGCGCCGGGTCCGGCATCGGACAGGCCACCGTGGCCCGCCTGCTCGACGAGGGCGGCACCATCGTCGCGTGCGACATCTCCGCCGAAGGCCTGGCCCGTACCAAGGAAGCCGCCGAAAAGGCCGGCACCGCAGCGCGTCTCACCACCACGGTGCTCGACATCTCGTCCGAAGCGGACGTCATCAAGGGCGTCGACGCCGCCATCGCCGACATGGGCGGCCTGGACGTGCTGGTCAACGTCGCCGCGATCGAGACGTGCTCACACACCCACGAGATCACGCTGGCCGACTGGAACCGCATCATCGCGGTCAACCTCACCGGCACCTTCCTCATGACCCGCCAGGCGCTGCCGGCGCTGCTGGCATCGGGGCGCGGTGTGGTCATCAACTTCACCTCGACCTCGGCGAGCTATGCCCACCCCTATATGGCGGCCTACTCCGCCAGCAAGGGTGGCATCCTGAGCTTCACCCACTCGCTGGCGCTCGAATACGCCAAGCAGGGACTGCGCGCGGTGAACATCCAGCCCGGCGGTGTCTCCACCCCGCTGGCCAACGGCACGTTCGCCAAGATGCCGGAAGGCACCGACTACGGGCTGTGGACCAAGCAGGTCCCGATGCTCAACACCGGCAACGACGCGAACCTGGGTGATCCCAGCGCGGTCGCCGCGGTGGTCGCCATGGCGGCTTCCGATGACGGCGCGTTCCTCACCGGCACCGAGATCCGGATCGACGGCGGCGCGCACTGCTGACGCGCCACGAACTTCCGCGGGTGCTCAGCGGACGACCACGTCGCTGGGCACCCGCGGATCACCAAGCATCGCCCGGTGCGACGGCGGCGTGCGCCCGTCGACATCGGTGATGCCGTAGCGCTGGGCTTCTTCCGCGGCGATCACGGTCTGCCCGCTGATGCCGTCCAGGTCCGGGTCCTGATACAGCGCGTTGATCACATGCCCGATGAACTCCGGGGTCTCGAAATTGCCGGCGGCCTTGGCCAGCGTCTCGGCGTCGAACGCCTGCTTGAACTTGTCGGTGAGCAGGATGCCCATCCAGATCGACAACGTCGACACCCCCGTGCCGTGGAAGTCGACGGCCATGTCGGCGGCCATCTTGTCCACGCCGGCCTTCTGCGCGCCGTAGGCCGGGCCGTGCATGTAACACACCCCGCCCGGCGACGACGTGAACGCGATCAGGCCACGGCCCTGTGCCACCAGCAGCGGGGCGGCGTGCCACGACGCCACATACGCCGACCGCAGACCGACGTCGAGCACGTCACCGAGGCCGATCGGCTTCTCCCAGAACGGCTTCGGGTCGACGAGGTTGTCGTGCACCACGGCGGCGTTGTTGACCAGCAGATCGAGCTGTCCGGCCTCGTCGGCCACCCGCGCGAACAACGCGGCCACGGCGTCGTCGTCGCGGTGATCCACCGGCACGGCGATACCGCCGTCGCCGGGATCGGTGACGGTACGGCCCGTCAGGTACACCGTCCACCCGTCGGCCACCAACGCCGCGGCAATACCCTTGCCGGCGCCCCGGCTGGCACCGGTGACGACCGCGACCCGCTTGTCTGAGCTCATGCGGCTATGGTGCCACGCCCAGTTCGTCCTCAACGACGTGCACGACACCGGCCGCCACCGCATCCGCGATGGACTCCTTCAACTGGCCGCACGCCAGGAAGATCCGGCCCGGCAGGCACTCGGCCCGCCGGCGCTCCTCGCACCGCGCAGCCGACTCGCGCGTCCACTGCACGCTGGTCTGCTGCCAGCTGCCCTTGCGCGCCAACACCTCTGCGCCACAGGCACGGCAGGCCACCGGCACCATCGGCATGTCGGCCAGCCGGATGTCGGGCCGCGCGGTCATCAGACCGACTCCGCGGCCCGTGCTGCTGCGATGTTGGCTTCCATCTCCTTGGTCCACGCCTCACGCGGGACGGTGGTGTCCAATTCGTATTCGAAACGGTCGGTCATCTCCGGCACCACATCCGCGACGTCGACGTAGAACTGCTCGTACCACCGGCGCAGCTGGTAGACCGGGCCGTCCTCCTCGACCAGGAGCGGATTGTCGATGCGCGCCTTGTTCTTCCAGATCTGCACGTCCTGCTCGAAGCCCTGCTTCACCCAGTCACCGAGCGCGTGCGCCGTCGCCACAGCCGCCTCCTCGGGCAGGCCCGCCATCTTCTTCACGATGATTCCGTACTGCAGCACAAAGGAATTCGAGTCGATCGGGTAATGGCAGTTGATCAGGATGGTCTTGTGGTCGGCGTCCGGGTAGTGGTACGTCAGGTCATCGATCATGAAGGACGGCCCGTAGTACGACGCCACCGACGTCGAGCCGAGCATCTTCGCACCTTCGGTGCCCTGCATGTCCTCGCGACCACCGCCGTTCATGTACTGCGTCGCGACCTGGCCCTCGAAGATGTTCTTGAAGTGCGACGGCACCGCGCCGTGGATGTAGAAGAAGTGCGCCATGTCGACGACGTTGTCGATGATCTCGCGGCAGTTGACGTTGACAACCGTTGTGTACCAATGCCAATCGGTCCACTCGTCGCTGCCCGCCTGCTCGATGCGCGGGATGTAGTTCTCCGCCGGCGGCGCGCTGCCCTCGGGGTCGTTCCAGATGAACAGCATCCCGTCCTGCTCGAGGGTCTCCCACTTCGCGGTACGTGCCAGCCGCGGGGTGCGCTTGGCATACGGCACCAACTTGCATTTGCCGTCGCCGCCCCAGCGCCAGTCGTGGAACGGGCAGGCGATCTCATTGCCCTTCACGGTGCCCTGGCTCAGGTCACCACCCATGTGGCGGCAGTAGCTGTCCAGCACGTTGAGCCGGCCGTCCGCGCCGCGGAACACGACGAGTTTCTGCCCGAAGGCCTTGATCGAGTGCGGTTTGCCGTCACCGAGATCCTTGGTCAGGCCAAGGCAGTGCCAGCCACGGGCGAACCGGGTCGGCGCTTCACCGGCTTCGATCTGGCGAACATCGACATCCTCCACCGACATCTGATGACCATCCTCACATTGAAAACTGGGCTGCAGTTTGATGTTTCAGGTCTAACAGCAACGGGGTGCGCAATGCACGTGTTCTCCCGCTGGCAGGGACGTCCGAGGCCGGAAATCGGTCTGTCGCAATACGCTTGGCGGCCGTGACGACATCTGCCGCGGCCACGATTCCGGCCGGCCTCGACATCACCGACACCACCGTCGATCTGCTGGTGATCGGTTCCGGTACCGGCCTGGCCGCCGCGCTGAGCGGTCATGAATCGGGGCTGAACGTCCTGGTTGTCGAGAAGGCCTCCGATATCGGCGGGTCCACCGCCCGCTCGGGTGGCGCCCTGTGGCTGCCGACAACTCCCCTGCTGACCGACAAGGGCACCGCCGACACCGCCGACCGCGCCGCGACGTACCTCGACGCCGTCGTCGACGGCACCGCACCGGCGGCCCGCTCGGCGGGCTTCCTGCAGCACGTCAACGCGACCGTCGACATGCTGGGCCGCACCACCCCGATGCGGCTGTTCTGGGCCCGCGAGTACTCCGATTACCACCCCGAGCGACCGGGCGGCCGCGCCACCGGGCGCACCTGCGAATGCCGCCCGCTCGACGCCGGCGTGCTGGGCGCCTACCGGGACCGGCTGCGCGGCGGTGTCATGGAGGTCAAGGTCCCGATGCCGACGACCGGCGCGGACTACAAATGGATGAACCTGATGGCGCGGGTGCCGCGAAAAGGCTTGCCGCTCATCGCCAAACGGCTCGCGCAGGGCGTCGGCGGCAAGCTGCTGGGACGCGAGTACATCGCCGGTGGTCAGGCGCTGGCGGCCGGGCTGTTCGCCGGTGTACTGCGGGCCGGCATCCCGATCTGGACCGAGACGTCGCTGGTCCGGCTGACCGGCGACGGTCAGCGCGTCACCGGCGCGGTGCTGTCGCACGGCGGCGGTGAGGTCACCGTCACCGCCACACGCGGCGTGGTGCTGGCGGCCGGTGGCTTCGATCACGACATGGCGATGCGCCACAAGTACCAGTCCGATTCGCTCGGCGACCACGAGAGCCTCGGCGCCGATTCCAACACCGGTGAGGCCATCCGCGCGGCCACCGACCTCGGTGCCGCCACGGCGTTGATGGACCAGGCCTGGTGGTTCCCGGCCGTCGCGTCCGCGAACGGTCGCCCGCCCGCCGTGCTGCTGGCCGAGCGCTCGCTGCCCGGCTCACTCATCGTCGATCAGGACGGCAAGCGCTTCGCCAACGAGTCGACCGACTACATGTCGTTCGGCCAGCGCGTGCTCGAACTCGAGCGGGCCGGCACCCCCGTCGAGTCGATGTGGATCGTGTTCGACCAGAAGTATCGCAACAGCTACGTCTTCGCCGCCGGCTCGTTCCCGCGGATGCCGCTGCCCAAGTCCTGGTACCGGGCCGGTATCGCCGCCAAGGCCACCAACTTCGCCGATCTGGCGGCCCAGATGGGAGTCCCGGCCGCCGATTTCGAGCGGACCATGACGCGATTCAACGAGAGCGCGGCCGCCGGCATCGATCCCGATTTCGACCGTGGTCTGAGCGCCTACGACCGCTACTACGGTGATCCGACGGTGACGCCCAACCCGAACCTGCGCCCGCTGGTCAAGGGCCCGTTCTACGCAGTGAAGATGACGCTGAGCGACCTCGGCACCTGCGGTGGCGTGGTGGCCGACGAGCGCGGCCGGGTGCGCAGGGAGGACGGCGGCGTCATCGAAGGCCTGTACGCACTGGGGAACACCGCGGCCAACGCCTTCGGCGCCGTCTACCCGGGCGCGGGCGCGACCATCGCGCAGGGCCTGGTGTACGGCTACATCGCCGGACGGGATGCCGCCGGGAAGTTGTGAGAGCTCAGAGCCCGCCGAGGTCGTCGGGCACGTCGACGGCGTACGCCTGGAGCACCTCGAGCGGCACGACCTCGAGCGTCCGCTCGTGTGTGGAGGCGAGCACCACCGGTGCCGCGTAGCCGTCGTTGTGCGCGCGCAGCCAGTTCACCGCGGTCACGCACCAGCGGTCGCCGGGCGACAGGCCCGGGAAGCGGTACTCCGGCATCGGCGTGGACAGGTCGTTGCCTATCGAACGCTGGTGCGCCAGGAACTCGCCGGTCACGACGGCGCAGATGGTGTGCCGGCCGGCGTCCTCGGGCCCGGTCGAGCAGCAGCCGTCACGGTAGAAGCCCGTCAGCGGTTCGGTGCCACACGGTTCCAGCGGAGCACCGAGCACATTGCGATCTGCCACCGGTCAATCCTTCCTTACCTTGCTCGCGGTGAAAAGGCTTGCCCCGCACTCGATATCCGCACCGGAGGTGACCGCGGCCGACAAGGTCACGTTCTCCGGCACCCGTTCGTCCATCACCACCACCGCGACAATGGGATTGAGCCCCCTGGCCTCGACCGCGGGCACGTCGTAGCCGATGACGACCTGCCCCGCGGTGACGTCGTCACCCTGACTGACATGAGCCGTGAAACCGTCACCGTTGAGCGTGACGGTGTCCAGGCCGAGGTGCACGAGAACGCCCACGTTGTCCGCGGTCAGGACGACGTAGGCGTGCGGCATGAGTTTCAGGAGTCTGCCGGTGACCGGGGCGACGGCCTCGATCACGCCGCGCGGCGGGTCGATCGCGGCGCCGTAGCCGACCATGCCCGCCGAGAACACGGGGTCCGGGACGTCCTCGAGCCGAACCGCGCGCCCCGCGACCGGGGCGAGAACTGACGTCTGACTCACTGGCGTATCTCCTCTGTTCGTGCGCTCCCACAATACGAGCGCCGCCGAACGAGCTCTCACGGACGCAGGTTCTCGTCTAAGCTGCCGCAAAGCTCTCGCGCCGAGTGGCGTTTCTGCGGCAGAGAAGGGTCTCGCACATGAACGGCACAGCGAAAATCTCAGGTGCACAGGAAAAGTCGGACCTGCGCATCCCCGGCTTCGCTCAGCTGCAACGGCTCGGCAAGAGCCTCATGCTGCCGATCGCCGTGCTGCCCGCGGCGGGAATCCTCCTCCGGCTGGGCCAGGACGACCTGCTGGGCAAGATCAAGGCCCCCGTCATCGGGCCGTTCGTCCACGCGATGAGCGCCGCCGGCGACGCGCTGTTCACCAACCTCCCGCTGCTGTTCGCCGTCGGCGTGGCCATCGGGTTCGCCAGGAAGGCCGACGGCTCGACAGCGCTGGCCGCCGTCGTCGGCTACCTCGTGGTGCAGTCGGTGTTCAAGACCATGTCGCCCGTCGTGCTGGCCGGCGAGGTCGACAAGGCAGGCGCCCAGGCCCAGATCAACTACAGCGTGTTCGCGGGAATCGTGGTCGGCCTGCTCACCGCGTGGCTCTTCGACCGCTACCACACCATCCAATTACCCGCGTACCTCGGGTTTTTCGGGGGCAGGCGGTTCGTCCCCATCGTGGTGTCGATCGCCTGCCTGTTCCTCGCGTTCGCGATGAGCTACTGCTATCCGCTGTTCGACGCGGGCCTGACCGGCCTGGGCAGGTTCATCGGCGGTTCTGGGGCCTTCGGCGCCTTCGTCTACGGATTCGCCAACCGCATGCTGATCCCCCTGGGCCTGCACCACATCCCGAATTCCTACGTGTGGTTCCTCTACGGCGACTATCAGACCCCCGACGGCCACGTCGTCACGGGTGAACTCACACGCTTCGCCTCGGGCGACCCGACCGCGGGCATCCTCACATCGGGGTTCTACCCGGTGCTCATGTTCGGATTGCCGGCCGCCGCCCTGGCGATGATCCACGTGGCCGACAAGAAACAGCGGAAGGTCGCCGTCGGCATCCTGTCGGCCGCGGCGCTGACGGCGCTGCTGACCGGGGTCACCGAGCCGCTCGAATTCTCGTTCATGTTCGTGGCGTTCCCGCTGTACGTCATCCACGCCGTGCTGACCGGGCTGTCGCTGGCGGTCGCGTACCTGCTCGACATCCACCTCGGCTTCTCCTTCTCCGCGGGACTGGCCGACCTCCTCCTCTACGGCACCGCCCCGGCCGCGAAGAACATCCCGCTGCTCATCGGCATGGGCGTGGTCTTCTTCGTCGTCTACTACGTGCTGTTCCGGTTCGCCATCACGAAGTGGAATCTGCGGACCCCGGGCCGGGAGCCGGATACCGAATTCGAAGCCGAGGAGCAGGCCAATCTCGGCGAAGGCGCGGACTCGAGGCCGGAGCAGGTGATCGCGGCCTTCGGTGGTCGGGGCAACCTCGTCGCCGTCGACGCGTGCATCACGCGGCTGCGCATCGAGGTCGCCGACACGAGCAAGGTCGATCAGGACCGGCTGAAGAGTCTCGGCGCCGCGGGCGTCATCGAGGTCGGCAACAGTGTCCAAGCGGTTTTCGGCACCGACTCCGAAGCCCTCAAGAACCACATCGCCGCGATCCTCTAGACGTCGTGGCGGCCCTGAACCTCGCGCTCGACCTCACGCCACAGGCCCGGCATCGAACGCGGCATGCCCGCAACGCCTTTCGCCGCGGTCTGTAGCACCGCATCGGCGTCGTCGATGTCCTTCATCAGTTCGAGCGCCAGTTCCCGCTCGGCGGCGTAGTACTTGGCCGCCCAGCGCAGCGCGATCACCGAATACGCCCACACCGGCTGCGCCTTGGCGCCGTCGGAGTCCTCGGCGGCCTGCCGCTCCATGGCCTCGCAGTAGGCGACGTGCTGCTCGAGCAGCTCCCGCAGCCGGGTCGGGTTGCTCAGGTGGCCGAACGTAACCCGCAGCAGCACACTGTGTTTGAGCACCGGCGGGTCGACGGGAGCGTTGTTGGTCCAGTCGGTCACGGCAGCCATGCCGGACTCGGTGATCTTGTACAGACGGCGCGTGCGCAGGCCTTCGTCCTGCTCGACGCGGGACTCGAGATAGCCAAGTCCCTCAAGCTTTTTCAGCTCGGTGTAGATCTGGCTGTACGACGGGCTCCAGTAGTAGAAACCGACGCTCCAGTCGATCCACTTCTTGATGTCGTAGCCGCTGAGTTCCTCTTCGTACGACAACATGCCCAGCAGCGTCCAACTCGTCGCCGCCAGCGACGGTTTGCTCTGCGGCTTGCTTGCCATCTGTTTAGCCTAACAATCTATTGCCGCAAAGGCCCCAGTCATGACCGCCTGTCGGGACAGTCATTTACCACCCGCCGGCGGGGCTACGGCGGCCACATACCGGCGTACCACCAGCTCTTCGGCCTTTTCGTCGGCCAACGGCCAGCACAGCAACGACAGTACAACCCGCACGATCCAGTCCGCGAGCAGCGGATCCGTGATGCCCGTCAGCTCGGCCGCCGCCTGCGAGAGCCGGGGTGAGTGGAAGTCGACGAGGGCTCCGCCACGCACCACACCCGAGGCCAGCGGGTCCGCCCGGACCACCCGCAGGGACGTCAGCACGGCCGCCGCGATCCGCTCCGGCCCGGTGTGCCCGGCCACCGCCTGCGCGATCTCCTGCCCGACCCGCATGACCGCACGCGCCAGCACCCCGTCGCGCAGCGCCTGTTTGCCGCCGACATGCCGGTACACCGTGGCGCGCGAACAGCCCACGCTGGCGGCGACCTCGTCGATGTTCAACCGGTCCAGGCCTCGGGCTGCGGCGCTCGCGGCCGCGGCGGCATAGATGCGTTCGATGCCCGCGTCGCGGCGGTCGGCGCCGATCAGCCAGTCCATCGGCCTGATACTAATCCATTGATTTGTCTCATAGCGAGACGAAATTTCTCAATCCGTCTGTATCACCGCAGCTCGCAGACCGTGCGTGAGACAGCCGAATTCCGGCCTTGACATGCCGTTACATGAGCCCAAAACTCAAGGCGTGCAACTAGTTTCAGATCTGCTCAGCCCGTCCACGCTGGACGATCCGTATGACTGTTATGCGCAGCTCCGCCTGGCCGGTCCGGTACACCGCGTGCCCGGCACCGACTTCTATCTGGCCACCACCTGGGATGCCGTACAGGAAGCCGTCGGCCGCCCGGCGGACTTCTCCTCCAACCTGACCGCCACCCTGGTGAATGCCGGGGCACAGACCGGGACGGTTCGGCCGGGAACCTTCGACATGGGAGCCGTCGACACCGCCGGACATGTCCTCGCCACCGGTGACGACCCGCGTCATGCACACGAACGCAAACTGGTGCTACCGGCGTTGGTGGCCAAGAGGATTCGGGCCCTCGAGCCGGCGATCACCGACATCGCCCGGCAGCTGTGGGACGACGCGGCGGTCGACGGCCGCATCGAGTGGATGTCCGCCATCGGCGACCGCCTGCCGATGACGCTGGTGGCCAGGCTCATCGGGCTGCCCGACGACGACGTGCCGCAGCTGGTGCAGTGGGGCTACGGCAGCACCGAACTGCTCAGCGGCGTCTTCGACCTCGAGCACATCGGCACCGCCGTCGAGACGTCGGCACAACTCGCCGGCTACCTGTACGCCAAATTCGTTGAGGCACAGGCGAATCCGGGCGACAACCTGCTCGGCGACCTCACTCGCGCGGTGGCCCAAGACACCGTCACGGCCGAGGTGGCGGTGCTGATGCTGTTGCAGCTGGTCGGCGCCGGCGGCGAGTCCACCGCCGGGCTGATGGGCAACGCGGCGCGGCTCCTCGCCACCCACCCCGACGTCCAGGAACAGGTGCGCCGCGACCCGCAACTGGTGCCCGCCCTCCTGGAGGAGACGCTGCGACTGGAGTCGCCGTTTCGCAACCATCACCGGCACATCCGGCAGGACACCACGCTGGCGGGTGTTCCGCTGCCCAAAGACGGTCACCTGCTCCTGCTCTGGGGGTCGGCAAACCGCGACCCGGCGGCCTTCGACGACCCCGACCGGCTGCAACTGGGCCGGCCGAACCTGCGCAATCACCTGGCGTTCGGGAAGGGCCTGCATTTCTGCGTCGGCGCGGCGCTGGCCCGCACCGAGGCGCGCATCGGGATCACCACGCTGCTCGAGGCCACCAACTGGTTCGAACTCGCCGGCGCCGAATGGGTGCCGAGCCTCATGGTCCGCCGGCACCTACGACTGCAGCTGCGCTACCGCTGACCGTCGCCGGTGGCGCCACCGGCGTCGTCCCGCACCATCCGCACCGACACATGCGGCAGCCGCTGCCCCGGCTTGCGGCTGAAGCTGTACTCCCACGACAGTCCACCCCACAGCTGCCAGCCACGGCGACGCGAGATCAGGCACAGTCCGGCCCCGACCGCGGTGCCCACCAGGACGCCGGTCTGCGCCAGCCCCAGATTCCAGAACGCGGCCACCACCGCGCTGGCCGCGAGCGCGCTCGTCGCGTACAGCGTGTTGCCACCGAAAATCTGCGGTACCCGGTGCGTCGTGAGATCCCGCAATGCGCCGCCGCCGACCGCCGTGATGGTGCCCAGCAGCAGGGCCGGCACCCAGCCGAGCCCCAGCGCCAACGTCTTCTGCGCACCGGCGGTCGCCCAACAACCGAGGGCCAGCGCGTCCACGTAGGGAAACACCGCCTGCCAGCCGCGACCGCCGATCGGCATCAGGAACGCGATCGCCGCGCCGATCACCGCGCACAGCGCGTAGCGAAAGTCCGTGAGCGCCACCGGCGGTCCGTGCTGCAGCAGGGTGTCGCGGATGATGCCGCCGCCCAGCCCGGACAGCAGTGCCAGCGTCAGGAAGCCGATCGGATCCATGCGCTCGTCGCGGGCGACGATGCCGCCCAGGATCGCGTTGGTCAGGACACCGGCCAGGTCGATGACGGCGAACAGCTCGCCGAGGGTCGGCACGGGCTATTCGGGCAGGCGCAGCTCGGGCTTCTCGACCTCTTCGATGTTGACATCTTTGAAGGTGATGACCCGGACCTGCTTGACGAACCGCGCCGGCCGGTACATGTCCCAGACCCAGGCGTCGGCCAGACGCAGCTCGAAGTAGACCTCTCCGTCGGCGTTGCGCGGGATCAGCTCGACGCTGTTGGCCAGATAGAACCGCCGCTCCGTCTCGACGACGTAACTGAACTGCCCGACGATGTCCTTGTACTCGCGGTACAGCGAGAGCTCCATCTCGGTTTCATACTTCTCGAGATCCTCGGCACTCATCGGCACAGACTCATCAGTTCAGCGGTCCTTCGGTTTACTCGGTGTTGCAGGGCCATGTCTTGTTCGGATCGGCGGCCGGTTCCCATTTTCCCCTACCCGGATCGGCAGCGCTGCCCTATCGCCGGGTTGGCAGCGAGCTTGCGCACATTGGCGAACGAGAATCGGTGTTCGGGGCAGGGCCCCAGTTCGGCCAGCGCCGCGGTGTGGGCAGCGGTGCTGTACCCCTTGTGTACCGCAAACCCGTAGCCCGGGTGCACGGTGTCCATCTCGACCATCAGGCGGTCGCGGCTCACCTTGGCCAGCACGCTGGCGGCGGCGATACAGGCCGCCGCGGCGTCCCCGCTGACCACCGGCAGCGACGGCACCGACAGGCCCGGCACCCGGAACCCGTCGGAGAGCACGTAGCCCGGCCGCACGGACAGGCCCGCGACCGCGCGGCGCATGCCCTCGATGTTGGCGATGTGCACCCCGCGCCGGTCGACCTCGACCGACGGGATGAACACCACGTGGTACGCGAGCGCGTAACGCCGGATCAACGGGAACAGCCGTTCCCGTTCGGCTTCGTTCAGCTTCTTCGAATCATCAAGGGCGGCCAGGCTTTCCAGCCGATTCGGGCCCAGCACACAGGCCGCCACGACGAGCGGGCCGGCGCAGGCCCCACGGCCGACCTCGTCGACCCCGGCCACCGGACCGAGGCCACCGCGGTACAGCGCCGACTCCAGCGTGCGCAGGCCCGCGGACTTGCGGATCACCGTGCGAGGCGGCCAAACGGACACCGAAGAACCTTATTGACCGGTCTGCGGATTGACCGTGACGACACCACCCCAGCGCGACGGCGGCCACGCGATGAACCGGGCCTTGCCGATCACGTTGGCGACGGGCACGGTACCCGCGGTCGGGTCACCGGTGCACATCAGCGCGTTGATGGCGTCCGCCGGTGTGTTCGTGCAGTGCGCGCGCGAGTCCGCCGAGTGGGTGCGGTTGTCGCCCATCACCCAGAGCCGACCGTCCGGCACCTTCACCGGGCCGAACTCGTTGCCCAGGCACGGATCTGTCGCCGGGTCGACCATCATGGTCGCCGGGTCCAGGTACGGCTCCTTGAGCTTCTTGCCGTCGACCGTCAGTCCCGTCGAGTTGCGGCACTGCACGGTCTGACCACCCACGGCGATGACGCGCTTCACCAGATCGTTCTCATCGGGCGGCACGAAGCCGACGACCGAGAGCGCGTTCTGAATCCAGCGCATCGTCGGATTGTCCGAACGGATCGACTTGTAGCTGATGTTCCAGTTCGGCGGGCCCTTGAAGACCACCACGTCGCCCGGCTCCGGCGAGCTGAACCGGTAGGTCAGCTTGTCCACCATGATGCGGTCGCCGACGCAGCCGCTGCAGCCGTGCAGCGTGGGCTCCATGGATTCCGACGGAATCAGGTACGGCCGCGCGACGAACGTCAGCACGAGGTAGTACAGCAGCACCGCAGTGACGACGAGGACGACGCCCTCACGCAGCGCGGCCAGCTTCGACTTCGGCTTCTCGTCGGCATCTTCGGCCTTGCGGGCCTCGTCTGCCTTGACCGGGTCGGCGGTCGCTGTCGTGTCGGCGTCGTCCGTCGCCGGACTGTCCGGAGTGGTGCTGTCTTCGCTTGGGCCGGTCACGGCACCAGGCTAGTCAGCTCGGCGGAAGAATCGCCGAACAAGCTCAGCGCTTTTCCTTGATCTTGGCCTTCTTGCCACGGAGCTCGCGCAGGTAGTACAGCTTGGCGCGACGGACGTCACCGCGGGTGACGACGTCGATGTGGTCGATGTTCGGCGAGTGCACCGGGAAGGTCCGCTCGACGCCGACGCCGTAGCTCTCCTTGCGGACGGTGAAGGTCTCACCGATGCCGCCGCCCTGACGACGGATCACGACGCCCTTGAACACCTGGATGCGGTGCTTGTTGCCCTCGATGACCTTGACGTGCACATTGAGGGTGTCGCCGGGGTTGAAGGCCGGGATGTCGTCGCGCAGCGACGCCTGGTCGACGAAGTCCAGCGTTTTCATCGGTGACACTTCCTTGCTAACTCGCGGGCTACAGCCGCCGGACACCATGCGGCGCGACGGAAAAGCCATTCTCTTTACGGACGTTGGTCGGATGCCGTAGCGGGCGGGGACACATCCGAAACAGACGCCGACCCCGCGCCCAGCGCAGACAACTGCTCAATTGTGCCAGACAGCCGCCGGGTGACGAAATCGTGACCCCCGCCGGGCCGGTGCAGCCGACATCACACGCGGCACCGTCACAGTCGTCACACCCAACACACGTTTACCGGTTACGCTGATCAATCAGATTTTTATCCACCGTGATCTGAGGAGACCCATGCGCCCGCAGCACGTGAAGCTGCTGACCATCACCGCTGCCGCGGCAACGGTGATGCTCACAGCTGGTTGCGAGGCCAAGGTCTACGGGGCGCCGCCGCCGAACCGGATCGCGCTGACCGTCGTCCCGGTCGTCACCGCCCTGGAGATGCCGGAGGCCCCGGCCACCGAGCCCGCCGCTGCCCTGGCGGGCCTCGATGCCCGCGAACGGACCGCCACCAGTGACGCGGCGGCGGCCGGCGCGTCGATGAGTGCCGCGGTTCTCGATCGCAACACGGGCCAGCTGATCGCCGCCGGCAACAAGTCCGCCATGCCCATCGCGTCGGTGGCCAAGTTGTTCATCGCCGACGATCTGCTGCTGCAGGAGGCGAAGGGCCAGATCGAGCTCACCGCGGCCGACCGTCAGTCGCTGGACACCATGCTGCGCTCGTCGGACGACTCCGCGGCGGAGGTGTTCTGGAATCGCAGCGGCGGCAACAGCGTCGTCAGCCGCGTCGCGGCCCGCTACGGGCTGACCGGGACCTCGGTGCCCTACGACGGCAAGTGGTGGAACACCATGAGCACCACCACCGACCTGGTGCACTACTACGACCAGTTGCTGAACGGCTCCGGCGGGCTCCCGCCCGAGCGGGCCAGCATCATCCTGGCCAACCTGGCCGCGTCCACGCCCACCGGCGCCGACGGCTACCCGCAGCGCTTCGGCATCCCGGACGGTCTGTACGGCGAACCGGTCGCGGTGAAGCAGGGCTGGATGCCGGATTGGGGCGGCAACAACTGGATGCACATGTCCACCGGCGTGATCGGCGCCGACCGGCGCTACGTCATGGCGATCGGCTCACTGCAGCCCACCGATGACGCCACGGCACGCGCGACCATCACCAACGCCGTGAAGACGATGTTCCCGGGCGGGCGGATCAACTAGCCGGGCTAGTCGGGCAACAGGTCCGGCCGGCGCTCGCGCGTCCGCTGCAGACCCTGTTCGCGGCGCCAGGCGGCGACCTTGGCGTGGTCGCCCGACAACAGCACCGGGGGCACCTCGAGGTCACGCCAGACCGGCGGCCGCGTGTAACTCGGCCCCTCCAGCACTCCCCCGACGTGCGCCGAATGCGAATCATCCTGGTGTGACGCCGGATTGCCCAGGACGTCGGGCAGCAACCGCACCACGGCCTCGATCATGACCAGCGCCGCGGACTCACCGCCGGGCAGCACGTAGTCACCGATCGAAACCTCTTCGACCCGCATGCGCCGGGCGGCGTCGTCGGCGACCCGCTGGTCGATGCCCTCGTAGCGGCCGCACGCGAACACCAGGTGCTTCTCGCCGGTCCAGCGGTGCGCGTGTTCCTGTGTGAACAGCCGGCCCGCCGGCGTCGGGACCACCAAAACCGTTTCCGGCGTGCAGATTTCGTCGAGGGCGGCACCCCAGACCGGCGCCTTCATCACCATGCCGGGCCCGCCGCCGTACGGCGAATCGTCGACCGACTTGTGGACGTCATGCGTCCAGTTCCGCAGGTCGTGCACACCGAGTTGGACGGTGCCGTTGGCGATCGCCTTGCCCGGCAGGGACTGCTGCAGCGCGTCGAGATACGCCGGGAAGATGGTGACGACGTCGATCCGCATGGGTATCAATCCAACTCGAGCAGGCCGTCGGGCGGATCGATCTCCACCAGACCGTCGGCCAGCGACACCGTCGGCACCATCGCGGTGACGAACGGCACCAGCACCTCGGCACCGGATTCCGTTCGGATGGACAGCAATTCGCCGCCCGGGGTGTGCAGCACCTCGGTCACCACACCCACGTCGACACCGTCGACGGTGCGGACCTTGAGGCCCTCGAGCTGGTGATCGTAGAACTCGTCGGGCTCGTCGATGGGCGGCAGGCTGGCGGAGTCCACCAGGAACAGCGTGCCGCGCAACGCATCTGCCGCATTGCGATCGTTCACACCGGCCAGCCTCACCAGCAGCCGCCCGCCGTGCTCACGAACGGCGTCGATCACATAGGTACGTTCGGCGCGCTCGATGCTACGCGCACCGGGCTTGCCACGCAGCGATGATCCCGGCGAGAAACGCTCGCCGGGATCATCGGTACGTACTTCGACGACAACCTCGCCGCTGATGCCGTGCGCCTTGACGACGCGGCCGACCACGAGGTCCATATTTACTGGTCGGTGTCCACCACGTCGACGCGGATGCCCCGGCCGCCGATGCCGGCGACCAGTGTCCGCAGCGCGGTGGCCGTGCGGCCGCCGCGCCCGATGACCTTGCCCAGGTCATCGGGGTGCACGTGCACCTCGACGGTACGACCGCGGCGGCTGGTCACCATGTCGACCCGGACATCGTCGGGGTTGTCGACGATCCCGCGGACCAGGTGCTCTACGGCGTCGACGACGACGCTGCTCATTCGGCGGGCGCTTCGGCCTCGGCCTCAGTGGCCTCGGCAGCCTCGGTCTCGGCGGCAGCCTCAGCCGCTTCTTCCTTCTTGTCCTTGCGCTTCTTCAGCATGACGGCCTCGCCACCGGGGGCGGCGTCGGCGTTCGCCAGCGCGGCGTTGAACAGGTCCAGCTTGGACGGCTTGGGCTCCTTGACCTTCAGGGTGCCCTCGGCGCCCGGCAGGCCCTTGAACTTCTGCCAGTCACCGGTGATCTTCAGCAGGGCGGCGACCGGCTCGGTCGGCTGTGCGCCGACGCCCAGCCAGTACTGCGCGCGCTCCGAATCGATCTCGATCAGGCTCGGCTCTTCCTTCGGGTGGTACCGGCCGATGACCTCGATGGCGCGGCCGTCGCGGCGGGTGCGCGCGTCGGCGACGATGATGCGGTACTGGGGGTTGCGGATCTTGCCAAGCCGGGTGAGCTTGATCTTGACAGCCATGTTCTGCACTTCTCCTGATGATTGCCACGCTGCAATTCAGCGACTCGGGCGGATTGCCCGGTCCGGTCTTGCCTCACGTGTGTGACCGCCGCGCGGCGCATTGAACGGGTCGCGGACAGACAGCCGACCATTCTGCCAGAGCAGCCGCGACCGGCCCAAATCCCGTGAACGGCGACTCAGACCACCCGGTCGAAACACTTAGTCTCGACGCGGCGGGTCATACGCCAGCCCTCGGCGGTGCGGACGAACTCGTCCTCGTACCAGAGGCCGCAGAACAGCACCTGGGGCTGTGCGTCGGCGTCCGCCGCGGGCAGCACCATCGGGTTGAAACAGATGGTGCGTGACTTCGCGGTGTCGCCGGTGATGGTGACGTCGAAGTTGCCGAGCATGTGCGCATAGGCCGGGAAATTCGGCAGCACCTGCGCCAGCCATTCCTTGACCTCGGGGAAATGCCCGTCGATGCCGCCCATCGCGCGGTAGTCGATGTAGGCATCCGGCGTGAAAACCTTTGCCAGATCATCGAATTGGCGGGTATCGATGGCCGTCGAGTACGCGATCAACAGCTGTTGGATTTCCAGACGGTCCGAGATCTCTTCCAGACTCAGCATGAACCGATTGAACACCACCAGTAGGCTGCTGGCTCCATGGGAAGGTTCGCAACCGCCGTCATGGCGACCCTGACGCTCGTATTCCTCGGCGCGCCGCCGGTTGCGGCCGCTGACCCCGACATCCAGCCGGTCGGCACGGTACAGGCCCCGGCAGGGCCGGCCCCGGCGTGGATCGTCGCCGACATGGACTCGGGCCAGATTCTCGCCGGACAGGACATCGACCTGCGGCATCCGCCCGCCAGCACCATCAAGACGCTGCTGGCGCTGACCGCGCTCAGTGAACTGCCGAACCTGGACGCGACCGTGGCCGGCACCGTCGCCGACACCCAGGTGGAGTGCAACTGCGCCGGTATCGTCCCCGGCCACGTGTACACCGCGCGCCAACTGCTGGACGCGGTGCTGCTCGCCTCGGGCAACGACGCCGCCAACGCCCTGGCCGACATGATCGGCGGCTACGACGTCGCCGTCGCGAAGATGAACGCCAAGGCCGCCGCCATCGGCGCCGTCGACACCCACGCCGCCACCCCGTCGGGCCTCGACGGCGCGGGCGGTTCGGGCTGGACCACTCCCCGGGACCTGGCCATCATCTTCCGGGCCGCGATGGCCAATCCGTACTTCGCGCAGATCACCGCGCAGCCCGCCGCGACGTTCCCCGGCAAGAACGGCAACGAGCAGATCGTCAACGAGAACCAGCTGCTGCAGCGGTATCCGGGCGCCATCGGCGGCAAGACCGGGTTCACCAACGCCGCCAAGAAGACCTACGTGGGCGCCGCCGACCGCGGCGGCCGCCGCTTGGTCATCGCGATGATGTACGGCATGGTGCGCGAGGGCGGGCCGACCTACTGGGATCAGGCCTCGCAGTTGCTCGATTGGGGCTTCGCGCAGGACCGCTCGGTCAGCGTCGGCTCTCTGTAGACCGAACCAACCGAGACCCGACCGGAATCTCGGCGCGAGCTGATCGCAGCCTGGGTTCCGTAGCGTCGGCGCTCGTGCGCAAACTGTTCACGGCGACCGCGCTGGCCCTCGGCACACTACTGGTGACGCCGATCGCCACACCGTCCGCGACGGCCGAACCCACCGGGCAACCCACGGGCGCACAGGCATTCGCCAACGGCCCGGCCAAAGCCTGGCTGGTCGCCGACCTCGATACCGGCCAGGTGCTGGCGTCGCAGGATCCGGGCGGCTCGTACGCGCCGGCCAGCACCATCAAGCCGCTGTTGGCCATGGTCGTCCTGGACAACCTGCGCCCGGACGCGCTGGGACGGGCCAACGAGTCGCACACCAAGGTCGAGTGCTCGTGCGTCGGGCTCAAACCCGGCCAGGTGTACTCGGTCCGCCAGCTCCTCGATGCCCTGCTCATGGTGTCGGGCAACGACGCCGCGAACATGCTGGCCGACATGCTCGGCGGCCAGCGCGTCACGGTGGCGGCCATGAATCGCAAGGCCGCGGCGCTCGGCGCCCGCAGCACCCGCGCCGGCTCACCGTCCGGACTCGACGGTCCCGGCTGGGAATCGCTGACCACGCCGCGCGACCTCGGGGTGATCTACCGGGCGGCGCTGACCTACCCGGTGATCGCCGAGATTTTCCGGCAGACGTCGGCGCAGTTTCCCGGCAAGACCCTGACCAGTCAGAACGAGCTGTTGACGGGGTACCCCGGCGATTTCGCCGGCAAGACGGGCTACACGGACCGGGCCCGCAAGACGTACGTCGGCGCCGCGCAGCGCGGGAACCACCGGTTGGTCGTGGTGCAGATGTACGGCACCGGCAATCTCTACCCGCAGGCGAGACAGTTGTTCGACTGGGGCTTCAGCCACTACACCTGAGTCAGTAGACCCGGCCGCGCAAGATCACCAGGTCGGGATGGTCGAGGACGCCCGGGAGTCGCGGATAGTCGGCGTAGCAGACGAGATCGGCCGAGGCGCCGTGCTCCAAGCCGGTGCGCTGCAACCACTTTCGTGCGTTCCAGCTTGCCGCGCCCAACGCGTCCGTCGGGCTCAGGCCCACCCGGCCCAGGGCGGCGACCTCGTCGGCGATGCGGCCGTGGGCGATCATCCCGCCGGCGCCGGTGCCCGCGTAGATGGGTACGCCGGCCTCGTGCGCGGCGCCGACGCGCTGCGGGCACGTCGCGTAGAGATCGCGCATGTGTTTGGCGTATGCCGGGAATTTGGTCGCCTTCTCCGCGATCCCGGGGAAGTTCTCGATGTTGATCAGGGTCGGCACCAGCGCCGTGCCGTGGGCCAGCATCAGCTCGATGATGTCGTCGGTGATCCCGGTGCCGTGCTCGATGCAGTCGATACCGGCGTTGATCAGCCCCGGCAACGCTTCCTCACCGAACACATGCGCCGTGACGCGCGCACCGTTGGCGTGGGCGGCGTCGATGGCTTCTTTGAGGATGTCGTCGGACCACAGCGGCGCCAGGTCGCCCACTCCCCGATCGATCCAGTCGCCGACCAGCTTCACCCAGCCGTCACCGCGCCGGGCCTGCTCGGCGACGTACTGCGGCAGCTGCGATTCGTCCTCGATGTCGATCGGCAACCCGGGCAGGTAGCGCTTGGGCCGGGCCAGATGCCGTCCCGCGCGGATGATCCGCGGCAGGTCGTCGCGGTCGTCGAAGTCGCGGGTGTCGACCGGAGACCCGGCGTCGCGCAGCAGCAGCGCACCGGCCTGGCGCTCGGTCTCGGCCTGGCGCTCGGCCTCGTCGAGTTCGACGGGGCCACCCGGACCGATGCCGACGTGGCAGTGCGCGTCGACCAGCCCGGGGATGATCCAGCCACCGTCGAAGATGGTGTCGGCGTTCGCGATCGGCTCGGCCGAGAGCACGCCCTGATGTATCCACCACTGCACCTCGTCGCCGTCGGGCAGTCCCCGACCGCGAATGTGCAGCGCCCGCACGGCGGCTACTTCTTCGGGAACTTCAGCTGTGACAGGTCGAAGTCGGCGAGGCCCGGCGGCAACTCGTTGAGCCCCTGCGGCATGTTCGACAGGTCCGGGAAACCGCCCGGCAGCGCGCTCGGGTCCAGACCGAACGGGTTGGCGGCCGCCTTCGGCGCCGTCGGGCCGCGTCCGCCCTTGCGGCCCTTGCCGGCCTGCTTGTTCTTGCCCTTGGCGGCCTTGCGAGAGCTCTTGCGGCCGAACGGCATTCCCATTTGGCCGGCCATCTGCGACATCATCTTGCGGGCCTCGAAGAAGCGGTCGACCAGCTGATTGACCTCGGCCACCGTGACACCGGATCCATTGGCGATGCGCAGGCGCCGGGAGGCGTTGATGATCTTCGGGTCGGACCGCTCGGCGGGGGTCATGCCGCGGATGATGGCCTGGATGCGGTCCAGGTGGCTGTCGTCGACGGCCGCCAGGGCGTCCTTCATCTGACCGGCACCGGGCAGCATGCCCAGCAGGTTCCCGATGGGACCCATCTTGCGGATCATCAGCATCTGCTCGAGGAAGTCCTCGAGCGTCAGTTCACCGGAGCCGATCTTGGCGGCGGCCTCTTCGGCCTTCTTCTGGTCGAAGACCTGCTCGGCCTGCTCGATCAGGGTGAGGACGTCGCCCATGCCCAGGATGCGGGACGCCATGCGGTCCGGGTGGAAGACGTCGAAGTCCTCGAGCTTCTCGCCGGCCGACGCGAACAGGATCGGCGCGCCGGTGACCTCGCGCACGGACAGCGCGGCACCACCACGGGCGTCGCCGTCGAGCTTGGTCAGCACGACACCGGTGAAGCCCACGCCTTCGCGGAAGGCGTTGGCGGTGGTGACGGCGTCCTGACCGATCATCGCGTCGAGGACGAACAGCGTCTCGTCAGGCTTGACGGCGTCGCGGATCGCGGCGGCCTGGGCCATCAGTTCCTCGTCGATACCGAGGCGGCCGGCGGTGTCGACGATCACGACGTCGAAGTGCTTGGCCCTGGCCTCGGCCAGACCCGCGGC
This sequence comes from Mycobacterium sp. SMC-18, assembly GCF_045310895.1. Taxonomy (NCBI): domain Bacteria; kingdom Bacillati; phylum Actinomycetota; class Actinomycetes; order Mycobacteriales; family Mycobacteriaceae; genus Mycobacterium; species Mycobacterium sp. SMC-18. The sequence continues at coordinate 44,442 of NZ_JBJIAL010000024.1, forward strand.
GGCGACCGACACCGGGTCGCCGGTGGTCATCTGGTCGATGGTCACGCCGTCGGGCGAGACTCCCGGGTGCGGTGCGAAGACGCTGACGCCAGCCCGCTCACCGACGATCTGCAGCTGGTTGACGGCGCCGGGGCGCTGCAGGTCACACGCGACCAGCAGCGGCGTATGTCCTTGATCCTTGAGCCATTTCGACAGCTTGCCGGCGAGGGTCGTCTTACCGGAACCCTGCAGACCGGCCAGCATGATGACCGTCGGCGGGGTCTTGGCGAACGCCAGCTGGCGCGTCTCACCACCGAGGATGCCGATGAGCTCCTCGTTGACGATCTTGACGGCCTGCTGCGCCGGGTTCAGCGCACCGGAAACCTCGGCGCCCTTGGCGCGTTCCTTGATCCGGCCGATGAACTCGCGCGTGACCGGCAACGACACGTCGGCCTCGAGCAGGGCCAGGCGGATTTCGCGGGCGGTGGCGTCGATATCGGCGTCGGTCAGCCGGCCCTTGCCGCGCAGACCCGACAGCGCACCGGTCAACCGGTCGGACAGGGATTCAAACACGGGGTTAAGCCTAACTGCAGCGCCCGTCGCCGGTACTTCGGCACCACCGTCCCCTTGACACGGCGATACCCGGGCGCGCAGTATTTCATCACATGATGAATTCATTGTTTGATGAATTAATGAGGAGCCTGAAATGACCACCATGAACAGCGCGGACATCGTCGTTGTCGGTGCCGGCCCGACCGGTCTGGCGTTGGCGTGCGAACTGGCGATGCGCGGCGTCGCGGTTCAGTTGCTCGAACGACGCCGTGACATCCCGAACATCACCCGGGCCTTCGGCGTGCATGCGCGGACGCTGGAACTGCTGGACGCCCGCGGCCTGGCCGACGAACTCGTGCAGCGCGGGCTCCCCGTCCAGAGCGTGAGTCCCGTCCCGGGCGCCGCGATCAACCTGCGGGAATTGCCCACCCGCTACCCCATGGTGCTGATGGCACCGCAGAGCCTGACCGAACGGGTGCTGACCGCGCGCGCCATCGAACTCGGCGTCGAAATCCGTTACGGCGCCGAAGTCGCCGGTCTGACGCAGGACGACGACGGCGTCACCGTGCGCCTCGCCGATCACAGCACGGTGCGTGCCGGCTACCTCGTGGGCTGCGACGGTGCCCACAGCGCGGTGCGCACGATGCTGGGCATCGGGTTCGCCGGCAAGCAGTACCAGACCCACATCCTGCTGGCAGACGTTCAGCTGACGAACCCGCCGGCCGGCGGGCTGGCCGCCGCGAACAGCCCCGACGGCGTCGTGCTGCTGGTCCCGTTCGGCGACGGCTGGTTCCGCGCCATCGCGTGGGACCGCACCCGGGAAGACGTGCCGCTCGGCGAACCGGTACCGCTTTCCGAGATCACGGGCTCACTGCGCCGCATCGCGAAAACGGACTTCGGCGTCAGCGAGATGCGCTGGAGCACCCGGTTCCTGTCCGAGCGACGCCAGGCCGACCGCTACCGCGTCGGCCGCTGCTTCATCGCCGGCGATGCGGCGCACGTCCACTCGCCGCTGGGCGCACAGGGCATGAACACCGGCATCCAGGATGCGATGAACCTGGGCTGGAAGCTGGCGTCGGCCGTCAAGGGCACCGCGCCGGCGTGGCTCCTGGACAGTTACCAGAGTGAACGCCATGCCGTCGGCGCCAACGTGCTCAAACTGACCGATGCGTTCAATCAGCTGGTCCTGGGCCGCAGCCTGCCGCGGCGAGTCCTGCGGCGCATCGCGATCACCGCGCTCCTGAGCACCGGGCCCACCAGGCGTGCCATGGGCGGCCGCCTCAGCGGAATCGCCATCAGTTATCCCCGCAAGCGCGACGATCACCGTTTGGTCGGGCGCCGCATGCCGGACATCGCGTGCGCGGACACCCGGGTCTACGAACTACTGCGTGACGGCCGATTCCTACTGCTGACCAAGGGCGGTCTGACGCTCGACCGCACCGACGTCACCTGCGCGGTCACCGGCGATGACCAATTGCCGCCCGCCGTGCTGATCCGGCCCGACGGTTACGTCGCGTGGGCCGGCGAGGCCACCGACGCCCCGGCCGCCGTCCGGAAGTGGTGCGGCAGCGCGGAACTCGCTAACTCACCTCGGCAGTGATCACGGCAGGCTTGACCGGCGCGGGCGCGGGCAACACCGCATACAGATCCTGTTCGAACGCTGCCCGGGCCTCGGTGGCCGTGAAGTCCTCCGGCACCACCAGACCGAACGCGTCGACGACGGTGGCGCCCAGCGTCGTCACCTTGGCCCAGGCCACATCTGCGCCCTTGCGCTCGATGACAGCGGCCAGGCGGGCGAGCAGGCCGGGCCGGTCGGCGCTGCGGATCTGCACGACCAACTCGTCGTCCGACGACCCCTCGAACCACCGCACGCGGGGCGGCGCGACCGTGTGGTAGCCGGGCACCGCCGCCGGGACGTCGCCGGCGCGCCGGGTCGGGGCCGGAGTTTCCTCGTCCCGCTGCTCGAGCGCGGCGATCACGTCGAGATCGCCGTCGAGCGCCAGGATGAACTGCTGACGCAGCAGTTCCGCGGCCGGCGGGGAGCCGAAGTGTGGCGACACCACGAAGGTGTTGATCGCCAGTCCCTCATGGCTGTTGACCGACGCCGAATGCACCCGCAGCGAGTGCAGGGCCAGCACCCCGGCGGCTTTCGACAGCAGACCGCGCCGATCCGGGGCGAGCATCGTGACGTTGAACAGGTGCGCACTGTCCGCCGCGGTGAGTTCGACGTGGACACCGCTCTGGCTGGCCCGCGAAAGCAGTTGCGGATCAATGGGATCGGGGTGCGGCAGGTCCTCCCCCGCCATCATCAGCCGGCATCGCCGGACCAGATCGCCGATCAGGGAGGCCTTCCAGTCACCCCACACGCCGGGACCCGTGGCGAGCGAATCCGCCTCGGCCAGCGCGTGCAGCAATTCCAGCAGCAGTCCATCGCCACCGAGCGCGTCGACCACCGATGCAATGGTGTTGGGGTCCTGCAGATCTCGACGAGTCGCCGTTTCCGGCAACAGCAGGTGGTAGCGCACCATCTTGACCAGCACCTCGATATCGGCCGGCCACAAGCCCAGCCGGATGCCGATCTGGTTGGCCAGTTCGGCACCGATCACACTGTGGTCGCCGCCCCGGCCCTTGCCGATGTCGTGCAGCAGCGCACCCAGCACCAGCAGATCGGGCCGGTCCACGCGGGTGGTGAAAGCGCTTGCCCGGGAGACGGTTTCGATCAGATGCCGGTCGACGGTCCAGATGTGCACGACATCACGTGGCGGCAGGTCGCGGATCGCGCCCCACTCCGGGAACAACCGGCCCCACAGCCCGGTCCGGTCCAGGGCCTCCACGGTGGCGACCGCACCCGGCCCGGCGGCCAGCATCACGAGCAGGTCGTTGAGCGCTTCTTTCGGCCACGGCGCCCGCAATTCGGGCGCCGATTCGGCCAGCCGCGCCAAGGTCGATCCCGCGATGGGCAGTCCGTTGGTGGCTGCCGCGGCGGCCACTCGCAGGATCAGGCCCGGGTCGCGCTGCGGTTTGGCGTCGCGGGCCAGGATGACCTCGCCGCCGAATTCCAGTACGCCCTCGTCCAGCGGTCGCCGGACGGGTCGTTTGAGTGCCGCAAAGCCTCTGCGCGGCAAGGCATTCCCCGCGGTCCGCACGCCGGCGTCCACGTAGAAGCTGATGGTGCGGGCGGCATCGCTGATCATGCGGGCCAGGTCGAAGCGGTCACCGATGCCCAGTGCGGCGCCGACCTCGTCGGCGTACTGGGCCAGCACCATCTCACGGCCCTTGTGCGAGACGCGATGGAGCTCGGTGCGCACGTTGAGCAGTGCGAGATGCGCGTCGCCCAGCGTGCCGATCGGCGACGCCACGGACCGACTCGGGTAGACGTCGGCCAACTGCGCCATGGCCAGTGCGTTGAGCAGCTGCACGTCGCGCAGCCCACCGCGGCCGTTCTTCAGATCCGGTTCGGCGCGGTGCGCGATCTGACCGGAACGTTCCCACCGCGCCGCGGCGTGTTCGATCAATTCGGTGAAGCGGGAGGTGATCCCGGTCCGCCATTGCCTCCGGGCGCCGCCGACCAACAGGGACGACAGATCCGAATCGCCCGCGATGTGCCGGGCGTCGAGCATGGCCAGCCCGGCGGAGACGTCGCCGGCCGCGGTCTTGAGTGCCTGCGGCACCGTCCGGACGCTGTGGTCGAGGTGAATGTTGGCGTCCCACAACGGGTACCAGAGCGCCTCGGCAACCTCGGTGACGGCGGCCTGCGGCAGGTCGTCGTGCAGCAGCATCAAATCCAGGTCCGAGTACGGCAGCATCTCCCGGCGCCCGAGACCACCGGTCGCCACGATGGCGAAGCCACTGGTCTCGGTGATACCGATCTCGGTTGCCTTTGCGGCAAGCCAGAATTCGTACAGATCAACCAGCGCCTCGCGCAACGCCACCGAATCGAGGCGGCGCGCGCCGCCGCCCAGCAACTGCTCGACAGCAGCACTCAGGTCGCTGGCCGGACGGGTTGACCCCGCTGCCGAAGCAGACGACACCGAAGTATCGTCGGCTCCGGCAGCGGAATCTGGTGTCTGCATTGTCATCTGGTGGTCAGCCGACGTCAGATGGCGTCGCTGCCCCGCTCACCCGTACGGACGCGCACCACGGTCTCGACAGAGGTGACCCACACCTTGCCGTCACCGATCTTGCCCGTCCGCGCGGCCTGCACGATGACATCCACGACCTTGTCGACCGATGCGTCGTCGACGATGACCTCGACCCGCACCTTGGGCACGAAGTCCACCGAGTACTCAGCACCGCGGTAGACCTCGGTGTGGCCCTTCTGGCGGCCGTAGCCCTGCACCTCGCTGACGGTCATCCCGAGGATTCCCAATTGCTCCAGACCGGTCTTGACGTCTTCGAGCGTGAACGGCTTGACGATCGCCGTGATCAACTTCATTTGATCAATTCCTTCCAAATAACCGCGGTACTCGTGGATGTCACCGTAAATCCTTCCCGATCACGCGAATTCATAAGCGGTTTCCGCGTGTTCGGCCTCGTCGATACCGTTGGCCTCGTCCTCCTTGTCGAGGCGAAGGCCGATGGTGTACTTGACGATCAAGGCCAAGATAGCGGTAACGATCGCCGAGTAGCCAAGGACCGCGAACGCGCCGACGGCCTGACGCCACAGCTGGTCGAACCCGCCACCGTAGAACAGACCCGCCACAGCGGCCGGAGCCTCCTTGGTGGCCACCAGGCCGACCATCAGGGTGCCGAACAGACCACCGACCAGGTGAACGCCCACGACGTCGAGCGCGTCGTCGAAGCCCAGCTTGAACTTCAGGCCCACCGCGAGAGCACAGACCACACCGGCGCCCGCGCCGATCGCCAGCGCGCCGATGACATTGACCGACGAGCAGGACGGGGTGATGGCCACCAGGCCGGCCACGATGCCCGACGCCGCGCCGAGGGAGGTGGCGTGGCCGTCACGAATCTTTTCCGTCAGCAGCCAGAACAGCATCGCGGCGGCGGTCGCCACGGTGGTGGTGATGAATGTCGAGGCGGCGACACCGTCAGAGGTCAGTGCCGAGCCGGCGTTGAAGCCGTACCAACCGAACCACAGCAGGCCGGCGCCCAGCATGACGAACGGCAGGTTGTGCGGACGCATCGGAGTGGTGGGCCAGCCCGAGCGCTTGCCCAGGATGATGGCCAGCACCAGGCCCGCGGTACCGGAGTTGATGTGCACCGCGGTACCACCGGCGAAGTCGATTGCCTTGAGCTGGTTCGCGATCCAGCCACCGTGCGTGGCCGTGATGCCGTCGAAGGCGAAGACCCAGTGCGCGACCGGGAAGTAGACGAAGGTGGCCCACAGGCCGGCGAACAGCAGCCAGCCGCCGAACTTGAGACGGTCGGCGACCGCGCCCGAGATCAGGGCGACGGTGATGATGGCGAACATCAGCTGGAACGCCACGAACACCAGCTGCGGGATGGTCCCGGCGAGCGGAATCTGCACCGCCGCAGTGGTTCCCGCGGGCAGGTGCGCAACGAGCGAGTTGCCGCCGATGAGTCCCTTGAGTCCCCAGTACTGGGTGGGATCCCCGACGAAGCTCCACTTGTCATTGCCGAACGCCATCGAGTAGCCGTACAGCACCCACAACACCGTGACGACACCCATGGCGCTGATGCTCATCATGATCATGTTGAGCACGCCCTTACGGCGCACCATGCCGCCGTAGAAGAACGCCAGACCCGGTGTCATCAACAGCACGAGCGCTGAACTCACCAGCATCCATGCGGTATCACCGGTGTCCGGCGTGCCCAAGATAGGGAATCCATCCACTGGCCGCTTCCTCCTTAACCCATGTCACAGGCAGACGCCGATGACCTAGGCCAGAACTTTGCGCATCGGTTGTTTCGCCGACGGCGCGCGGGCGTTTCACGTATGTGAACGGATCGACCAGTTACGTTTCGGCGCGGTTAATGCCCTCTTCGCAGGCCCTGGCCTGCTCTGTGAGTTCCTGGCCGGCGGACACAAAACTGCCCTATTCCGGGTGGAATAGGGCAGTTTTGCGTTCCCGAAGCGAATGGCGGCGACTAGCCCAGGAGCGCGTCGACGAAGGCGGCGGGCTCGAACGGCGCCAGGTCGTCCGGACCCTCACCGAGGCCGACGAGCTTGACCGGTACGCCGAGCTCCTGCTGTACCCGGAACACGATGCCGCCCTTGGCGGTGCCGTCGAGTTTGGTCAGCACCACGCCGGTGATGTCGACCACCTCGGCGAAGACCCGGGCCTGCGGCAGGCTGTTCTGGCCGATGGTCGCGTCCAGCACGAGCAGCACCTCGTCGACCTTGGCGCGCTTCTCGACGACGCGCTTGACCTTGCCCAGTTCGTCCATCAGACCGGTCTTGGTGTGCAGCCGGCCCGCCGTGTCCACCACGACGACGTCAGCGCCCGCTGCGATGCCCTTGTCGACGGCGTCGAAGGCAACCGAGGCCGGATCCGCGCCCTCGGGGCCACGCACGATGTCGGCGCCGACGCGGGCACCCCAGCTCTGCAGCTGGTCGGCCGCCGCGGCACGGAAGGTGTCCGCCGCGCCGAGCACGACGCGACGCCCGTCCGCGACCAGCACGCGGGCCAGCTTGCCGACCGTGGTGGTCTTGCCGGCGCCGTTGACACCGACGACGAGCAACACCGACGGCTTGTCGGCGTGCGGCAGCGCCTTGATGGACCGGTCCAGATCGGTCCGCAGTTCCTTGATCAGCACCTCGCGCAGCACGGCGCGGGCGTCGGCCTCGGTGCGCACGTTGGCCTCTGCCATGCGGCTGCGCAGCGCGGTGACGACCGATTCGGTGGCGACCGGGCCCAGATCGGCGATGAGGAGGGTGTCTTCGATGGTCTCCCACGAGTCCTCGTCGAGGTCGCCACCGCCCAGCAGGCCCAGCATGCTGCGCCCCAGCGTGGTCTGCGACTTGGCCAGGCGGCCACGCAGGCGCTCCAGCCGGCCGGCGGTCGGTGCGATCTCATCGCGCGGCGCAACCTCGGGTGCGGGCTCGGGCTCGGGAGCTGCCTCGGGTTCCGGCGCTGCCTCGGGTTCGGGCGCGGCGGTCGGCTCGGGCTCGGCCACCACTTCCGGCTCAGCGACCGCTTCCGGTGCCTCGGCGACCACTTCCGGCTCGGTCACGACCTCCGGCTCGGGCAGCTGGACGTCGGCGATGGTGCGCTTGCGCGAGTCTCGCGGAATCTCGGCGTCGTCGCCGACGGTCGGCAGCTTCTCCGCGGTGTCCGAACTACTGAACGTGATGCCTGATGACGCCGTGTAGCCGCCAGACCGGTCCAGCTTCGGCGTCTCCTCCGGCGCGGACAGCGAAATCCTGCTGCGCCGGTAGCGGACGAATCCGACCACCAGAGCGGTGACAACGAGAACAGCAACGATCGCTATCGCGATCCAGAGACCTTCCGACACCGTGCCATTCTGTCAGCCGCACCAAGTTCTGCCGCGGGTGGCAGACGTCCTCCCGGCCGGTGCAGATCGGCACAACGATCGTCTCGGGCGGCGACGCCAATCGATCTGGGTGCTCACCGTGGTGGTGGGATGTCGTTTTCAGCGGGTTGGCGTTGCTCGGTGGGTACCGGTGCCGCCGCGGCTTGGGCGGCTTCTGCGGCTTCGCGTTCTTGGCGTTCTTTACGCCGGCGGGCGAAGGCTTCTTGGGCAGCTTCGCGCTCGTCGATGTCGGCTTGGTTGAGGGCACGTTCGTAGGCGATCTGCTGAGCCTGGTTCTGGGCGCGGGTGCGGCGCCGGATGGGCATCATCACACCCCGGCCGGGGGCCGGTGGGGTGTCCAGATCGGTGTCCTGTGGTGGTGGGTTCGGCAGTGGGGTGTCGGTGACCGTGCGGGGAAACAGGATTCGGCTTTCGGGCACGCTGATGTAGGTGTGGCCGGTGGGTGCGGTCCACACAATCGTCCCGTCAGGCTGTTGACGGTCCTGCCACCCGTCCGGGCCGCCGTAGAAGGTTTTGAGTAGGTGGTGTTTGCGGCATTTCGGGCTCAGGTTGCCCGGATGTGTCGGCCCGACCGGCCACGGGATGGTGTGGTCGATATCGGAGGCGGTGGCGGGCTGATCGCAGCCCGGGAACATGCACGTCATGGCCCGCACCCGCACGAACTCATCCATCGCCGCCGACGGCCGATACCGCGGCACCTCATCCAGATCCGCAGCCGAGGCGACGGTGCGCACTTTCGCGCCGCGAGCCACCAGGTCCGCCAGCACCGCCGGGGGCACTACACCGCCGCCGAGGACATAGCCGACGGGTGTGCGCACCGGCGCGGGGGGTTTGGTGGAAGTCGGGATCGGCGGGTGCGCCGCATGGGCTTCAGGGGTGGGCGCCGCGTCGCCGGCCGGTTCGAACCCAGCAGGGATCGGGTTTTCGGCGGGCCGCGAATCGGCCGCCGGTGCAGGCGCGGGCTCGGGCTCAGGTTCAGCTGTGAAGAAATGCTCGGGCTCGGGCTCGGGTGTGAACACCGGCTCAGGTGCAGGCTGGTTTGGCGCCGGAGTCGGGGGCGCGGCCGGGTCCCCACTGAGCAGTGGATCCGCCACCGGCGTCGGCAGCTGATCGGTGAGCACATGAATCACCACCGCCGCCGCCCGCGCATCAGGCCCCGCCGCCGGACAATCCGGATTGCCACACTGGCACACCAACCGATCCCCACGAGCCGCCAACACCCCCAACGCGTCAGCCCGCCGCTGCCCGAACGTCCGCGGATCGTCCTCACACACCTGCCGGGCCATCTCGTCCAGCACCCGATCCAACAGATCGGCATCGGTGGCCAACAGCGCACCCCAGATCGACGCCACCCCGGTCTCATCATCGGGCTTGCCCACCCCGACCCCACGCCGGCGCGCAGCCGAGCGCACCTTGATCACTGCAGCCGGGTCGAACTTCTGCACCCAACCATCGATCTTGCGTTCAATCTTCTTGCGCGACAACCCCGCCCACTCCGACAACGCCCCCGCCAACGCAACATCGATCACCGCCAGCGTATTGGGATCCTCCACCAAACGGGTACGCCAACAGATCGCGCCGACCGTCCGCGCCGACACCCCACCGTCGGCGAACACCGCCGCCACCCGCGGCAACCGGAACCGCAACGCGACCGCAATCGACAACTGCCCCGACGCTTCACGCTTCCCGATACCCAGCGCCGCCCCCACCTCGGCGACCGCAGCATCCCACCCATCACAGGCCCACCACTGCCGGCCATCTTCGTCATCGACACGCAACGCCACCAGATCAGCGATCGCCCGGAACTTCCCGCACTCAGCGACATTCGACACCCGCGCGAAATGCACCACCGCATCGACCACAGAGGCATCGTGAACCAGCACACCGCCGGCCCCGACACCCACATGTTCGAACATGTGTTCGAACATGCCATCAAGGACCGACACGTGCCACAAAAGGGCCACGCCGAACCCCGCCTATGACTGGCTGGAAACCAACTCCTGGCCGCGCATGCGCTGCGAGATCACCTGGGTGATGCCGTCGCCCTGCATGGTGACGCCGTAGAGCGCGTCGGCGACCTCCATGGTCGGCTTCTGGTGGGTGATGACGATCAGCTGCGACTTCTCCCGCAGCTGCTCGAACAGACTGATCAGACGGCGCAGGTTCACGTCGTCCAGCGCGGCCTCGACCTCGTCCATGACGTAGAAGGGTGACGGCCGCGCCCGGAAGATCGCCACCAGCATCGCCACCGCGGTCAGTGACTTCTCACCGCCCGACAGCAGCGACAACCGCTTGACCTTCTTGCCCGGTGGCCGGGCCTCGACCTCGATGCCGGTGGTGAGCATGTCGCTTGGGTTGGTCAGCAGCAGCCGGCCCTCACCGCCGGGGAACAGTGTCGAGAAGACCTGCGTGAATTCCTGCTCCACATCGGCGTAGGCCTCGGTGAACACCCGCAGGATGCGCTCATCGACGTCGGCGATGACGTCCATCAAGTCCTTGCGGGCGCCCTTGACGTCCTCCAGCTGGGTGGACAGGAAGTTGTAGCGCTCCTCGAGCGCGGCGAACTCCTCCAGCGCCAGCGGATTTACCCGACCGAGCTCGGCCAGTTCCTTCTCGGCCTTCTTGGCGCGGCGCTCCTGGGTGGGCCGGTCGAACGCCATCGGCGTGGGCGCGCTGACCTGTTCACCACGTTCCTTGGCCTGCTCGTACTCGGCCATCTCAAGTTCGGTCGGCGGCAGCGGCACGTCCGGTCCGTATTCGGCGACCAGGTCGGCGACGGCCATACCGAACTGCTCCAGCACCTGCTGTTCGAGTTGCTCGATACGAAGGGCCGCTTGCGCTTTGGCGACCTCGTCGCGGTGCAGCGCCTCGGTCAGCGCGCCGGCGCGCGCGCTGAGTTCGGACACCTCTGCCCTGACCCGCGTCAGACCTTCGGAACGCTGAGCCCGCTCGGCGGCCAGTGCATCACGCTTGCGTGCCGCCAGACTCACTGTGGCAGCGAGCTTTTCGGCCACCAGTCGGCCGGAATCGGCGACAGCGGCCGCGACTTTCGCCGCGTTCTCTCGGGCTTCGCGCGCCCGCGCCGCGCGCACTCGCGCCTCACGCTCGGCGGCCGCTGCCCGGCGCAGCGAATCCGCCCGTCCGCGAACGGCATTCGCGCGTTCCTCCGCGGTACGCACTGCCAGCCGGGCTTCCACCTCGACTGCGCGCGCCTCTTCGGCGGCCGCCGTCGTCTCGGACCGGTCGACGAACTCGACGTCGAACATCGGCTCCTGCTGCGCGTTGTGGAACCGGTCTTCCAGCTCCGCCAGCTCGGCCAGCGTGCGGCTGCGGCCGGCGTCCAGTTCGTCGCGCTGCCGGACCAGTTGTTGCCATTCGGCCTCGGCGGTCCGGGCCTCGTGCCCGAGCCGGGCCAGTTGCTCGTAGATCGCCGAGATCGCGGCGTCGGATTCGTGCAGTGCGGCCAGCGCATGTTCGACGGCGTCGCGCCGCGCCTTCTGTTCGGCGAGGGCACCGGACAGCGCGGCGCCGTATTCGCTGGTCTGGCGTTCGGCCTCGACCAACGCGGCGCGCGCCTTGTCGATCTCCGCGGTGATCTCGAGGGCGCTCGGCTTGCGGTCGGAGCCGCCATTGACCCACCCGGCACCGACCAGGTCGCCGTCGGCCGTGACGGCCTGCAGGTCCGGTCGCGCCGCGACCAGCTCCAGCGCAGCAGGTAGATCCGCGACGACCGCGACCCGCGCCAGCATGGCGTGCATCGCACCCGAGAGCCGAGCCGGTACTTCGACCAGATCCAGCGCCCACTGGGCGCCGGACGGCAAATCCCCACGCGGCGAAGCGTTTTCGACGGGCCAGTCACCGAGCACGATGGCCGCACGGCCACCGTCACCCTTCTTGAGCGCGTCGACCGCGGCGCGTGCGGCATCGAAACTTTCGGCCGCGAGCGCGTCGGCGGCGGCGCCCAGCACCGCGGCGATGGCCGCCTCGTGCCCCGACTGCACCCGCACCAATTCGGCCACCGAGCCGAAAAGTCCTGCGCCGTCATGGTTTTCCTGCAACCACGCCGATCCGTCTTTGAGGTCGAGGGTCACCGACAGGGCGTCGATACGCGCGCGCAGCGAGGCCACCTGCTTCTCCGCGGCGCGCTCGGCGGCCTGCAATTCGTCGACGCGTTCGTCGGCCTGCAGCATGGCGTTGATGGTGCGATCGTGATGCTCATCGAGCCCGTACTCGCCGGCATCGAGCTCACCGACCTTGCTCTGCACGAGTTCGAACTCGGCTTTCGCCTGCTCGACGCGGGCGGCCGCCTCCTCGATGCTGCCGGTCAGCCGCACCGCGGCTTCGTCGATCGATTCGATGCGGGTGCGCATGGTGTCGACCTGCCCGGACAACCGGGCGAGCCCTTCGCGCCGGTCCGCCTCGGCCCGGGCCGCCGCCATCTGGGCACGTTCGGCATCGGCCGCGGCGCGTTCGCATTCGGCCAGCGCACCGCGCGCCGCCTCCAGCCGGGTCCTGGATTCGGCGAGTTCGGCGAGCAGTTGTTCCTCGTGCTCGGCGACGGCGTCGGCCTCGGCGTCCAGGGCGTCCGGGTCCGGCCCAGTCGACACCTCTGGATCAGAGTCCAGCAGGTTCGTGCGTTCGGTGGCGATACGCACCGTGGCGCTGACCCGCTCGGCGAGCGCGGACAGCCGGAACCAGGTCTGCTGCGCCGCCTCCGCGCGGCCGGACAGGCCCGCTACCGCCGCTTCGTGTCCCGCCAGTTCGGCCGACGCGGCTTCGAGACGCTCGGTCACCTCGCCGTGCTCACGCCGCAGTGCGGTCTCGGTCTGGTTGGTGTCGTCGAACTCGGCCTGGCGGGTCACCAGATCGTCGGCGGCCAGGCGCAGCCGCGCGTCACGCAGATCGGCCTGGATGGTCTGCGCGCGCCGCGCCATCTCGGCCTGCCGGCCCAACGGCTTGAGCTGACGGCGCAGTTCGGTGGTCAAGTCGGTCAGGCGGGCCAGGTTGGCCTGCATGGCGTCGAGCTTGCGGACCGCCTTCTCCTTGCGCCGACGGTGCTTGAGCACACCGGCGGCCTCCTCGATGAAGGCACGACGGTCCTCGGGACGCGATTCCAGGATTTCCGAGAGCTTTCCCTGACCGACGATGACGTGCATCTCGCGGCCGATACCGGAGTCGGAAAGCAGTTCCTGCACATCCATGAGCCGGCAACTGCTGCCGTTGATCTCGTACTCGCTCGCGCCGTCGCGGAATACACGCCGCGTGATCGAAACCTCGGAGTACTCGATCGGCAGGGCGTTGTCCGAGTTGTCGATGGTCAGGGTCACCTCGGCCCGGCCCAGCGGGGCCCGCGACGACGTGCCGGCAAAGATGACGTCTTCCATCTTGCCGCCGCGCAGGGTCTTGGCGCCCTGCTCACCCATCACCCAGGTCAGGGCGTCGACGACGTTCGATTTGCCCGAACCGTTCGGCCCCACCACGCAGGTGATGCCGGGTTCGAAGCGAAGAGTCGTCGGCGACGCGAAGGACTTGAAGCCCTTCAGCGTCAGACTCTTCAGATGCATGGGGTGAAACCCTACCGTCGCGCCGGTTAAATGCCGGGGACCCCTGGGCTTCTAACGCTCAGAAAATCCCTCGATCGGGTCGCCCGCAGCGGCCCAGTCGTCGACCACCGTCGTCACCGTGCCAGGGGTGGTACCGCTGCGCAGGAGTGCCAGCAGCCGCTCGCAATCGGCACGCGGCCCCTGCGCGACGACGTGCACCCGGCCGTCCGGCTTGTTGCTGGCGTAGCCCGTGAGGCCCAACTCCAGCGCGCGGGCCCGGGTCCACCACCGGAACCCGACGCCCTGCACCTGGCCGTGCACCCAGGCCGACAGCCGAACTGCCTCGCTCACTTGTCGGCGAACCCGAAGGTGACCTCGGTGCCCGCCTTGAGCGTGCGGCCCACCGTGCAGACCTTGTCGATGGCTCGTTCGACGACGATCTTGAGCCGCTTGATCTCGTCCTCGGACAGGCTCGAGAGGTCCAACTCCATGGACTCCTCCAGCAGCGGGTAGACCTCGTTCTCGCGGTCCGGCGGGCCCGACACCCGGATGGTGGTCTGGTAGTCGTCGCCGAGCCGGGCGCGCAACGGCGCGTCACTGCTCATACCGCTGCACGCCGCCAACGCGATCTTGAGCAATTCCCCCGGGGTGAAGACGCCCTCGACGTCCTCGGACCCGACGAGGACCTCGGCTCCTCGCGAGCTGTGCCCGGTATAGCGGCGCACCCCGGTCCGTTCGACCCACAGTTCCGTCATGGCTCATTTGTACCGTGCCGACGCCATTGTTCCTGCGGGGAACCTCGTTGAGGCCCAGGTAATGTCAGGGTCCACACAACTCTCGGGGGGAGAGATCACATGACGTACCCACCGCAGGGCCCATATCCAGGCCCGTCCGGGTACCCGCAGCAGGGTCCGTACGGTGTCGGCCAGCCGGTTGCTCCTGGCTATCCCGCCTATGGCCCGCCTGGATACGGTCCGATGCCCGGCCAGCCGATGCCCTACGGCCATCCCGGTGCCACACCGCCGAACTCCGGCGGTCCGGGCAAGTGGCTTCTGATCGTCGGCGCGGTGGTGCTGGCTCTGGTCCTCGGCGGCGTGGGCGTCTACGCGCTGACCAGTTCCTCCGACGACGACCAGTCCACGTCCGCGAGCAGTCAGTCCGGCAAGCGCAAGGGTGCGGCGGGCAGCACAGGTTCGACGGACGAGGCCACAGCGCCGGGAGCGTCCGCTGGTGGCGGTTCCGACGAAGACGAGATTCGCCAGTTCCTGGCCTCGTTCGGTGGCGGCGACATGGCGTCGATCTCGTGCGCCGGCGACCGCAAGTTCTTCGGCCAGGCGGGCGGCGGCGCCTTCGGGAGTATGCCGATGCCGAAGGTCTCGGGCGACCCGGAGAGCATGAAGACCCTCGACATCACCGTCACCGGCGACCGGGCCACGGTCCAGGCGCCGGGCTCCTCTCAGGTAGCCATCTACCTGCGCAAAGAAGGCGGCGAGTGGAAGTTCTGCTCCACCGACAATCCCGTGTTCAAGAATCTGCCCGGCACCCGCTGATCGGGCGACGCGGCTTGTCGCCGCTCCCGTCCGATGTCGACGGGCCTCTCTGCCGTATCCGGCGTTCACAAGGAGCGACCAGACATGACCTATCCGCCGTTCGGGCCGCAGTCGGGCGGCCAGCCGTGGCAGCCACCGCAGCAGCCGGCACCCGGGTATCCGCCGGCCGGCTACGGGCAGGCGCCCGGGTATGGGCAGGCCCCCGGCTACGGACAACCGGCCGGGTACGGACCGGCACCCGGCTATCCGATGGGGCCCGGATACGGCCAGGCGCCGGGCTTTCCGCCGGGACCCGGCCATCCCGGCGCGCCCACCCCGAACAACAACAAGAAGCTGCTGTTCGGCGGGCTGGCCCTGCTCGCGGTCATCGGCATCGTGATCGGCGTGGTGCTGTGGACCTCGGGCTCCGGCGGCGGGCTCAGCGCGCTGGGCGGTAACTCCGACGAGGACCAGATTCGCAGCCTGCTGAGCGATCCGACGGCGTTGAAGGACCACCGGTGCGACGCCGACAACAAATTCTTCAGCAAGTTCCCCGGCCTCTCCGACGGCAAGAAGGCGCCCGTCGGACCGAAGGTGAAGGTCACCGTCAACAGTGTCGACGTGACAGGCGAGCGTGCCACCGTGAACGTCACCACGCGCGCGGAAAGCGGACGTGAGGCAACCACCACGATCTATTTCCGCAAAGAAAGCGGCGAGTGGAAGTACTGCCTGACCGACTCCCCGGAGATGAAGAAACTTCAGCAGCTGCCCGGGATGAGGTAACGCCCGAGGCTGACCCGCGTTTCCGGTGGTAGACGGTCCAGCGGTGTTAACTTGGACGGCAAGCACAGTTCACAGGGAGCGACCAGACATGACCTATCCCCCGCTCGGGCCGCAGCCAGGCGGTCAGCCGTGGCAGCAGCCGCAGCAGCCGGCACCCGGGTTCCCGCCGAGCGGCTACGGCCAGCCGGGATACGGCCCGTCCCAGCCCGCCTATGGACAACCCGCATATGGTCAGCCGGCGTACGGCCAACCGGCCTACGGCCAGCCTGGATACGGACAGCCGCCGGGATATCCGATGGGCCCGGGTTTCCCTGGGGCGCCGCAACCCAAATCGAACGGCCCGAAGTGGGCGCTGATCGGTGGTCTCGCGGCCATCATCGTCGTCGGCATCGTGCTCGCTGTGGTTCTGGTCTCGAATTCCGGAGGTGGGCTGAGCGCGCTGGGCGGCAACTCCGACGAGGACCAGATCCGCAGCCTCATGAGCTCGGGTCCGTCGTCGATCAAGGAACGCTCGTGCGAGAACGACCAGAAGTTCTTCAGCAAGTTCCCCGGCATCGCCGACAGCACGGGCACCAATCCGACGGGCGCCAAGGGCAAGGCGACCGTCGACAGCGTCAACGTGACCGGGGATACCGCCACCGCGGAGGTCACCGCGACGTCGAGCACCGGCCTGGAGCGTTCCGGCACGCTCTACTTCCGCAAGGAAAGCGGCGAGTGGAAAATCTGCTTCACCGATTCACCGCAGTTGAAGCAGCTCCAGAACCTGCCCGGCATGAAGTAACCGACCTGTGACTTACCCGGCCGCTGTTGGCATTTCGGGTAGTGGCGCTGGTGTTACGTTGGACACCAAGCACAGTCCACAGGGAGCGCGTAGACATGACCTATCCCCCGTCCGGCTCTGATCCGGGCGCCCAGCCCTGGCAGCCGCCACAGCAGCCGACCGAGGGATACGGCCAGCCCGCGTATGGTCCACCGGCCTACGGGCAGCCGGCCTACGGCCAACCCACGTACAGCCAACCCGCGTACGGACAGCCGCAGTACGGGCAGCCCGCCTACGGTCAACCGGTCTACGGACCGCCGCCCGGATACCCGATGGGGCCGGGGTTCCCGGGGCAACCGGGGTTCCCGCCGCCCACCCCGCCCAACAACACCCGCAAGTGGGCGCTCGTCGGCGCCGGGATCTTCGCCGTCGTCCTCGTGATCGGCGTCGTCTTCGCGGCGGTGGCCACGCGCTCCGACTCCGGCTCGGATTCGGCGTCCGGCAGTAGCGAGGTCACGATCGGCGGCGGGTCGTCGTCGGACGAGGAGAAGATCCGCGACCTGATGACGTCGCAGATCGAGACCTTCGACGACTTCAAGGCGCACTCCTGCGCGAACGACGTGAAGCTGTACGACAAGGTGCCCTCGATCGCGGGCAAGTTCGGCAAGGGCAGCGACGGCGACGCCGGCCCCGGTTCGACCAAACGCGCGGAGATCACCGACATCGACGTCAACGGAGATCGGGCGACGGTGAACGTCAGCTCGTCCACCGGGGTCACGAACGTCCCGCTGCGCAAAGAAGGCGGCGAGTGGAAGTTCTGCATGACCGATTCGCCGAAGTTCAAGGGCATTCCCGGGCTGAAGTAGCCCGGGACGTCAGATCGGGCGCGGGATGCGGGGCCGCGGTTGACATTTCGGGCAGTAGTACGACGAGCGGTTCATGAACTTCTCCCGCCGGATCGCCGTGCCACAGCGGCGGCACGGCTCCCCCTCCTGGCCGTAGGCGTCCAGTGAGCGGTCGAAGTACCCGGACTCGCCATTGACGTTGACGTACAGCGAGTCGAACGACGTACCGCCCTGTGCCAGAGCCGAATTCATCACATCCGCCGCGTGGACCAGGAGCTCCCCGAGCCGGCGGCGTGCCAACGCCGAGGCCGGGCGAAACCCGTTGACCTGCGCCCGCCACAGCGATTCGTCGGCGTAGATGTTGCCGACACCGGACACCACGGTTTGGTCCAGCAGCTGGCGCTTGATCTCGGAGTCCTTGCGGCGCAACACATTCACCACGGCGTCCGGATCGAATGCGGGATCCAGCGGATCCCGGGCGATGTGCGCCACCGGCACGGGCACGACGCTGCCGTCGACCTCGACCAGATCGCACACCTGCCAGCCACCGAACGTCCGTTGGTCGACGAAACTCAGCTCGGTACCGTCGTCGAGCACAGCCGCGATGCGCAGGTGCGACGGCCGCGCCGGCGGCCCGATCAGCATCTGGCCGCTCATGCCCAGGTGCACCACCAGCGCCTCGTCACCGTCGAGGGTCAGCCACAGGTACTTTCCGCGGCGGCCCGTCCCGGTGATCCGGCGCCCGGCCAGCCGACCGGCCAGATCCGCCGGACCGTTGTCGTGCCGTCGCACCGCGCGCGGGTGCAGCACCCGTACCGTGGTGAAACCCTTTGCCACGACATGTCTTTCGAGGCCGCGGCGGACGACCTCGACCTCGGGCAGCTCAGGCATTGCTGACGGCGTCAGCGTCGGGATCGACCGCGGGACTGGCCTCAAGCGCCTGGTATGCGGCCGCGGCGGCGTGCTGTTCGGCTTCCTTCTTGGTGCGCCCCGTGCCTTCGCCGTAGTCGACGCCGCCGACCACCGCGCGCGCGGTGAACTCCTTGTCGTGCTCCGGACCGGTGGACGTCACGACGTAGGACGGGACGCCGATCCGGCGGGCCGCGGACAACTCCTGCAGGCTGGTCTTCCAGTCCAGACCCGCACCGAGGCTCGCCGCGGTGTCGAGCGCGGCGCTGAACAGCCCCATCACCACGGTCTGGGCCACCTCATGACCGTGCTCGACATACGTGGCACCGAGCAGGGATTCCAGTCCGTCGGCCAGCAGGTTCGCCTTCTGGGCGCCGCCGCTGGCCATCTCGCCGCGGCCCAGCAGCAGGTAGCTGCCCAGCCCGTCGGGAGTGAGGCTGCGCGCGATCTCGGCCAGCGCCTGGGTGTTGACCACCGCGGACTTGAGCTTGGCCAGCTCGCCTTCGCTGCGGTCCGGGTACCGGCGGAAAATCTCGGCGGTGATCACCAACCCGAGCACGGCGTCGCCCAGGAACTCCAGCCGCTCGTTGGTCGGCAGACCGCCGTTCTCGTACGCGTAGCTGCGGTGGGTGAGCGCCACGGTCAGCAGATCGTCGGGCAACTGCACGCCCAGCGCTGCCAGCAGCGGCGCACGATCTACCGTCACGAACCGTCCTCCGACGAGGACCCGTCGGCGTCGGAGGTTTCCGGCAGCAGCGCCGACAACTTCGCCCACCGCGGGTCGATCTTGTCGTGGTGATGGCCCGGTTCGGCGTCGAGCAGGCGCACGCCGCAATCCGGGCACAGTCCCGGGCAGTCGGGCGTGCACAACGGCGAGAACGGCAGCGTCAGCCCGACCTCGTCGATGATCGACTGTTCGAGATCGACGGCGTCGTCGACGACGTGGCCGACCTCGTCTTCCTCGGTGGTGGCCTCGGTCGTGCTGTCGGGATACGCGAACAGCTCGGTGAGGTCGACGGTGACGTGGCCGGACAGCGGGTTGAGGCACCGCGAGCATTCGCCGGTGGTCGGCGCGGACACCGATCCCGTTACCAGCACGCCCTCGGACACCGACTGCAGTTGCAGATCGAGTTCGATGGGCGCCCCGGGCGCGATCGCCATCAGATCCAGGCCGATCCGCTCGGGACTGGGCACGGTTTCGACGTGCGTGATCATCGACCCGGGCCGGCGGCCCAATCGGGCAATGTCAATGGTCAGCGGACTCGGGCCAGGCATTGCTCAATCCTACGTCGGCGCCGATCGTCGACCGGACGCCATTCCCGCAAAGCGGTTCAGCGCTGGGCGTAGTCGTGCGTGCCGGCGGCGGTGCGCAGCTGGTGCCGGCCCCGGCTGACCGAGCGCAGGGTGCCCTGGAGGTGCTCCTCGAACTCGGCGAGCTTGGTGTCGACGTAGATGTCGCACTCGCCCCGCAGGCGGTCGGCCTCGGCGTGCGCGGAATCGATCATGCGGGTGGCCTCGGCGTGGGCGGTCTGAACCACCTCGGTCTCGGACACCAGGCGCTGCTGCTCCTTGATGCCCTCCTGCACGGCCTTCTCGTAGGACAGGTTGCCGCTCTCGAGCAGCCGGTCGACCTCGGCCTTGGCCCGGTTCGTGCTGGCCTCGTACTCACGCTTGGCGGTGCTGGCGATCCGGTTGGCCTCTTCGCGGGCCTCGACGACCATGCGCTCGCTGTGCGCACGCGCCTCGGAGACCATCCGGTCGGCCTGCGCCTTCGCGTCGGCCAGCAGCCGGTCCGCTTCGGCGCGGGCGTGGTTGACCAGCGAATCCGCCTCGGCCGTGGCCGACGACACCATCGAGTCGGCGTGCTGCTTGGCCTCGCGCAGCATCCCGTCGCGCGCGTCGAGGACGTCCTGGGCGTCGTCCAGTTCGCCAGGGATCGCGTCCTTGATGTCGTCGAGCAGTTCCAGAACATCGCCCCGCGGCACCATGCAGCCCGCGGTCATCGGCACTCCGCGTGCCTCTTCCACGATCGCGCCGAGCTCGTCCAGCGCCTCAAATACTCGGTACACGGCAACATCCTCCAGGCGTAGTTGGTTGTTACCAGTGTGCCTGCTGTTACTCGTGTGACTCGGCTTTGCCGACCGGTGTGTCGCGACCTATCCGGCCAGCTTGGCCTGCAGCCGCTTGTTCACCACCGCGGGCAGCAGGTCCGTGACATCGCCGCCGAGGGCCGCCACCTCCTTGGCCAACGACGACGATACGAACGAGAACTGCGGCTTGGTCGCGACGAAGAAGGTGTCGACGCCGGCGACGTGCCGGTTCATCTGCGCCATCTGCAGCTCGTACTCGAAGTCGGTCCCCGTGCGCAGGCCCTTGACGATGGCCGTCAGCCCGCGCGCCCGGGCGAAGTCGACGACGAGCCCCGACCCGGCCTCGGCGCGCAGGTTCGGCAGGTGCGACGTCGCCTCGGTGATCATCGCGATGCGTTCCTCGGCGGTGAACATGCCCTTCTTGTTGGGGTTCACCAGCACCGCCACCACCACCTCGTCGAACTGGGCCGCCGCCCGCTCGAAGACATCGAGGTGACCAAGGGTTATCGGATCGAAGGATCCCGGGCAGACCGCACCACTCATAGCCCATGACGGTACAAGGCGCGGGCGCCTCAGGCCCGACTGGTCAGCCGGCCCACTCCGCCATTTCCAATCGGGTGTCGCCGTAGCGCCGCTCCTTCAGCACGGTCCAGCCGGCCGGCCAGACGAGCGCCGGACCGGACGTCGGGCGCTCGATCACCGCGATGGCGCCCTCGGCCAGCCAGCCACCCGAAACGAGCTGCCCGACAACGGCTTCCACGTCGGCGGCCGGCACGTCGTAGGGCGGGTCCGCGAACACCAGGTCCACCGGCCGCGGCGCCGTCGTCGCCGTCACGCTGGACGCCGTCCCGCACCGCACGACGGCGCCGTCGACCCCGAGTTCGGCGATGTTGCGCGAGATCACCGCCGCGGCGCGCCGGTCGGCCTCCACGAACAGGGCCGACGCCGCACCGCGCGACAGCGCCTCCAATCCGAGCGCCCCCGATCCCGCGTACAGGTCGAGCACCCGGGCCCCGTCGAAGTCCACCCGGGCCGCCAGCACGTTGAACAGCGACTCGCGGACCCGATCCGTCGTCGGCCGAGTCCCTTTGGCGGGCACCGAGATCCGGCGGCCGCCGTGGCGGCCGCCGATGATCCGGGTCAGCTGATCACCACGAGCAGATCGCCACCCTCCACGCCCGCGGTGGGGGTGACGGCGATCCGCGCGACGGTACCGGCCTTGGGTGCGGTGATGGCCGCCTCCATCTTCATGGCCTCGATGGTGGCGATGGTCTGGCCCGCGTCGACCTGGTCACCGACCGCGACACCGACCGTGACGACACCCGCGAACGGGGCGGCGACATGGTCCGGGTTGGTGCGATCGGCCTTCTCGGCAGCCGGCACGTCCGCGGCGATGGCGCGGTCACGCACCAGCACGGGCCGCAGCTGTCCATTGATCAGGCACAACACGGTACGCATGCCGCGCTCGTCGGGCTCGGACACCGCTTCCAGGCCGATGAGCAGCTCGACACCCTTCTCCAGCTGCACGCGGTGCTCTTCACCGCGGCGCAGGCCGTAGAAGAACTGGTTGGCACTCAGCCTCGAGGTGTCGCCGTACTCCTCGCGGTGCGCCAGGAACTCCTTCGTCGGGCCGGGGAACAGCAGCCGGTTCAGGGCACCCTGGCGCACAGGGCCGGGGGTCGCCAGCTGGGCCTCGTCCTCCGCGGTCAGCTGCTGCTCGGGCCGGGCCGGGCCGCGGCCCTCCAATGCCTTGCTGCGCAACGGCTCCGGCCAGCCGCCGGGCGGGTCACCCAGCTCGCCGCGCAGGAATCCGATGACACTGTCCGGGATGTCGTAGCGCGACGGGTCGGCCGCGAAGTCATCGGCGGTGACGTGGGCACCGACCAGCGACAGGGCCAGGTCACCGACCACCTTGCTCGACGGTGTCACCTTCACCAGGCGGCCGAGGATGCGGTCGGCACCGGCGTAGGCGTTCTCGATCTCCTCGAACTGGTCCCCCAGGCCCAGCGCGATGGCCTGCTGGCGCAGGTTGCTCAGCTGGCCACCGGGGATTTCGTGGGTGTAGACGCGGCCGGTCGGCGCCGGCAGGCCGGACTCGAACGGCGCGTAGACCCGGCGCAGCGCCTCCCAGTACGGCTCGAGGTCGCAGACCGCCTCCAGCGACAGCCCGGTGTCGTACTGCGTGTGCGCGGCCGCCGCGACGATGGACGACAGCGCGGGCTGGCTGGTGGTCCCGGCCAGCGGCGCCGAGGCACCGTCGACCGCGTCGGCGCCGGCCTGCCAGGCGGCCATGTACGTCGCCAGCTGCCCGCCCGGGGTGTCGTGGGTGTGCACGTGCACCGGCAGGTCGAAGCGAGACTTCAACGCCGACACCAGTTTTGCCGCGGCCGGCGGTCGCAGCAGGCCGGCCATGTCCTTGATGGCCAGCACGTGCGCACCGGCTTCGACGATCTCGTCGGCGAGCTTGAGCCAGTAATCCAGCGTGTAGATCGTCTCGCCGGGATTCATCAGGTCGCCGGTGTAGGACATCGCGACTTCGGCCACCGCGGAACCGGTTTCGCGCACCGCCTCGATGGCGGGACGCATCGACGAGACGTTGTTGAGCGCGTCGAAGATCCGGAAGATGTCGATGCCCGTCGCCGTGGCCTCTTCGACGAACGCCGATGTCACCAGCTCCGGGTACGGCGTGTAGCCGACGGTGTTGCGGCCGCGCAGCAGCATCTGCAGACAGATGTTGGGCATCGCCTCACGCAGTGCGGCCAGGCGCTCCCACGGATCCTCCTTCAGGAAGCGAAGCCCCACATCGTATGTGGCACCACCCCAGCACTCGACCGACAGCAGCTGCGGCGTCGATCGGGCGATGTAGGGCGCGATCTCCAGCAGACCCGTGGACCGCACGCGGGTGGCGAGCAGCGACTGGTGCGCGTCGCGGAAGGTGGTGTCGGTGACGCCCACGGCGGGGGTGTCACGCAGCCAGCGCGCGAAGCCCTCGGGCCCCAGCTCGTCCAGCCGCTGCTTCGACCCCGCGGGCGGCGCCGCCTTCAGGTCGACGGCGGGCAGCTTGTCGCGCGGGTACACCGCCGCCGGCCGCGGCCCGTGCGGCTGGTTGACCGTCACATCGGCTAGGTAGTTGAGGATCTTGGTACCGCGGTCGGCGCTGCTGCGCGCGGTCAGCAGCTGCGGACGCTCGTCGATGAACGACGTCGTCACCTTGCCGGCGACGAAGTCGGGGTCGTCGAGCACCGCCTGCAGGAATGGGATGTTCGTCGAGACGCCGCGGATGCGGAACTCGGCCAGGGCCCGCTTGGCGCGCGCCACGGCCGTCGTCAAATCCCTTCCGCGACAGGTCAATTTGACCAGCATGGAGTCGAAGTGGGCCGACACCTCGGCACCGAGGTTGGTGCCGCCGTCGAGCCGGATGCCGGCGCCACCCGGGGTGCGGTAGGCGGTGATGCGGCCGGTGTCGGGCCGGAAGCCGTTGGCGGGATCCTCGGTGGTGATGCGGCACTGGAGCGCGGCGCCGCGGGCCTGCATGGTCTCCTGGCTCAGACCCAGCTCCTCGAGCGACGAGCCGGAGGCGATACACAACTGCGACGCGACGAGGTCGACCGCGGTGATCTCCTCGGTGACGGTGTGCTCGACCTGGATGCGCGGGTTCATCTCGATGAACACGTGCTGGCCGCGCTGATCGACGAGGAACTCGACGGTGCCGGCGCACGTGTAGCCGATCTGCCGCGCGAAGGCCACAGCGTCGTTGCACATGCGCTCCCGCAGTTCGGGATCCAGGTTCGGCGCGGGCGCCAGCTCGATGACCTTCTGGTGCCGGCGCTGGACGCTGCAGTCGCGCTCGAACAGGTGCATGACGTTGCCGTGGGTGTCGGCGAGGATCTGCACCTCGATGTGCCGCGGGTTGACGACGGCCTGCTCCAGGAACACCGTCGGGTCACCGAACGCCGAATCGGCTTCGCGGGACGCCGCTTCGATGGCCTCGCGCAGGTCGGCCGGGTCGGCCACGCGGCGCATACCGCGGCCGCCACCACCGGCGACGGCCTTGACGAACAACGGGAACTGCATCTGCTCGGCGGCGGCGAGGAGGTCGTCGACCGACGACGACGGCTCCGACGAGGCCAGCACGGGCAGCCCCGCGGCGCGGGCCGATTCGATGGCGCGCGCCTTGTTGCCGGTCAGTTCGAGAATGTCGGAGCTGGGTCCGACGAATGTGATGCCCGCGGCGGCGCACGCGGCCGCCAGTTCGGGGTTCTCCGACAGGAAGCCGTAGCCCGGGTAGATCGCGTCGGCGCCGCATGCCAACGCGGTGGCGACGATGTCGTCGACGTTCAGGTACGCCCGGACCGGATGGCCTTTCTCCCCGATCTGATACGACTCGTCAGCCTTGAGCCGATGCAGCGAGTTGCGGTCTTCGAACGGGTACACCGCGACGGTGGCGATACCCAGTTCGTTGGCTGCGCGAAAGGCCCGGATCGCGATCTCACCGCGGTTGGCCACCAGGAGTTTGGAAATCACCCAGTGACCCTAGCGGTTACGGCCAGCTGAAGCACTAGATCAGCGTGGACCAATAACTCCAGAATCGATCAAGGATCAGCAGGGCGATCGCGGTGATCCACACGGCGTACAGCGGCCACCGCCACTGGTACAGGGTGTCCGCCACTTTGTTGCCAGCGGCCAAGGGCCGCAACGCAATTGACGCCACCACGACCAGCAGCGCCATGGTGACGACCCAGACCACCATGCAGTACGGGCACAGGGCGCCGATCTCGTACAGGCTCTGGTAGATCAGCCAGTGCACGAACACCGCACCCAGCAGCGTGCCACCGGCCAGACCCGCCCAGTACCACCGCGGCAGCCGCACGCCCGCGACGGCGAGCACGCCGGTCACGATTACGACGCTGAAGGCGGCGATGCCCAGGAGCGGGTTCGGGAATCCGAACAGCGAGGCCTGCTTGGTCAGCATCACCGACCCGCAGGACAGCACCGGGTTGATGCTGCACGACGGGACGTACGACGGGTTCTGCAGCTGCCGGACCTTCTCGACCGTCAGCACGAACGCGGCGACCTCGCCGATGATGCCGGCGAGGAGAATCCAGACGGCGGCGGGGCGGCTGACCGCCACCCCCACCTGCCGCTGGGACGTGTCGACGTCGGTCACTGGTGCGGTGCCGGAGCGGGCTGCGGTGCCGGGGCGCCCGGGGCCGGAGCGGCGGGGGCTGCCGGTGCGGCGGGCAGGTTCGGCAGATCCGGCGCGACGGCCTTGATCTTCTCGATCAGGCTGTTCGGGTCGCCGTTCGGGACCAGGCTGGTCTCGGTGCCGTTGATCTTGATGGTCGGGGTGCCCTGAATCTCGGCGTTGCGGGCCATGTTGTTGACCATCTCGGTGTAGACGCCGTTCTCGACGCACTTGCTGACCGGATCGTTCGGGCCGACGGCGACACCGGACTGGCGTGCGTACTCGAGCAGCTTGGCGTTGTCGGGGAACGTCGCCGCGGTCTCCTCGGGCTGGTTCTTGTACAGCGCTTCGTGGAAGCGCCGGAACGCGGCCTTGTCCTCGTCGGCGACGCAGTACGCCATGGCGCCGGCGCGCGTCGAGTACGACTTCGGGTCACCACGGCCGATGATCGAGACGATGTTGTAGTCGACGGCGATGTCGCCGTTGTCGATCAGCTTGGCGATGGTCGGGCCGTACGTCTTCTCGAAGACGCCGCAGACCGGGCAGAGGAAATCCTCGTAGATCGCGAGGGTGACCTTCGGGTCCTTGGTGCCGGGGTTGGTGACGACGTTGCTCGCCGCGATCTGGACCGCCTGCACCTTGTGCGGGTCCGCCTTGGGCTTGCCGTTCATGACGATGTACGCCACCAGTACCACCGCGAAGATGATGACAAGCGCGGTCAGCCCGCCCTTGACCACCCAGTCCCGCTTGCGGTCCGCAGCCTTCAGGTCATAGCTGGCGTTCTTCGATGACTTCGACGATTTCGACGGCACGGCGTCAAGGGTACCGACGCCGTCCCCGAACTCGGCCGGAGCCGTACCTCAGCGGGTGAGGTGTGCCCGGAACGCGGAGATGAAGTCCGCCGTCGCGACCGCGCTGTCGCCGCCGAGCGGGAAGAAGTTCGCGAAGGCGTGGACCAGGGATCCGTACCTGCGGTGGTCCACCGGCACGCCGGCGGCGGCCAGTGCCGCGGCGTAGGCGTCGCCTTCGTCGCGCAGCGGATCGAACCCACCGGTGAGCACCAGCGCGGGCGGCAGGCCCGACAGATCGTCGGCCAGCAGCGGCGACACCCGCGGGTCCGCCGGATCGAGCGCCGATTCGGCGAGGTAGTTGGCCCGGAACCAGTCCATGTCGACCTTGCTCAGGAAGTAGCCGTCGGCGAACAGCACCTTCGACCGGGTGTCGCCCGCGAAATTCGTGACCGGATAGATCAGCAGCTGCAGGGCCGGCAGCGGCGCGCGGTTGTTCCGGGCCAGCTGGGAGACGACGGCCGCCAGGTTGCCACCGGCGCTGTCGCCACCCACGGCGATCCTTGCCGGGTCGGCGCCCAGCTGCGCCGCATTCTCCACACACCAGAGATAGGTGGCGTAGCAGTCGTCGGAGGCGGCCGGAGCCGGGTGCTCAGGGGCCAGCCGGTACTCGACGGAGACGACGTGCACGCCGGCGTCCCGGCTGATGAGCCGGCACAGCCCGTCATGCGACTCGATGCCGCCGACAACGAATCCGCCGCCGTGGAAGAAGACCAGCAGCGGCGCGGGCCCGGTGGTGTCGGCCCGGTAGTGCCGGGCGCGCAGGGGTTCGACCGGACCGGGAACCGTGAAGTCGGTCGTCGTCACGGCGATGGCCGGGTCGAGGTACTGCGACAACGCCAGCAGCTGAGTGCGCGAGACGTTGATGTCGCTGCTCACGACCAGGCCCCCGGCGCCGGTGGCGTTCTGCGCCGCCAGCATCAGCTGCAGGGTGGTGTCCAGGGTGTTGCCGTCGATCGTGACGCGACGCCCGCCGAGCAGCACGCGCTTCAGCCGGTCGGGAATCTTGGGGAGGATGCGGAGGGCGATGCCGCCGGTCCGGGTCAGGACCGCCAGGCGCAGGCGGTTGGGCCGTCCGACCGGATGCTCGGGCCGGACGACCAGTTCGGCGTCGGTTGTCGCTGCCGACAGCTCAGCGTCGCCTGGCATGCTCATTGTCATGGCTGATCCTTCAGGTGCTCCGAGTCCAACACTGACGCTCAACGACGGTACGTCCATTCCCGTGGTGGGTCTCGGGGTGTGGCAGACACCGGCCGAGGACACCGAACGCGCCGTCAGTGCAGCATTGCACGCCGGATATCGCCATATCGACACCGCCGCGGCCTACGGCAACGAGGACGGCGTCGGCCGGGCCGTCGCCGCCTCCGGCATTCCGCGCGAGGACGTCTTCGTCGTCACCAAGCTGTGGAACTCCGACCAGGGTTATGAGAAGACCCTCGCCGCGTTCGACGCCAGCATGGCGCGGTTGGGTCTCGATTACCTCGACCTGTACCTGATCCACTGGCCGACGCCCGCCCAGAACCTGTTCATCGACACGTTCAAGGCTTTCGCCCACCTGCGTGACCAGGGCCGGATCCGCGCGATCGGCGTCAGCAACTTCGAGCCCGAGCACCTCAAACTGCTCATCGACGCCACCGGGATCGTGCCCGCGGTGAACCAGATCGAGCTGCATCCGCGGCTGCCGCAGGCCGAGCTGCGGGAAACGCACGCCCGCTACGGCATCGCCACCGAGGCCTGGAGCCCGCTGGGCCAGGGTTCCCTGCTCGCGGACCCGATCGTCACCACCATCGCGGAGCGACACGGAAAAACGCCAGCACAGGTGCTGATTAGGTGGCATATACAGCTGGGTAATATCGTCATCCCGAAATCGGTGAACCCAGACCGGATTGCGAGCAATTTCGACGTGTTTGATTTCGAGCTGAGCGAAGCGGACATCGCGTCCATCGCGACCCTCGACAACGGCACCCGCCTGGGCCCGGATCCACGAACATTCAACTTCACAGGGTAGGTGACATGGCCTCCGCAGAGATTCCCAATGTGGCGCTCCACGACGACAACACGATCCCGGCGCTCGGCCTCGGTGTCGCCGAGCTGTCGGACGCCGACACCGAGCGCGCCGTCTCGGCCGCGCTCGAGATGGGCATCCGCCTGATCGACACCGCCGCCGTCTACGGCAACGAGGAAGCCGTCGGGCGGGCCATCGCGTCGTCGGGCATCCCGCGCGCCGAGATCTTCGTGACGACCAAGCTGGCCAACGCCGACCAGGGTTTCCAGGCCGGTCAGGACGCCTTCAAGGTCAGCCTGGAGAAGCTGGGCATGGAGTACGTGGACCTGTACATGATCCACTGGCCGGCCGGCGACATCAGCAAGTACGTGGACAGCTGGGGCGCCCTGATCAAGCTGCACAACGACGGCACCGCGAAGTCCATCGGCGTCTGCAACTTCTCGGACGAGGACCTGTCGACCATCATCGACCTGAGCTACGTCAGCCCGGTGGTCAACCAGATCGAGCTGCACCCCCTGCTCAACCAGTCGGCGCTGCGCGCGGTGCACGCCGAGCGCGGCATCGTCACGCAGGCCTACAGCCCGCTGGGCGTCGGGAACCTGCTGACCCACCCGACCGTGCAGTCCGTCGCCGCCGAGTACGGCAAGACCCCGGCCCAGGTGCTGATCCGGTGGAGCCTGCAGCTCGGCAACTCGGTCATCCCCCGCTCGTCGTCGCCGGAGCGGATCGCCGAGAACCTCGACGTGTTCGGCTTCGAGCTGGCCGCCGAGCACATGGACGCCCTGAACGGGTTGGACGACGGCACGCGCTACCGCCCGGACCCGGCCACCTACACCGGCATCTGAGGCACCGGCGGTTCATCAACCGATACCGACACAAGTGGTCGTTCTCCCATCGGGGAGGACGACCATTTGTGTTTGGCGCGAACGATTTTGGGTAGGCATCCCGTCGGTACGACGGCCGTCGGCGCGCGCGTGTCACAGATGTTTCCAGTGGGTCGCGTGTGCCGATTGCCGAAAAACTCGCAGCAATTGATTCGTGTTAACTATCCCACTATTACCCCGGGTGCGTTAATTTGATATTGCGTCCTTTATTCCGACGCACCAGACATCATCGAGCAGGGGGTTCGAGAAATGGTTCATTCATTCCGGAGCGCGTCACAATTAACGACTCCGACAATTGGTCGGGTCTCCCAGCGCTTGCTATTGGGTGCGGCAACAATTGGCATGGGCGCATTGCTATTCACCTTCGGAGCGGGCACGGCGCAGGCCGACACGTCGACGTCCGGGGTCGCGAGCCACACCAATGCTCCCACCTCGAGTAGCCCGGTGGGCGGCATCGCTGGCGCACTCGACGGCACGGTGAAGACGGTGGCCGGTGCCCTCCACGGCACCACCAAAACGGCTCTTCATGATTGAGGGTGTAGAACGGTCAGCTGCTGTCGGCCTGTGATTGGGGTGTCTGGTTGGCTGGGTGT
>NZ_JBJIAL010000025.1:0-74395 GCF_045310895.1 Mycobacterium sp. SMC-18
GAACCAGCAAGTAACCACAACCAAGGGGGTCAAAATTCAACCGACGCTACGGGGTCAATTTTCGACCGTCGTTGACATCCTCGCCGATGCGTACCCAAGCATCCTGATCACCAACGACATCCAGCGACGACTGCGAGCCAGGTTCGGCTGCAACCACCGTTACCGCCGGGAAAACGACGACCCGCAACACATTCCTGCCTCACTCCCCCGTGACTGCAAGTTCGGGAACGACTGCCCGGGTCAATGCTGGTACGCCCAGGCATATCCGCAGCTACGCCGACTCGCCGCGCTCGGCATCATCGAGTGGTACCCGGCTCACGCCGGCGGGCTGTCCGCGTCGTGGCGCCTGGCCGACCCCGCCAGTGACCTTCCCGACGATCCACCCCCGGTCGCTGTCATCGACTTGGACGGCCCGCGCGTGTAGTCGACGCCGTGGTGCGCCGATAGACACGGCTGTCCCCCAACCAATACCATTCGTACCTATGTTCGACAGTTGGGCGGGTTCGCTGGCTCCCAGCGTCCGGAGGGCCGTGAGCCCGCCACGACCGGTCCTGGTCGACCTCACCCGAATGATCCCCGCGCCCGATGACGCCTTCCGACTCGATACCGTGCCAATGTGGACGAAACTCGACGGACTGGACGTCAGCTGCGAGGTCACCGGCCTCGTCCACGGATGGGTCAAATCCGCCCGGGGAAGCTGGCTGGCGCTGGTTAGCGTCGATATTCCCACTGGAAACCGCGAACGCCAGGCAACCGTGCACCATTTGTGCGCGGCCCGCGCATTGACGCCGCTACCGCCGAACACCACACCCGCAACACTCCTGCGGAACGTCCAGCCCTGAGCGTGCACCGTCGCCGAGGCGACGTGCGGGACGTGGCCAGAGGCGCAGCTACCGGCCGCGCACTTCGAGCAGTCAGTCGAGTAATTCGTCGGCGGTTCGATTCCACTTCGCGGCGCGGTCGCTATGGCCAGCCGCCGTGCATGTCAGTGCAATTCAGGGGCGCGGTCGCCGTGTCCGACGAATCGGTAATGAGCCTCTGTATCCGAGCCGCCTGTTACAGAGAGGTCGCGCACATACCAAGATCGCTGACCATCGCGCTTTGCCGTCCCGAAACTGCTGGGGTAATCGGACGGTTGCGCGTATACCAGGCAGGCGACGTGACCATCCATGCTGCCGCCGCGAAAATGTTTGTGACCCGCACATCCAGTGCGTCCATTGGGACAACGCACAGAATCGGACACCTCTGCTCCTAGATGAAGTTCTTGTACTCGGCCGGCAGGGTCGCGTACAGGCCGTCGGCCAAGTCGTCTTCGGTGATGAGGGTGACTGCGTCGTCCGGGATATCGGACCCGATGTCCGGATCGGCCATGTCGACAGCGTCGAGGCCGAAACTGTCCATCATGCGCAGGTTCCGGATGGTGATGGCGCGTTCGACGATGTTGCGGGCGAATCGACCGTTGTTGAGCTCGTCGATTCCCCGGATGGTGTCACCGTCCTCGGTGATGGTGATCTTGTTGTACAACTTGGTGAATGGCTCCATCAGGACGCGCGCCAGGGCGCCTGGATGAACGGTGCTGTCGCCGTGCTTGATGATGGACGCGGTGATCTCCAGCAGGACATCGGGCGGATACGTCTCGAACCGGATGGTTGTGGAGAACCGGCCCTGAAATCCGCGGTTGTAGTCGATGACTTTTTGGACCGCCGCCGGGTAGCCCGCGGCAATCAAAACCGCCTTGTCCCTGTTGTTTTCCATCCACGGGACGATCGCACCGATGATGGCCTGACCGATCGGGTCGCCGCCGGCGAATCCACCGTGCAAGAGCTCATGGAACTCGTCGAACAGCACCACGCCGCCGAGCGCCTTCTCAAGCATCGTGCTGGTCTGGAACTCGACATCACCGACGTGTGGTCCCGCCAGCTTCTCCTTGCTCGTCTCTTCGACTTTCGACGTCGGCAGTACACCGAGCCCGCAGAGCGTCTTCGCGATCGCCTTGGAGGTCTCGGTCTTGCCTACTCCGGGCGGGCCGGTCATGAGCAGGTGGTTACTGATCACCGGGTTGCGTAAGTTCTTGCGCTCCCGCACGATTCGCGCCAGCGTGTTCGCTTTGAGCATGCGAACCTGGTTCTTGACGTCATCAAGGCCGACCATGCGGTCCAATGTCGCTTGGGCTTCGGCGAGCTGTGCGCGGGCGTCGGCCGCGTCCTTGTCGTCTTGCCGCTGCTGGGGTGTGCGCCCGGTAGCCGGGTCCCAGGGATCGTCGCGGGTTTCGATGGTGGCCTGATCGACTACGGAGATGCCGAATGTTGAGTCCGCGAGGGCCGTACGCGCCAGTTCGTAATCCGGCCAGCGCAGCAGCACATCGCCCAGAACCGTGCGGGCGGTGTCCTCATCGCCCTGTGCTCGGGCGATCATGGCCCGCAGGTAGGTGCCGTCACGCGCCACCGGGTCTTCGTGGACGGCGGTGTTCAGAGGGAAGGGCGAATCGGTGGCGGCGTCCACCGCGGCGCTGGCCCGGTCGAACTTGCCAAGGTGCGCGGCTGCTTTGGCTTCCAACAGGGCACTCGACCGTGACAGCACGTCATCGTGCGTCCAGGCTTCACGCCCGGCCAGGGCGGTGAGCACGTCCGGCCAGCGTTCGGTCATCTGCATCAGGACAGCGCGGGTGAACTGGACCCGCGGGTCAGTGCGCAGCCCGGCCAGCACTCGGCTGGCTTCGTCGAACTTGCGGTCTCTGAGCAGAAGGCTGACGTAGGCCAGCCGCGCCGTGGTGACGTCGCTGATGGCCCAGGTCACGTATTCGACGCTGAACGTCACGTCCAGCTGCCCGGGGGTGACGCCGGCGCCGCTGATGCGCAGATCCGAGCCCAGCCGGTCGCTGGTCTCGGCGAGCCTGGACACCGTGCCGACTGACCAGTCGCCGGCGGCCATCCGAGCCAGCCAAGCGTCTGCCATTCCCGGATCGTCTTCGGTGGCCAGGCGCAGCACCTCCAGCGCCTTGCGGGGATTGGTGGTCAGCGCTTTGACGCCCGCGCGTAGTGCTTGAATGCTCCGAGGACTCATCGGCGGGGACTCCCGTTGGTTTGTACGCGCAGGTGGGACAGGATGTGTGCTTCGTTGCGGGGGCGCATGATGCCCAGCTCAATAGGCCGCGATCGTGCGGGAGTGTCGATGGCAATCCGGTTGGCGCCGATCTGACGGATGCGAATATCCGAATCCGAGGGCAGCGCTTCACCGACCGGCAGAACCGTGACCAGGGAGTGTCCGCGTTCGCCGCTTTCGCGCAGCACCCGCTGAGGCTCGGCTCCGTCGGCCACGATGAGGGTGGCGGTCGCGGACCGTTCCTGGCCACGGGCCATGGCGATACGCAAGTCATCGCAGATCGGCCGCCACAGCCCCGGCCGCTCGGTGTGAATCTCGGCGGTGCAGCCCGACGACGTCGCGCGCAGCACCAGCGCTTGCACGACGTCGAGGTCGGCGGCGACCGCGACGCGCAGGAACTTGACCGGATCGGTCCACGACATCAACAGTGGCACACCCGAGAGTTCGGCCATGCCGTGCAGGAACCCGGTCGGGCCGACCTGGACGGCCAGCGGCGCGCCCAGGGGCCGGGTCGACAGCGGCAGGCTCATGGATCGGTCGCCCATCGGCAGGGTCGCGGCCAGCGCCTCGAATGCCTGCCCGGGGACCGTCTTGAGTGTCGAGAGCGGTGGATGGGTTTGCGGGGCGCTGGTGTGGATGCGCACCAACGCGCCGACCTGGAGTTCCCTGGTCTGCTTATCGCGCGTGATACGCACCAGCACAACGGTTTTGCTTGACCGGATGGTCCAGAGGTCATTGAGGACGCGGGTGCTCAGGTCCGCGCCGGACATCTGATACGGCGTGACGTAGTCGTTGCCCAGCTTCAAATTGGTCCACCCTTCCTCATAGGCGGACAACTCCCGGCCGCCGAGCAGTGCGGTGGTCGCGGCGGTGATCTGTTCTACGCTGCAGGTGGTTGCGCGGCATCCGGATCGGACGACGGCTTGCCGGATGCGTTCGGTTGCGGCGGCGATGGCTTCACCTACGTCGCCGCGGTAGCGCAGAGCGTCCAGGCAGCCGGTGGGGCGCAGGCGCAGCACCAGCCAAGTCCGCCGCGAACCGACGGCCGAGCGGTCGCTGACCATCTCGTCGTACCGTGCGGTGAAGCGCCCATCGGGGGCGGTGCGGGCACCGTCGCTGAGCACATCCACCGACTCCAGCTCGAGTCCCCCGAACTGTTCGAGCAGCTCGCCGCACAATTCCAGCGGGACGGTATCGCGGGAGTCCGCCCCTTCGGACACCAGCACTGTGGGCGCGTAGGGACGGCCGTGCAGGGCGATCATCGCGATCGCGTACTGGCCGTCCCAGGTCAGGGCGCTCGCCCCGACACTGGGCAACTCAGTCGCGAACGGGGTGGGGACGGTTGCGCGGGCTTCGCGACGCCGCGCGCTACGGCGATTGCGGCGCAGCCGCCAGGCCCGCGCCGCCCATTCGATCGCAGTGGCGCCCCGGTAGTTGAGTGCGGCAATCACGAGGACCAGCAGTGCGATCGGGATCAGTGCCCACCACGGTGCGACAGCCACCAAGGGGGCGGCCAGAACCGTGGCGATCACCTCGGCGACGATGGCGCGGCGAATCGGCAGCCGCACCTGCCATCGGGGCAGCCGGTGCCCGGGCTGGTCCTCACTGAGGTCCTCAGCATCGAGGGTGCTCAGGTCGGTCACGTCCACTCGCGGCATGGTCACTGTCGGCGCTCCCTCATCACACGGCTGGCGAAGAACGCGGCCACCAGGACGGCGACGGCGATACCGGAGCCGGCGAGCGCGACGATCATCGGCAGCCGATCCGGCGGTGGCGGCGGTGGCGGTGGATGCAGCGGCCGAGTCAGGTGTTCAGGCAGTGTGGCCGGCCCCACCGGGACGTCATCGTTGAGGGCGGCGAGTGCGTCGATCGCCCCGTAGCCCATCCGGTTGTCCACCACGGCGCCGCCGGCCACGTCCTGTGGTGCTGCCGCTGGGGAATGCGCGGTCGCTTCGATGCGCGCGATCACCTGGGCGGCAGTCAAATTCGGGTATTTGGCGCGGATGAGAGCGGCCACGCCGCTGACGTACGGGGCGGCAAAGCTGGTGCCGTTGATGGCCTTGAGCACCCCCGCCTGCTCATCGAACGTCCCATTGATCACCGCGCCCTTGCCGTCGAGTCCTTCGACGAAGGTGCCGGGCGCTGCGACGCCGACCCACGGGCCGGCCAGGCTGATTTCACGGCCCTGCTGATCGACAGCGGGCTGACCGCTGCCGTCGGTCGCAGACACCGACAGCACATACTGCGAAAACCACGACGGCGTTGAGATGGTCACCACCCGCCCCCAGTTGCGGGGGTCCTTCGTGCTGGTGGCGTCGATGTCCGGATTCTGCGCGCAGCCCTGGTTGGCCAGGTTGCCCGCGGCCGCAACGATGACCACATCTTTATCCACTGCGGCGTACCGGATCGCCGCGCCCAGCGTGGTTTGATCGACCGGCTTGAGAACCGGGATGCACGCCACGATGCTCATGTTCAGTACCTTGGCGCCCGAATTCGCAGCCAGCACAACCGCTTTCGCCAGCGACGACACGGTGCCGGCCCGGCGGTCGTTCTCGACATCGGCCGAGGTCGGGTTGGCAGGCACGAACGCTTCGGACGACTGCCGGATCGAGATGATGTCGGCGTCCGGTGCCACACCGACCAGACCGTCGGTCTGCGAGGGCTGGGCGCCCAAGATACTGGCGACCACGGTGCCGTGAGAGTCGCAGTCCTGCAACCCATTTGCCGCCGGGTCGACGTAATCGCCGCCGCCGTGGACGTGCGCCAACCGGGGCGGGGAACCCGGCGGTCCGGGCGCGACGTTGACTCCCGTGTCGATCATCGCGATGGTCTGCCCAGCGCCCCGCCCAGCGGAGCGCCACAAGGCGGGGATGTCCATGAACGCCTGGGATGCGGTCGGCGCACCGAGGTCGGAATTGGGCAGCACACCCGTGGGGGTGCATTGCTTTTTCTGCTGCAGCGGTTCAGCCGGTCCGACCGGATCGGGACTGGGCACCGCGCCCGGGTCAACCACCGGCGGGTTGACCGCCGCAGCGGTACCGGTCACCAACGGGCTGACCATCACCAGCGCACTGACTCCTGCAATGGCCATCGCCTGGCCGCAACGCCGGCCGCTCATGCCCAGTTCCTGACGAGCTCGTAGATGTTTAGCAGCCACAGCAGCAGCGGCCACACCGCGGCCTGCAACGCGTACTCGAACCATTCGATGCCCTTGCGTACCGGCGCCGAGAACGCGCGCCGCGGCACGACAGCGGCAACCACCAGCGCTGACAGGCCCAGCGCAGCGACCAATCCGGCGACGACCAAGCTGACCGCCGGATTATGGCTGGACAGTGCATATTTCACGCCCAGGGCAGCACTCATCGCCAACGCCGTGCCCACGACAGTGACCGCAGCTGCCCGGTCGTCCAGTGCGCGGCCGCCGAAGACCAGAATCAGCGCGATCCCAAGCACGAAGCCCGTCGCCAACATCCAACGGCCCTGCCACGGTGATACCGCGCCGGCGGCACCGAGCACAAAGAACGGAGCGATGGCGGCGACGATCGCCTGCAGATACCCATTCGCTGCGATCTGCGCACGACTGAGTTCGTCAACGCTGGGCGTTCCTTCCGTTTCGGCCGCCACCAGCGCCTCAGATGCCATCTCGTCAGCGTCGTCGAAGGTGAGCTTGCCCGTCACCGTGGGGAACGACGGCATCGGTACCCGTGCCAGCGTGGCCGACAGCGCTTCGACCTTCTTGAGCACCAACAGCGCTGCTACCAGGGCACCGGTCCACAGGTAGATCATCGGTACGCCGAGCGCATGCAACAGACTCATCAGGCCCGCACCGATCGACACCATTGTCAGCCAGCACAGCAGGGCCGCCGGAGCCGGCCCCAGAACCCACAAGGCCACCGCCAGCACTGCGGTCAGCGCTGCCGCGAACACGACATTCCACGCCCCCGCCGGGCCGGGAACCGCGGTGTATCCCGCTGCGCCCGCCGTCACCAATGCCCCGGCCCACAACCCGTTGGCGACCACTGTGAGGTGCTGGCGCCACCAGGCGATCGCGCCGCCGGCCACCAGCAGCACCGCGATCGTCGCGCAGGCGACCGGCGGCACCAGCGGCCAGTTCACCCCCGCCGCGTGATTCAACGCCCACACCCGCACCAACAGCGCGGCCACGAGCGCTGCACCGATCGCGGCGGTCACGGCCGCCACCGTGGTGGCCGTCTGTGGCGTGACCGATTTGAAGCGCCGCGCATTGATGTCGGCGATGGCCGAGGACGCGTTCTCAATGACCGGCGTGAAGGACACCTCGGCGTCTTCGACGTCGAGGATGAGCAGGGTGCCGTCAGTGACGCCCTGTTCACGCAGCGACTCGCCGCGTGCCAAAGCTGCGCCGCCGACGCGCTTGAGCACCACCTTGCCGGGGGTGATCATGTCCTGGTCGTCACGCGGACGCAGCTCGTCGGCCTGGTCGATGACCTGTCTCAGCGCTTCGCTGACGACAGTGGCTACCACTTCGGTTGCCGGGAGCACCAGGTCGGTTTGCCGTCCGCCGTACAGCACCGCGACGCGGACCTGCTCGCGCAACCTGACATGGGCGCTGGGTTTGGTCCCGGCGCGTTCGGTTGTCGCGGTCATCGGGGCTGACCGCCCTGCCAGCGACCGTCAGCCGGCCACTGGCCACCGCCGTGGCCCTGACCGCCGCCCTGCCATGGACCTTGCGCTCCGCCGTTCCATTGTCCGGGACCGGCGTGTGGCCCCGGACCCTGCCACGGGCCGCCCGGCGTGGGCGGCTGCGGCGGCCGTGGCGGTTGTACCGGCTGCTGGGGGTGCTGGGGGGTGCGTTCGGCGGCTCGGGTGAAACCATCGGCCAGCGATGCCGTCGCTTCGACGTACGCCTGCCACGTCTGCGGCTGGAGTCGGCTGATGTCGATGGCCACCGCATCGCTCAGGTGCGGATCGAAACCGACAGTGTGGACCGAACGTACGACACGTTCGAAGTCCTTGTGCAGTTGCTTGACCTGCGAGCTGGCGTCAACCTTTTTGGTGTTGCTCACGATCACCACGGCCTCACGCACCAGGTGCGGATAGCCGTGCTCCATCAGCCAGTTCAAGGTGCGGCTGGCGGCTTTGGCCGAGTCCAGCGACGTCGTGGAGGGCACCACCAGCGCATCGACCGGCAGATAGTCCAAAATGGCTCGCGTCACGTCATCCAGGTGTTGGGTACCGCAGTCGACGATCGCGATCGGATACAGCTTCTGCAGCCTGCCCCACGCCTCGTAGAGATCCGTGCCCGACATCGGCACTGGGCCGGAATCCGAGCCGAGCACCTCCAGCCCCGAGTGCGAGTCTTTGCCCAGGTAGTTGCGGAAATCGCTGTAGTTGACTAAGTGCTGGTCGTTGTTGAGACCCCGCCATGACTCGGTGGACGGTTCATCGATCCGCTCGGCCAGGTTGCCCGAGGCCGGATTTCCGTCGATGGCCACGACTTTCTCGTCGCGGTACTGCGCCAGGACCGCGCCGATGATGGCCGACGTCGTGGTCTTGGTGACCCCACCCTTCTCCTGCATGACTGCGATGACGTAGCGGCCCCGCAGGTTCACCTTGAGCCGCCGTTTGAGGTCATTCCAATGCGCTTCGCTCGCCGACAGGCCGAGGTTGATCCGGGTGGCCTTGTAGAGACCTTTGCGCCACCCGGTCTGCGGTACCGGCTTGTACGGCGCAACGACGTTGCTTTCGTGAATCTCCGCTCGCGTGCGGCCCACAGACTTTGCCGACTCGTCCAACAACTCATCATCGCGGCGGGCGCCCACACCAGCGGGGCCGAACGGCGGCTGCGCAAAACCGGATTGCCCACCCGGTTGCGGCGGCGGGGGCGGGCCCTGCTGCCACTGCGGCGCGGGCCATTGCGGGGCAGCAGGGGCCTGCTCCCGGGGGACCGCACGGTCCAGGCCGGGGTGCGGCGGCGCGGGCTGGTGCTGCGGCGCCTGCGGAGATTGAGTGTGCCGGCCATGCTCGGGGCCGGGCTGCCCATGCCGCGGCGTGCTGATCGGGGGAAAACCGCCGATCGTCGTCGGTTCGTCGGCACTGCGCCCCGGCCAGGGCGCGTCGGCGCCCGCGGGCGTCTGGGCGGCCAGTTCTTGGGCGGCCAGTTCTTCGGCCTCGCGCATCATTCGCGCGTGCGTTGCCCGGTCGAGAATGTTGGTGCCCTCGGGATCGGCCGACAGGCCCAAGGGGTTCGGTTGGACCGATTCCGCGCCGGGTTCCTGCCCCCCGCCCTGCGGAGCCGACGATTCGTTCCCGACATACCGCGAGAGGAAATCGTCATCGAAATCGTCATCGTTGCTCTGACTCACTGGCTCTCCCACAAGTTTCGTGCCAGAGCCGGTGGCCCGGACACCCCCAATATCCATACCGTCAAAATAACACAATTGAAGCAATAGAGGCAGTACGTAAACACATCAATTGTGTGTTTACTTGTACCGCGAATGGCCCTCCCAGGTGGTCCCCACTGTCGCCAGCAGAGCGCGCAGGGCGCTCCCGCCGGCATCCGCGGTACCAGGAACAATCTGTGTCCACCACGTCCGGTCCTCCCCGACGACAGGTCCGGTGACAATGCGGCCCTCCACGGTGTCGGTGACCGCGGCCGACGCCAGCGCGAAGTGATCACCCCGGGCATCGTGCACCTGCAGCGCGAATCCCGCCTCCATCAGCGGTTGATCGGCGGCCAACGTCAGGATGCGCCGCTGTTCGGGGGTCAGGTCCATCGACCCGAGCGCCGCGGCCGGGGTGTGATCGCCCTGCACGATCTTGTTA
Source organism: Mycobacterium sp. SMC-18 (assembly GCF_045310895.1). Lineage (NCBI taxonomy): Bacteria > Bacillati > Actinomycetota > Actinomycetes > Mycobacteriales > Mycobacteriaceae > Mycobacterium > Mycobacterium sp. SMC-18. Next base: position 9,907 of record NZ_JBJIAL010000025.1, read on the forward strand.
AAACCATCCAGAAGCGCCGCTGTGCGCACGGTGACCGGGTCGAAGGCAGCGGGTGCGACCGGACCGAAACCCCGGTCGCACAGCTCCATGATCCGCTCGAACAACACGCGCATCGACGGGACCGAGCCGACCTCCTCGATCGTGACATTGACAGCGTCGGGGCCGCCACGGGAAATCGCCGCATGCTTACCGTCGCGCCGCGCGATCACCATCCGGAGGCATTCGACACCGGGGCGGCGCACATCGACCACCAACGCGATGTCGGGGGCGCTGAGAATTTCCAGCCACCGCGCCACGGTCGGATGCACCTCGTCGTCCTCTGTGATCGCGCCAGCCTCGCGAAGAATCGGAATGCCTGGGTGCCACGTGGGCCGGCCTGAGGCAGAAACGTAGGGACGCAACAGCATCGAACCTGGAAGGTGCTCGATTCCGCACAGCGCCTGCAGCAACCACGTCCCTTCGCACGTGGTCTCAATGGCGTCGATCGGCTGCGGGCCGCGCGGAGCGGCGGCCTGTCGCTTGATGAAAGTCGGTGGGCGCGTCATCGTGCGGCTGCTTTCTCTGTTCTGTCCTGGCGTTGGTCCTGGCCGTGTTCACGCAACGGCCCGGCAAAGGAAACTGGAAGTGGCCGTTTCCGGCGTATCCAGCCCTTCGCCGGGCCGCGGTGAATCGACCAGCAGGTCAGTTAGACGTACTGACCTGCCGACTTCTGGTCGGCGTGGGTCATCTCCTCGTTGGCCTGCATGAGCACCTTGCCCGCCTGCTGGATGGTGGCCTGGGACTGCGCGTACTTCTGGTTGACCGCGGTAATCGCGGCGTTGAACGCCGCGCTACCAGCGCCGCCGAAGTTGTTAGCGTTGGCCTGCACAGTTGCCAGGCTGCGCTGGTGGTTCTGATCGGTCCGTTCGGCGGCGTGGCCAATCTGGGAGGCGACTTCGGCGATCGCCGGCGTTGCGTAGTGAATCAGCACGGGAATGTCCTTTCGATGAACGTGTGTGTTGGTTGTCTTGGGTAGTGAGCGGGTCGGCTAGACGATCAGGTTGCTGATGCCGCTGATCATCGACGCGCCGTCGTCGTCGGCCGTGCTCAAGATGTGGCCGTTGTTGCTCATCTTCTGCGAGTGGTCGGCGAACGTGGTGCTGAACTGCTGCCCCTGGTGCTGCAGCTGCTCGCCGACCATCTGCATGGCCTTGCCGGCGCCGCCTTTCATCGCGGTGGCCAGCGTCTCCATGGAGGCGCCCAGCGCATTCATGATCGAGGCCTGCTCGTCCGAGATTTCCTGAAGTGAGCCGGAATCCCGGCCGATGCCTTCAAGATCACCGAAAATGGTTGAGTCACTCATGTCTGATATGTCCCTTCATAGCTGTAGATGAATCGTTGATCGGTGCGGTTACCCGCCTGGTTTGTGCGTCGGTTCATCACGACGGCCGTGTGATGCCCTCCTCCCCCCGGAAAACCGCCCCCGAACCGCCGGTAATGACCGGCACGGTTGCTGGCGCACGGTAAAGCGAGGCCAGAGACGCCAGCGGGGTGCTGCGACGCTCTTTGCCTGCGTCCTGCTTGTCCTGCTCGCCGCCGCGAGCTGCCATCGGCCCCATCATCGCGCCGCTGCTGCCCATTCCCGCGGTGCTTGCCGGCGCCCCCGAGGCCATGCGCGCCTCGGTGAGGCGCGATACCGTCGCCTCCGGGTTGGCCGTGGCGGCGTTGATGGTCGGAGCCGACGCAAAGCCGGCCGGCCCCCGAAATGCACTCAGACCACCCAAACCACCGCCGCCTCCCCCGCCGGCGCCGCCCAGCCCGGAGACCAGGTTGGCCGCCACAGGGCCGCCGGCCCCGGGCGTGGCCGAGAGCCAATCCGCCGACATCGACGACGCCAGGGCGTCGGTGGTGTTGCCGCCCATGCCGGTTTGCAGCATCTGCGTCAACGGGCTGAACGCCGACTGCCCCATCTGCCCGAGACTGCTCAACGGGCCTCCGCCACCCAATTGGCTGCCCATCGACCCGACCTGCTGCAGCGGACCCATGAAGGCCTGGAGAGCCTGCTCGGGGCTGCTGGCCAGGTCTTCGGCCTTGTTGCTATTTGGTGTCGGCATTGAGGGCATTGACGCCGCGCCTTGGGTCGCCGGGGGTGGTGGCGGAAGCGGCGGAATGGACTGCACACCCGTCGCCGAGGCGGCGGCGTAGGAGTATTTGTTGCTGGCGGCCGTGACCCACATTCGCCCGTAGTTGGCGCGGTTGATCCCGATCAACGGGGTCAACATGCCCAGGAAGTTGTTGGCCTGCAGCACACCGTGTTCCGTCTGATTCTCCAACACCTCCCCGGGCGTGGGCGTGGCCGCTTTCAGGGTCTCAAATGCCAACGCTGTGGCGTGGATGGCGGCACTGGCCTCAGAAATCTGCCCGGCCGCCATCGCCTGCCACAGCATCAGCGGAACCTTCGACAGGACCGCCAGTTCCCCGGTTGGGTCCGGCCATGAGGCCGCCAGTGCGGCGTTGACCGCCTCCTGACCACCCAGGTTCGCGATCAGCCCCGAAGCCACGGCCACCAGGTTTTCAGCGGCAGCGATGAACGACTCCGCGCCCGGACCCAGCCAGAAGCCAGCACTGTTCTCTTCCGGAGGGAGGGCTCCCCATGCACCTGGAGCAGTCATCGTTGCGCCTTAACCTTTTCCATCGACCTGTATCAGACGATGTCGCCGATGATCGCGTAGTTGAGGGCGTCGGTCAGGTCGGTGATCGCCGACGAAAGGCCCAGGGCCACACCGTGTTCGGCGTGGAAGGCGGCTCCCGCTTCCAGCACCGCCGATGCCTGGCTGGCGAATTCGGCGATCTTGGCGGCGTTGGCGGCGGAGATTTCTTCAATGCCCGGGGGCACCACTGCCGCCGATGCGGCGGTCTGCCCGCCGTGGGCGGCCGCCTCGCCGGACAGGCCCGCCGCCATGCCCGAGGCGGCCATCACAGCTTCGGGTTCCAGAGAAATAAAGCTCATCACAACTCCTATGTTTGGTTGGACTTGCCGTCAGTGTACACACGACAATGCAAGTAATGGAATACGTAAACGCCTGATTGTTCACTCATGATGCAACCGGTGATGCTGGCCGCACCAACTGCCCAAAATCACCCCGATGGACACCCCCTATATCCGCCCTTACCACCATTATCCCAATACCTGCGCCGTCTTGCCGACACTAATTTTCTGACGTCCTACGCCTCGAGGACCGGCGATCACGGGCACTACTCGGTTCCCTCCACCAGTAGCGGAGGCAGCGCGATCTGCATGAGCTGTCCGCCGGCTTTGCGCTCGTACAGTTCGCCGCGCCCCGGTGCCCGCGACGCCGGCCGCACCTGGTCGATGATCTTGTCTGCCGGGTTTCCGTCTAGGACCACCACCGAGGCACCGGCAGTGTTCATGGCGCTGAGCAGTTTGTGCGACTGTCCCTTGGCGTACCAGTTGTCGATCGTGATCGACGCGATGATGTGCAGGTCCAGATTCTTCGCCGATTCGGCCGGCCCGACCAGCGGCGCCGTCAGCGAGCTGAGCGTGTTCGCCGGCGTGAGCAGGTGCAGGTCGTCGATGATGATGAACCATTTCGGCCGCACCACGTTCGCACGCCACTGCCGCAACTCGCGTGGATGCAGATTCGCCGGCGGCTTGCGCATCTCGAGCCTTTGCGCCAACTCGGCGCTGGCTTGAGCGATCTCCTTGTGCTGGTTCAGGTACACCGTGCGGTAACGGTCGCTGATCGCGTCAGCCAGGTCCTCCGACGGATCGAACGCGATAATCTGCGCCTGTTCGGGGGTGTAGCGCTGTTGAATGGCGGCGCACACGGTCTGCAAGAACACACTGCGACCCGACCGCGAGGTTCCGGTGCACCACGCGTGAGGGTACTGCTGCAGGTCCAGCCACACGGTGCTCATCTCCCGTTCGCCGATACCCACCGGCAGCGCGTGACGCGGCGCGGTAGTAGGCATCGGCGGCAGGTCATCGAAGTCAACCTCGGCCGGCAGCTGCCGCAGCCGTGGCGCGGGGCCGAACCCACGGGCGGCCCACTCGGCTGCCACGGCCTTGGCGGTCGCCTCCGTCGCCTCGGTGTCACTGAGCTCGGTGAACTCCGACAGGTACGGCACCGCAACCAGCATGTGATTGCCGGAGGCGACCAGGCCCCGGCCTTTCTGCTTGCTGGGCACATCCTCGGCGGCCTGCCGGTCCATCTTTGAGTCGGACTTGTCGCCCAGCTTCAGTTCGACTTTGGCCAGCAGCTTGTCCTCGTTTTTGATGGTCAGCCACTTGTCGTTGGCGATGATGACATGCACGCCGAAACTCAAGGACCCGTCCGCCAGCGCGATGATCCGGTCGTGGATGTCGAGCATTTCCGTCTTGAGCTTGCTGATGTTGTCGACCACCAGAAACACGTCGCCGTGCTGGTCATCGGGCACCGGCATCTTGTTCGGGCCGAACTTGGCCGCCCGGTACCGCGCCAGGTCCAAGCCCGACTCGCCAAAGCGTCCCCATTCGCGCTTGCGGTTACGCAAAATCCGCTCGACCTCGGAGACCACCCGACCGATGCGCTCGTCGTCGCCGGTCGCTGCGATACCGCTGACATGGGGAAGGCTCGCCAGGCTCGCCAGCTTTCCACCACCGAAGTCAAGGCCGTAAAACTGCACGCGCGCAGGGGAATTGGCCATCGCCAACGACATGATCAACGTCCGCAGAGCCGTGGACTTGCCGGCTTGCGGCGCACCGGCCACACCACCATGGGTGCTACCCAGGTCGACCGCGACGACATCCTGAGAATGCCAGTACCAGTCGTCTTCCCGGCCGTACGGCGCCACCAGGCCTGAATCTTCGGTGAAATCCTGCCAGCGCTCCCGGTGCCAGTACTCGGTGACGATCTCGTCGATCGGCAGCTTCTCGGTTTCTTCCAGGTCGGGCTTCCACATCCGGTGTCCGCGTGGCAAGGTACGCGCGGCCTCGCAGATGCGGTCGACCATCAGTTGGTCGACTGTCTGCACCGCCGCGTCGGAGACGTCGGCCTCGTCGAACTCGTCCTCGTCCTCCATCCCGATCGTGTCCGGCAATGCGGACATCGCACTGGTGAATTTGGTGACCGGCAGATACTGGCCTTCGGCGCGATCCCGTTCCGCTGCACTGATTTTCGGCGGCGTGTACGGACCGGAGGAGTAGAAGGCGCGGTAGCGGGTGTGTTCGTCGTCGACGACCAGGAACGCCGATCCCGGCGGGGCGTCTTTGCTCTTGAATTCGTCGTACGCCCGCGTTGAGCCGATCGCGGCGCGCGATTCGCCGGCGGTTTTCACCTTCATGCCGATCGCGAACTGCTGCTGCGAGTGCATGCCCTGCGCCTTGCCACCCTCCACGCGCTGAGAAGCGTTGAGAATGTGAATCCACAACGATCGCCCCAGGCGGGCGACCTCGTCCATCGTGCCGCCCATCTCCGGGAGCAACACCAGCATCTGGGCGAACTCATCGAGGACCAGCACCAGCGCGCCGATCGGCTCCAAATCGGTGCGCCCCGCGGCGCGGGCCGCCTCATACTCGCGCACACCCTTGAAGCCCGCAGCCTTCAACAACTCCTGGCGCCGACCCAACTCGCCACGCAACACCGACTGGAATCGAACCAGCTTGTGCCGGCTGCCTTCCAGGTTCGACACGAGGCCCTCAACGTGCGGCAATCGTTCCAGATCGCCCAGACCGGACTCACCCTTGAAATCGCCCAGCAGAATCCGCAGCTGCTCGGGCGAATGGGTGGCGCACAGCGCCAGCACCAGCGACTTGAGGTGTTCGGATTTGCCGGAGCCGGTGATGCCGACCATCAGCCCGTGCGGACCCATGCCCGCCTCGGCGGCCTCCTTCAAATCGAGCTCCGCCACCACGCCCGCTGGGGTCTTACCGAGGGGAGCTCTCAGCCGGCGTGCCGGGGTTAGTTCATTCCAGGTCAGCCGTGGATTCCACGTTCGCAAGTCGAAAATGTTCAGCGCATCGGTGAAGTCCTGGCCAGCACGCGCCTGAGCCGCCTGCTGGGCCAACAACTTCTCGGCCTCGTCGGTCGGGGTGTACTGGGCCAGTGAACGGGCCAATGCTTCGGCTTCGTAGATGGGCATGACATCCGGGACCGCGGCAAAACGCAGCCCGGACGGTACTTCCTTGGTGATGGCAACCATCGCGAGAATTCCCCCTTATGCTTTCGCTGCTTTGAGCAGATTGACCGTGCCGTGCTCATCGGTCGCCACGAAAAATGCCGTGTCACCGGTAGCCAACACACTGAGCTCGTCGCCGGTCGCTTCGAGCACCGACACCCCCATCCGGCCCTCTTCGGTCAGAATCGGCGTGGCATTGGCTCCGGGCAGGTCCAGCACGACGACCAGCCACCGCTCGGGCGACTCGCCGCCCTCCTGCCGCGCTTGGAACGGCCGCCGCGACGCCAGCGACGACTCGAAGCGCTCCATGAATGCACCCACGTCCGAGAACATGAGCCTCGCCGGCCCACAGGCATCGACGAACTGGTCATCGCCCACGTGGGGTAGCCATTTCGCCCAATCCCAGGCCTGCATGTCATCGGTGATGATGGCGACCTGGACGTCGTCGGGTCCGTGGAACACGCACAGCTGGCATACCATCGCGCGCAGAATCCCCTGCACCGTCTCGCGCAGCTCCGGCTCGGCGAAAAAGCTCCAGCCTCGCTGATCAAACAGGTGCAGCGGCCGGGGAACATCGTGGATGACGTTCTGGGCTCGCAGCAGATCACGGGCTGCCACCGTGGTGACCGTCTCCCGGAATTCCGGTGGCGGAACTTTCGTCGGCGGAAGGAGTTTGGTCTGTAGCCGCGTGATTCCGACACCCATCCGCACGTGACCGAAATTGCGGGCATCGGGGGTGCGTTCCCACATCCGGTCGGTGCCCACCAAGGTGCCCAGCGAGCCGTCCTGCGGGGTGGGATGGTGGTAGGAGATTTCGGTTGCCTGCGCGCGACCCGCTTCATGAATCTTGACCCGCTGCTCGTCGATTCCACGCAAGTACACCGCGCGGTCTTGGTTCAGCGCTGCACCGTGGTCCTTTTTGCCGTTGGAGCCCATTCGGTTACGCATCATGCCGACCATCGACACCATCATCATCGGGAAGATGAAGAACGAGGCTCCTGAAAGTTGGCGTGCGCCAGACAAATACAGCGACACCATCAGCACGATTGCGGCGACCACGAACATGACGACCCACACCCAGGTCGGCGGTTTCGCCGGCGCGGGGCGGGTGATTTCGGCGGGGTCGGCGATCTGGATCGCTTCCTGCGGAACGAAGGGCGTGCTGACTTCCTGCCGAATGAAACCGGTTGTACTCACGTGCTACGCACCTGCTTTCGGGGTCTGGATCGCCGCCGCGTTCTGATCGGGCATCAAGGTGTCATGCTGGGTGAGGGCAGCCGACTTCGACAGGGCCGGGCCAGCGGGCAGCCACTTGATCACCGCCCACGGCGCCGGCGTCGGCGTCACCTTGCCTTTGTCCAGCCCCAGCGCCTGGCGACTCTGGTCATCGCCGTTCGATCCCGCCGCAGGCACACCGAATCGGGTTCCGTTGTTGCCGATGAACCACAGGCTCTCACCACGTTTCGAATCAGCCTGCACACCCGTGACCTGCACGTAATTGGCCGCGTTCGGACTGACGAACACCTCGTCCGCAGTGTTGGGTCCGGCACTGACGAACGGCACCACGCGACGCTCGTCACCGACCGGGATCGGCAGCCGCCGCCCCGAAATCGTCGAGACCTGCGCCTGCGGTTCGCCGTTGGTACGCCGCCACATCACGCACGTCACCGGCTCATTGGTCTTGTCCAGCAACTTGACCAGCCCCGGCGGATACACGCTCGTGTCGAACCCGACCGCCTGCGGCATCGCCGTCAGCGCCGCCGATTTGGCCACCATCACCTGCGCGCCCGGCACCACCGCAGCGTTGATGATCATGGTGGCCACCGTCTGAGGGATGCGCTGCACGCCGGCGGGCAGGGCCACGAAGAACTGAGGATCACCGGTGACGTCCGACACTTTCATGACGCTCCCCGACACCAGCGGCAAGGTCCCACTGGCGTAACTCACCGGCCCACCGGGGTTCGGGATGTCCGGAACCCGCAGCGGAGCCGTCGGGGCCAACGCCTCATACAAGGCACGAGACATCGCCGCCGGATGCAGGTCGCCGACGGGCAGCCCCAGCGCGAGTGTGACCGGCTTGTCCGCCAGGTCGATCGCCGAACGATGCCCGTCAGTGACCAGGAAGTTCTCACCGCCGTAGGTCATCAGCGCCGCCTCCGGAGAGACGATGGTGTGCGCCCAGTCCCCCAGCGTTGCCAGGCCGTCGATCACGGTGGTCCGCGGAATGACTTGGGAGCCTTGCGATCCCAGCTTGTCGCACAGCGACCACCCGGTGTCGCCCGGTGAGCGGACCCCCAGATCGTCCGGAGCGCCCTGGATACCCAGGATCGGCCCGATCGGCTGTTTGAGGATTTCCGACATCGGCACCAACGTCGGGTCCTGGGCCTGACCGGTGATCAGCCGGGCGCTTGCTTTGTTGAGCACCGGATGCCACGTGCCGCCCACGTCGACATAGACACCGTTGGAGCCACGCGCCTCCACCATGCTCGACTTGCCGATCTGACCCTGCGGCTTGATGAACGCGATGACGCAGAAGATCCCCACGATCACAATCGACGCCACGAAACTCACCCGCAGCGCGGCGATCGAGTTCTTCGACGGATCGTGCACCAGGCGCACATTGCGCCGGCCGATCGCCACGGCAATCCGGTGGCGCAGGAATCGCCACGCCGAAACCTGCTCTAATGAAGCGTAATTCAAACCGCCCGGCGGCATCTCTCTCCCCTTTACCCCTTCATCGCGTCTGTCTATGCGGCCCGTCTGACCTCGAATGAGCCAGAGGGCCAACGTCCGATCCTCACGGGCACACCCCGCTGCGGCGCCTCCACCGTCTGGTGGTCGTTCATCACCAGCATCACGTGTTGCCACGCCCCGTCCTGCCGGTTGCACAGCAGAATGTCGCCGGGCTGCGCCTGATTCGGCGGCACGCGCACACCCCAGTTCGTCATGTCGTACGTGGTGCGCGGAATCGCGATCCCAGCCTTGTGATAGGCGTACTGCACCAAACCCGAGCAATCCATACCGACGCCAGGCTTTTCCCCGCCCCACTCATAGGGCACGCCCAGCTGGGTCAATGCGTTGTGCACGATCTGATCCCCCACCGCGCCGCCCCCGTTGCCGCGCACCATGCCCGCCAGCTCGGTGGTACTTCCGTTCCCCTCACCGCCCGGACCGGACTGACGGGCCGCGCCGCTGAACAGGTTTCCGAGTGCGCCCAGGGGTGCCAGGGGCATGCCGCCGCCCATGGGGAAGCCGCCGCCCATGCCGCCCATCGGCATCTGGGGAAGCTGCGGCATCGCCGGCATCGTCGCCATCGCCGGAGCAGCCCCGGCGGGCGGGTGCCCGATGCCCTGGTAGCCCGCGGCGTTCGCGTTGGCTGACGCAGCGTGGGTGGAGGCGTCAGCGCCGCCCTGATCCAAGGTGGACTTGGTGTCCTCCAGATGCCGTTTGATGGCCGCTACCAATGCTTTTTGGCCCTCAATCGTGTTGGTGGACATGCCCATTGCCTGCACATCGGCGACCGCGGTGGCGATCACCGAGTCCATCCGGCCGCGCGAGACACCAGCGGAGGTCAGGGCTTGTTGCAGCTGCGCGCCGCTGGCCGCATCGTGCTCGCTCAGCGCCGCCAGGTGAGAGTCGATTTGTGTTGATTCGTGGCTGAAAGCGGTTGCCGCAGCGCCTGATCCGTCACCAGTACGATCCGGGCGCGGGCCAAGGTCAGGCGGGGGCGCCAACGCCACACCACCAGTGCCGAACGATTGGCGCGCCATACCCATCGCCGCCCCCGCAGCACGCACAAACCCATCCAAACTCACGATCAGTAACCTCCCGGTGCGTGATGGGGATTGAACTGGCCAACCGCCGACAAATTCGACCCGTCGCGCGCCACGTGATAGCGGCGCATCACGTAGTTCATCGACGCCGCAATGTTGGCGATCGGGTCATAGATGCTGCGACTGGTCCCCGGTTCGTGGTTCGCTGCGAACGTTGACGGGATGGTCTGCAAACCGCCACGTGACGAATTGGCCGGGGCACCATCGGCCATCCGTGCACCGTGAGCGTTGGAGTCACTGAGGTTCACCGCGTCCGGGCGGAAAGCCGACTCACGTTCAGCGGCCGTCATATAGCCGCGAGTCCAGTTCGCCCGCGCCACCGGATCGGTAATTCCCATATGGTCGAGGGCTTTCCCGATGTACGTACGGTACGCGTCCGGGCCGCCGGGGAACCCCTTCTTATGTAGATCGACCTCGCTGACCGGGATCGCCGCGGCCGAGGACGTGTTCTCCGAGCTCGGCACGTTGCCGCCGAGCCCATCGCCCACCGGGTTGCTCGAAGCGCGTCCGGCGTCCTGAGCGAACCCGGTGCGCGAGAACAGGTTTCCGAGTGCGCCCAGGGGTGCCAGGGGCATGCCGCCGCCCATGGGGAAGCCGCCGCCCATGCCGCCCATCGGCATCTGGGGAAGCTGCGGCATCGCCGGCATCGTCGCCATCGCCGGAGCAGCCCCGGCGGGCGGGTGCCCGATGCCCTGGTAGCCCGCGGCGTTCGCGTTGGCTGACGCAGCGTGGGTGGAGGCGTCAGCGCCGCCCTGATCCAAGGTGGACTTGGTGTCCTCCAGATGCCGTTTGATGGCCGCTACCAATGCTTTTTGGCCCTCAATCGTGTTGGTGGACATGCCCATTGCCTGCACATCGGCGACCGCGGTGGCGATCACCGAGTCCATCCGGCCGCGCGAGACACCAGCGGAGGTCAGGGCTTGTTGCAGCTGCGCGCCGCTGGCCGCATCGTGCTCGCTCAGCGCCGCCAGGTGAGAGTCGATTTGTGTTGATTCGTGGCTGAAAGCGGTTGCCGCAGCGCCTGATCCGTCACCAGTACGATCCGGGCGCGGGCCAAGGTCAGGCGGGGGCGCCAACGCCACACCACCAGTGCCGAACGATTGGCGCGCCATACCCATCGCCGCCCCCGCAGCACGCACAAACCCATCCAAACTCATCGGACACCTACATCGTTATGCGCAGCAGTGGGCGATGACCCGATCGCACGGCTATCACCGCGACGTCGCGTCATCGCCCACCCGCTCTCACACTCAAACAGCTTCTTAGGACGGCAACCCTGGCGGGGCTGCCGGCGGCTGCTGCGGCGGTGCCGCAGCAGGGCTTGCGGCCGGGGCGCCACCCTTGGGGGCCGCTGCGCTCGGGTCCATCCACCCCAGGAAATCCGGACCGGTGCCCACACTCGACAACGGCTGCGGCTGACCGGAAACGAGCACCTTGCCGTTACCCAAGGCCATCACCAGATGGTCCTGCCAGATACCCACGTCGCCGGCCTTCAACTTGGTCGGCGGAATCGGGTCGGTCACCGGAGTGCCCGGCGGAGGTACCGTCACACCCGCCTGATGCCACGCATCGGCCACCGTCGCCCCGCCAAGGGCGGCCTTGACCGCCTGCGCGCCCTGCACGGTGCGCGCTTCGGTGTCCTGCCCCCCAGGCAACGACACATGTGTCGTCGGAGCGGGTGTATTCGGGTCAGCACCCGGAGCGCCCTGATGGTTGCCGGCCAATTCCGTTGCACCACCATTGGTTCCGGTCGTCCCGGGGGCTCCCGCCGGCGACGTGTTGCCATTGGTCTCACTGCCCGGCTTGGCGCCGCTATTCCCCGAACCGCTCTCGGTGCCGTCCTTGAACTTCGCGTTCGACGGCCCATCACTGCTCGACGAGCCCTTGCTGCTATTGGGATCGTCATGGAAGGACGACGACGGATCACGGCCCAGCCCTTGAGCACCCAACCCACTCAAGGCACTTAGCGGATCACCGCCCCCGCCGAACGAGGGCATGCCGCCCCCACCGAACGACGGCATCTGCGGCATCGACATACCCGCAGGCATCATGCCCGCGCCTGGCATCATGCCCTGCCCGTACGGCGAAGTACCCGGAGCCGCCGCATTCACCGGCGCGCTCGACGGGGTCGTGCCCTGCTCGCTACTACTACCAGCCGGGCCGCCGCCGCTGGGGCCGCCACCCTCACCGCCGTTGCCGCCGTTGCCAGCGTTGCCGGCGGGCTTAACGTCGTCGCCACCGCCACCGATGTCGGCGTACTTCTGCGTCAACTCGCGCGTGTGACGGGCCTTGGCTTCGGCATCGGCGATCTGCTGGTCGATGATCTTCTTGGCCGCGGTCAACTTCTCCTTCAAGAAGTCCCGCAGCTCCTGCTGGCCAGCAGGAGTGTCCAGCCGAGGACCCAGTTCGGTGATCTTGTCCTGAACATCCTTGGTGATGCCGTCCAGCTGCTGCTGGCCCGCAGTCCCGGCCGCGTGGATCGCATCAATCGTGCTCGCCGCCGACTTGTCCAGCTCATGCAGCTGCGCGATGACATCCGCGACCTCGCGGCTCTCCTTGTTCGCGGCGTCAGTCGCCGCGCCCGTACCGGGAGCGGGAGCACCCGGCGGCGCGGGAAGCGGCGCCGGAGGCGGCGGGGGCGGCGGCCCGGGCGCCAACCCGCCAGGAGCAGGCGGAGGCGGCGGCGCTGCAGGAGGCGGTGCATCCGGACCGACATGGCCCACGTGAATCGGACCATTAGCGGTCGGATTGTCTTCCTTGCCCAACAGGTTCGCGCCGATTATCCCAGCAATCGGGGCGAGAGGCCCCAGCGGTGCGGCAATCGCCGTTCCCAAGACCCCGCCGAGAACGGTGTTGATCGGATCCCAATCATTCGACATCGCGGTGTTGCCCCTTCTAGAAGTTCAGCTTGCGTTCACGCGCGGACACCTCGCCGCGCTCGGGGTAGTGCCCGTCACGGTTCGGTTGAATGGACAGGTAACGGTCATGAGCCACGTCAGCGACCTTGACCACCCGCTCTCCCAACGTGTACGAGTCCCACCTCCGGAACGCATCGCTGAGGAATCGCACCCCGACGACGCACCCGTTGTCCCCCACCTCGACAGCGATGGTCCGCTTGACCGACACAGCCGAAGCCACAACCCGGACTTCTCGGGTGTCGTTCGCCGACTCCTCAGCAAGCTCCACGACAGCCCCTCTCAACACGTCACCAATTCATTACCACCAGCAGTTTACACACAAAGAAGCAATCGTGAACAGCGATGCTGCAACTGATTTTGTGTTGAACCGAAAGGCACCGTCAGCACAGACACAACCCCTGCTATGACGCCTGCCCACGCAACTGCTGCTCCAGCTCACCGACCTTGGCCACCACTGTCGATCCAAATCCGGCATGGATACCGCAGTACACAACATCCGCGAGCGGCGGCGGCGAGAACTTCCAGCACCGCACCAGCTCCACGACCTGACCCATCCGGAAGTACTTGCGATACACATGGGCAGTGTCGTGGTTGAGCTTCGATCCATCGAAATCCTGCGGCGCGTGAGTCTCGGGCCAGGTCAACGCCCCACCGTGACGCTTATCAGCCAGGCTGTCGTATAGCCCCCACCCGACAGCATCCGCAGTCCCCCGGTGTACCGCTCGCAGCACCGCAAGCTCGTCGTCGGTCGCCAGCTTGTCGCCGGACACATCTTGCTCAGCATGCGCCGCATCGACGACCGCTGCCGTCACATTCCAGGCTGCACCCAATGACACTTGAGGATCGCGACTTAGCGTCGCGATGCGATGGGCAAGACCAGGATCAAAGGCAGCCAAGCGATGCTGGTGCCCACCATCGAGACGCGGGGCCTCAACCGCCATAGCCAGAGCATCCCGATGCTGCATGCCCAGGAAATCCTGCACCCCCTCGGGGGCCTGCGGCCACAGTTCCGTGGTCACCATCGCTGAAAGCTGCGCTCCCACAGTCTTTTTGCGGAACAACTCGAAGTGATCCGCCAGAATCTTCGACGGCTTCTGGCATCCCATCCACCGCGTCGCCCACCCAAACGGCAGCACCGGATCAACCACAGCCAGCCGAGCCGTTGTCGGGAGCGCCACCGTCGGCGGAACATACCCGCCCCCGCCAGCGCTGGTCGCGATGATGATCTGCGACCCCACAGAGGTTTTCACCACGCTGACCGCCCAGACGATCAGCGACGGCCAGTTCTCGCACGCGCGAACCAAACCACCAAGTACCCTCTGCGCCAACAACAAATCCGGATTGACCTCGGTGCCAGAGGAAACCAAACCAGACGCGGCCCCTGCCGAACCATGCCCAGCCGCCATCACCGGCCCAGCAGCAGGACCGCCACCGCCACTAGTGCTACTCGAACCAGCGCCCGCAGGTGACGTTGGGGCAGACGGCGGCGCAGGAGTCGCGCCAGACGCGCCAGCCCCCGGAGCACTGTAGGGAGCCATCGGGCCACCAGCCATCGCGCCGGCAGGAGGCATCATGCCGCCACCGCCCATCGGCGCTGCGCCTGAACCACCCTGTGCGGCACCGCCGCCCATCTCCCCGCCCGACGGGCCGCCCCCCATCGGCACCCCAGCAGGAGTACTGCCCATCTGAGGCGCCACCGCGGCCGGCGGCTGTGCGGCGAAGGCGGCAGCCGCTTGCTGCTGCGAAAGCGATTGCGACACAGGAGAAACGGGAGCCGCGCTACCACCACCGGTTGCGCTCATGCCCGATGCCAGACCACTCTGGAAACTCGAACCCGCATTGGCCAACGGCGACGCGGACGCCGGCGACGTCGACGCACCGCCAGGCATACCGCCACCGCTGGGCATACCGCCCGGCATTCCCCCACCACCAGGCATGCCACCGCCCGGGGAACCCAGACCTGACGGCGGCTTCATGCTCGACCCAAGCCCGGACATACCCGAGCCCATACCGCCGCCAGACCCACCACCACGACCGCCACCAGCGCCACCGCCCGCGTTGGTAGGCATACCAGTCATCGGCATTTGGCTAGGCGCTTGACTCGGCGGTGTGGCTGTTTGCGTAGCGTCCCCGTTAGCCGCGCCCGGTGTAAGCGGGTTCTTCACGGGAGTTTGGTCGGCGTCCGGCGTCGCCCCGGGCTGCGATGCATCCGCAGCAGACTTGCCGTCCTTCGAAGCAGTCTTGGTAGTCGTCTGTGAGGCGTCGGGTGTGGTGCCTTTCTCGGCGTCCTTGCCCTTGTTCTCCTTGTTGTCCGACTGCTTGCCATCGGACTGCTTACCGTCGGGCGTCTTCTGACTGCCCGGACCATTCTGGGGAATGATGAACTTCCCGCTGAGCGCCTGGGTGACCTGCTTGACGCTTTCTGCCACATCGCTGTCGGCTTGTTGACTGTAAGTGGTCCACACTTGCATCGCCGCTGCTGGATTGCGGCTTTTCACGGCCTTATTGAATTCTTCTTGACCAGCTTCGGCGGTGTTGTCGATCAAGCCTTGGAGAACTTGGGTGTGGTGGGACGCCTGATATGCGGCCCTGGCTGCACTGGCGTGCTGGTCGTAGTGAGTGCTCCAGAGATCTGTGTTCTCGTCGTGTGCGGCGAGTAGGGCGTCACCGGCTTCGCCTTTCAGCGCCTCGGCGAATTGCGGCCGGTAGGTGTTCTTCGACGTCCCGATTGCTTCATCGAGGTCCCTGGCGACACCTGCATGGAATTCATGAAGGTCGTCGAGGAATTGGACCAAACTGTCCGGCGGACGCCGGCCGGCCTTGATCGCCATCGCGAACGGGCCTTCGCCGAGTTCGCTAGCGGCGTTCGCAGCGGTACTGGCGGCACCTGTGGTCTTCTTGGCCACAGAATCAGCAGCTTTCACTGCCTGGTGAAACAGCTGCATCCCGATGTGAGCACCGGACTGCGCAGCGGCAGCGGCCCCCCCGGTACTACTTTCCGCTCCCGCGTCCATTCCTTAGCCTCCGTAAGCCCTGCACAAATCCCAGACACGCTGGTCTGCGTTGTTAGCCGCATCCGCAGTCCACCCGACGGCGGGCCGTATCGCACCGCGCGTCTGTTCCCCACTGGCGGCTGCAGCATGCTGCCGCAGAAGCTGGAGGCTCTTATCGACTGCTTCACGAATCGTGCTATCAGCCGCCGAGTTGTCCCTCAGGGCGTCAGCGATGAAGTTCGCCGTCGGCAAGACGTCGAATGCTGTGTTCTGGGGTGACGGCATGGCGCGATAACCCGCGGCGAATCGCGTGCACAGGTCGACTGTGGCCGCGTGCACCTGCTCTGTGGTGGGCGCAGGCGGCGCGGCGGGTGCTGCCGCCGCGGGCGCCGAGCCGGTAGCCATGTGGTTGCCGATGAGTCCCCCGATTGCACCCGCGGTGAGTGCGATCGCAGCGGCACCGACGATCGCCGCGGTGATCAGCCCGCCCTTGGGGCTGCGCGGCGGCTGTGCGGGCGGGTAGCCAGGCTGCGGCTGCATCGGCGGCGGCAGACGCACCTCACCAGTGTTGGGGTAGGGCGACAGGACCGACGGGTGTGTGTACTGAGTGGCCATGTCTAAACCTCAATCCCGTCGATCTGTGCAGTGTTGGTTGCTTCGGCTGTGCTGATGTTGGCGATGGTGCCGCCGTTGGCGGCCACGAACTTGCCTGCGGCGTTCACGCGGCCTGCTACGAACTCTTCATGGACGGCCGGCCATTCCGCCACGGCCCCGGAAACCGCTCCCGACAGCGCATCCAGGCCCGGTGTCGGAACCGGGTGAATGCCCTCCTGGGAAGGAACAATGGAGGACCAGCCGCCGTTGGATGACTCCACCTGCGGCATATCGGCGTGGATCGCGTCCATCTGTCTTTCCTCCCTTCTGCTGCTATAGAAATGGTAACTGCCTGCACTGACGCTGCCGGACGTATTTTTCAGCGGCGACAGTGAAGGGTGTTAGCTCGCGCCGCGCAGCGCTGCGGAAAATTCGGCGGCGACGGGGTGGTTGGCGAATTCCTCAGGGATGTTCGCCCACTGCGCCCGGAATTCAGCGGCCAGGGCCTGGATGCCGTCGTATGCGCGCTTGGCGTTCTTGGCGATGGCCTCGTTCATCGCCTCTTCGAATTCTTCTACGGACAGCTGTTCTTGGAGGCCGGGTGGGATGTCGCAGCCGATCAGGCGCCCGCGGCCGTCGTGCGTCACGACGATCTCGTCGTCGATCCCGCTGCTCGCGGTGAAAGCGTTGACCTTGTCTTCCCACTCGTAAACGCTTTCCAACAGCTTGTCGATCATCGATGACATCTGCTCGGTCCGTGTGGACATCTCCTGTGTCTCCCTCTGCGATATGCGTTGCGCTGCAACGCAACTCCCCTGGTCTTGCTAGGTCTTCTTCTTGTCCCGGTCGGTGCGTTCGCGGCGCTCGCGCCGGACTTCACCGAACACTGGTTCGGTGTTGGGGACCGGCCGCAGCACAACACGGCGGTGGTCCTCGGGTTTGCGGCCTTCGTCGTTCTTGCCGCCCATACCAGCACCCATCATCGGCGGCATCATTCCCATCCCGCCCGCGCCGGGAGCGCCGCCACCGGGGCCGCCTCCACCTGGAGTGCCAGCGGTGATGCTGCTTCCTGCCGGCGGGCCAACGGCAGGGCTCGAGCTGGACAGCGGAGCACCGCCGCCACCCCCGTCTCCCGCGCCGCCGGATGCCGGGCTGGTCCCGCCCGAGCCGAAGTCGGTCGGGTCACCTTCGGGTGATCCGCCGTTGTCATCCCCAGGTCCGCCAGGCAGCTGAGGGGTCTCCATCTGCGGCATCCCACCCAAACCGGGAAGGGAGGACAGACTCGACAACGCTGAAAGAGGCGAGCCGCCGCCGGTGAGCCCGTGCAAGGTACCCGCGACCTGCCCGGCTGCACCTGCCCCAGCGCCCATGATCATGCCGGCGACGTTGGCGACCATGCCGGGAGCCGCCTGGTCGGCTGCCGCGGCGGGAGCCGCCGCCTCGGCAGCAGCGGGCGGGGTACCGGTCGGGGTTCCCGGCGGCGCGTCGGTCGGTACGGGCGAGTCTTCGTCACCAGGGCCATGCCCGTGATGGGCCTGGCCGCGGCCGGGGCCATCCTGCTTGAGGTGCGCCGTCTGGTTGAGCTTCTCGACCTGGCCGCCCGCGTGCACGATCGGCGGCGCCGGGGCCGGGGGCGCGGCGCCCGCTGTGGTGGCCGGGGCGGCGGCCGCGAATGTCTCGTAACTGGCCAGTGCGGTGGACTGCTTGTTGGCCAGATCGGATTGCAGCGATGCGACCTGGGCGGCGTTGCGGCCACCGGTAGCCCGGTAATTCGCCATCGCCACATTGAGCCGCTGGTGCAGGTCAGTGAACTCCTGCGGCGTGGGCGTGTTCTTGATCAGCGTGTCGGTGTGATCGGCGGCCGCGTCGGCGGCGTCAGCGACCGACATCAAGCTTGGATGCAGGGTCGATTCCAGCCAGTCGGCGTGCGCGCCGACCTTCTGGGCCGCCGTGGTCCGGCCGTCATCCCAGTGGTTGTGCACCGACTGGCTGGAATTGCGGACGTCCTGCGCTGTCGTCATCACCGCCGGGGCGATAGTGGTCCGGATGTGGGTGGCGAACGCCCGCAGGCTGGCCGGCCCTGGCCCGGCGTGGACCAGGGCTGAGACCTGTTCGCCGGTCATCGGAGCGAGAGGATTCAACGTCGGTAGCGTCGGCAACGTCGGGGCTGGGACGATCGGCGGTGACGCTGCGGGACCGCCGGGGGCTGAGGCCGGGGCCGATCCCGCACCGTCGATCACGTTAGAGATGTGGTGGGCGTTCGTGTCGTCCATGGATTGCAGGTCCGTGCCGGTACCGGACAGCGCCAGCCCGCCGGCGACCCGCAATTGCCCGGCGTGGTCCATCAGTGTGTGCAGTGACTGCATCCACGTCGTCAGCGTGTCTGCAAGATGAGTGGAGACGGTGTCGGATGCGGCAGCCGGGCATGGCGCGATGGTGCTGCCCTGGCTTGCTGAGTCAGCCAGGGCAGCACCATCGGCGCGCAGACCGTCCGGATCGACCTTCAAGTCCATAATCGCAGGCTACGCGTCCACGATGCGGTTGATCCGCGCTGCGGCGTCATCGTCGGTGGTCTCGAAGATGGTGGCTGTGTTGGACAGGCGTTGCGCGTGACCACGCGCGGTGGCCGCAGCCCGGGCGTAGGCCGCTTCGCGGGCCTGCATCTCCGTCCGCTTGGCCGCGACGAACGGGGCGTAGGTGTCCCCCACGGCGGCGCTGATTTCTTCGAGGGTCATGTGGTGGTTCTGGCCGTGGGCCTGCACCTTGTCGGCATAGGCATGCCACTCCTGGACCGCCTGCTTGGCGGCCTCGCCATCAAGAGAAATCGGTTCTGACATTCCGCCACTACTCCTTCCCGTTCTTTTCGATCTGGGATTTCAAAACAAAGGTCCAGTATCTCGCCCGGCTGCGACACCCGCAGCCGGACCGCCATCAGAACTCCGGGTTGTACGGCTCGGGCATCGCCGGCAAAGCCGGGTCCCCGGTGCGCTTCCAGTGTTCCAGCGTGTCGTCAATGTGATCCCACTCGTCGGTGCTCTCACTCACGCGCCGAAACGTCTGTGTCCCAGTGGATTCCGCACTGCCGTCGACCAGGCCAGTGATTCTCGCTGCGGACTCATCGTCGGTGGTCTCGAAGATGGTTGCCGTGTTGGACAGGCGCTGCGCGTGGCCGTGGGCGATGTCCGCGGCCCGGGCGTAGGCGGCTTGGCGGGCCTGCAATTCGGCTTGCTTGGCGTCGACGTAGGGGCTGTATGCGTCACCGACCGTTGCCCGCAGCTCATCGAGGGTCATGTGGTGGTTCTGGCCGTGGGCCCGCACCTGGTCACCGTAGTCACGCCAGGCCAGGACAGCCTGCTGCGCGGCCTCGGTATCGAGGGTTATCGGTTCGGTCATCCCAAATCCTTTCGACATCACAGGTGCGAAACAACGATATGCGTCACTTGCGTTTACTCATTGCCTAGTGTGTAGCATCATTCGTCTAGTGCGCAAGGTTTGAGTGCATCAGGTTCGTCCCGGCTCGACCCACACGACGGCTTCGGCCACCTCCAGGGGGAACTCACCGTGAGAAATGCGATCCGTGCGGCCACTGCGGGCCGCCTCCCTCATATCCGCCCGAGTTGGGCCGAAAAAGCACCTAGTCCGAAGCGCCTACCACCGACCGGGGCCAAACGAGCCGCCGCGCGTGGCTGTAGCCCCGTGGGTTGGCTTTCGCCGCCTGACCGGCGTGTCGGCGCGGTTCCACCGCGCACCGAGTGTCAGACTTGCCCGCAACACGAGTCCCACAAGTAACGAGAGGAACGTCAAGCCAGCCCGCACAGCATCGGGCGCCACCAACAGTCAGCACACCACAACTGCATATCCATACGCGGTAGGCCCATCAAGACCCAGAAAAAGCGAAACCCCCGGTTAGCGGCCGAGGGTAAACGCTTCTGAACTTGTCACCCGAGTAGCAGCTCAGGTGTTTGGTGCCTCCGCACCACCCTTTAGAAGGGCGCTTTGATGCCAACCAGCTCAAGCAGTCCTCACGGTAGCGCATACCCACCATCAGGTCTAGGGGACTGCGCAAACTGTGATCAACAGGATTGCTCACCCACAGACGACCACCCCGCCACCACCTGGCCCACCCACGCGGAGGCCGATACAGCGCTGCCGCACCAGCCATGACGGTGACCGTAGCCCAGCCATCGGTCGCTCCAGAGTCACCCGAGCGTGTCTGGAAGACACTTGCACCACTGATCAGCGCGCCTGGCCGGCGCTCCATGCGGCTCTACAACCCGGCTACCGGCAAATTCTCCGACACCGGGGACCTGACCAAGACGCTGCCGACCCGGCCCGCCGCGCTGTACCCATTCACGCGCAAAGGCCTGCGCACCGCACTCCTATACCTGGATTTCGATGACAAACGCGGCGGTCGCGCCCAAGTTGATGCCGACATGGCCGCCGCAGCTGAATGGATCACCCGCTGCGGCGGCAAAGTGGTCAGCGACCACTCCCCCAGCGGCGGACACCTGTTGTGCCCCTTGGCGATCGGCACCACAGCCAGCTTCGCCGAGCTGAAAAACATCGCTCGACTGCTTGCCGCGCGGCTGCCCACACTCGACTCCAACCCCAACACCACCGACCCGCAATACGCCTGCCTGAGCGCACCAGGAACACCGGCCAAGAACGGCGGGTACCGCCAACTCGACGGGACTCTCGCCGACGCCGTCGAGGCGTTCGCCACCCGCTCGGAGCCCAGCCTCCTGCCCCGCCTCTACGAGCTGCTCGGCGCCGTCAAACCCCGACCGATCGACCCCGCTGAGCCAGCCGCCCCCATTGAGGCCGGCACCGTCGCCATCGACGAGTACTGCACCGGCACCGGCGACGATCAGCGCCTGGCGCCGGCCTACATACGCAACGACCCCATCGACCCGGAAATCACCGACTTCGCGGTCCACGGCGTCATCGCCAACGGGCAACGCCAATGGGACAGCCCGTCTGAGGCCCGGATGGCCGTCATCTGCGCCGCCATCGCGCGTGGCCACAGCCGCGCCAGCATCACTGAACTCATGGCCCCCGGCGGGCCGTGGCAGCACGGCCTCGGCCAAGCCTTCGCCCGGTACCAGCACCGCGCTGGCAACGCACTCGACAGGGATTTCACCAAGGCGCTGACCTGGCTGTGCACCAACACACTCAAATACCGCCGCCAGCAGCACAAGGGGAAGAACTCACCGGGGGGTACAGCAGGAAGCGGGGCAAACAGGACCGGTCCGTGGGGACCGGCGGAACTGCGGCGCTGGCTATCTACGTCCATGGAATGGGCCGACTACGAATACGCCGGGAAACGGTACCGCTGGACCGTGCACGCCGTCCTACAAACCCTCGCCTGGCACGCCCTGACCGCCGGGGAACTCATCAACGGGGTTTGGGTGGTGGGAGTAGGCGGCCGCAACCTGTCACTCGGCGCCGGCCTGCTCAGCCCGGATGCGGTGTGGCGCGTGCTGCGCGACTTGCGAGACCGCCCGGGAGCACCCCTCATCTTGACTCGACAAGCCGTGAACGGGGACGCCGACTACTACGCCCTCACGACGCCACACGGCATCGCTAGCGACCCGGCCAGGGCTGACCAGGTACGGATCGAGCCCGTCCACGACGGTTGGTGGGTCGCCGGCCATCACCTGCGGCGCATCTACGAGCTCGTCGTCTACTACGGTTTGACCAACCGCGCGGACATTCTCGCCGCGGCTCGAGTGTCCGCAACCGCTGGCGACGAGTCACTGACTTCACTGGAAATCCTCGGCTTGATCACTCGCACAGGCCGAGGCACCGTTGCCCCCGGTGCAACAACACTCGACAGCCTTGCTGCCGCCCACGACACCGACAGCGTTCGCCAGGAACGCATCGCCCGCTACCGGGCCCAACGTGACCAATGGCAAGCATGGCTCGCCGATCGCGACGAAAGCCGCGCCGACGCCGAAATGGCCAAAATCACCCGAGCAATGCCGCCCGAGGACCCTGAGGTCGACCGGACCTTCTGGGCCGCCACGCTGGCCCACGGCCCACCAGCTGTGAACGAAATCGAGGCTGAACGCCAAGCGCTCGACCTCGTGGCCGAAATTCTTGGCGGCCGTATCGTCGCGAGCCGCTAGGTGGCGGAAGGCTCAATCGCCGGGCAGCCAGGAGCGCCGGACCGGGCAGAAATGGGATAAGGACTTGCCACTAGCAGGCTTGCCTGTGCTGTTCGCCGGCGATCAGGGCGCTCGCCGTCTGCCGGAACAACTCCAACGGATCAACACCCATGGCGTCGGCGACCGGCAGCATTTCAGTCAGGTAATCCCCGTATTGCCGGATCAGTTCGGGTAGACGGTCGCCCCCGCGCGCAGCCAAAGCTTCAAGAGCATCCTCGTTGTAGCGCACTCGCAAGGTCGCATTCATCTTGCGGGTTTCCGAGCCCTGGCGCCGTTTGCGGCGGACTGAGGCTTCATCAAGTACCGCGGTGCTGGACTTGTCGGCCATCCGTGCTCCGTTTCCTGTCTGCGACGAGCATTCACTACCGCGGCAACGGAGCCGATTCCGGAATCCGTTCCGTTCTACAAGCCGGGCTGTTGAAGCAGGTCACACGTCATTTCGTTGCTGGTTGAGAGTCTAAACGAGCGCGCGCGATTCCGGAATGAAGCCAGACGTCGTGTCGCGGCGACGGCAAAGGTGCCCTCATTGCGGAAAGCTGCTGCACTGAAGCCGGAACTATGCCGGAATAAGCTAAAGTTGCACACATGAACGGCCCAGCGGGGACGCCGTGGCCAGGCGGCGAGCATGGCGAGGTGATCAGCCCAACAGGCCGCCGCGCCTACCTCGCCGGACAAGCCGGGAAGCTCGCCGGCTTCACACCACGCTGGGCCACCGATCTGGCCAGCCGCGACGACTCCCCCGTGGAGAGCGAGCGCGGGCACATCGCCGGCCGCCGGGGCGCAGAACAATGGTTCTTGAACGCCGACAGTTTCGAGAATCACCTGCGCACAATCGGACGGTGGCCGCCCGCCACGGCCGCACCCACGCAGGACTTGGAGCATCTTCTGCTGCTTCAAGGCGCGGACTTGGAGGCCTCCCGCCGCCGAGAGCATGAACTTCAAGAGCGCATTGATCGACTCGAACACGATAAGAACGAGCTCCTGAACACGATTGCGTCCTTGAGTCAGACCATCACTACCCTGAGCCAGGTCGCGAAAACGTAGAAACGGCCGCGGGTCGGCAAGGTCTAGCCCTCGTACCGCGACGCTGGCACGGCCACCAACAGTCAGACGCCGGGGACGATACGCAGCGACTTGCCTGACGGCGGCCCGAGGACCTGGAGACCAGCCCGCCTGCACGCATCGGCTCCTGATGCCGGGGCTGGATCATCCGGCCACGGCTTCGCCCCGGCATCGTCGAACAGCGCGTACGCGTTCGGCTTCGTGACCGTGGTGAACCTGGACTCGTACAGGATGCCGCGCAACCCCAAGGCGTGGAACCGCCGCGCCCACAAGCGGGTCAGCCCGTAGCCGCGCCGGGCGTAGGTGGCAATCTCGCGGGTCAGACCGTGCTTGGTCGCCTCACGGTGGCACGTGTTCGCGACCCGACCGCCCCTGAACACAGCCACCTTCGATACCACCGTCTCGTCAGCCCAGCCCTGCGACACCACTCCTCGCCTGAGCATCGCGCGGCCCAGGCGCTCCCGCAGCGCTGTTTCCTCGTCGATCGCCAGATAGCAGGTTCCCGCTGGCGGGTCGAGGTTGAAGCGGCCGCCGTCGTCGCTGGCAAACCACCACGGCCCCATGCCCTTGCGGTGGGCGCGGTAAAGCGCCTTGCCTTTACGGAGCTGCTTGGTTGGAAACCCATCGATGTTGGCCGGAGGCTTACGCAACCCCAGTCCTGTGCGACTCAGTGGCACCAGCGCTCGGCAGTCTGTTCAGCAACCGCCTGTACGACCGACGTCCCTTCTCGCAAGGCTTCAACCGGCGTGCGGCCCTTCAACTGCTCATTGGGCGTCGTGAGCCACAGCGCGACCTGCCAGTGATCGCCCGTACCCGCCGCCAGCGCGGTCAAGACTCGATCCAGACCGGCCAATACGGTGCCGTCGGAATTGAACTGAAATGTCGGAAACACCATGTCGCCCTCGGCGGTGGGGCACGCCAGAACCCCATGAGCAGTCGCCCGAGCCCGCGCCGTGTCCTCTGAGACGTGCATCCGGTTGGCCGCGCCGGTGAGGTCGTAGAACGGTCCGATGGTCTTGTCGAATGGGTGACTTGCAGGCAGCTGAGAGAGCATGTTCTCGGCTACGGCATCGACTGGGCCGAGCGCGGCTAGGTCAATGTCAGCAGCGTTGATCGTGCTCAGCTGGGCCTTCAACTTGACTTCGATGATCGCCAATAGTTGGTCGGCATACTCCCGCACGTTGGCCGGGGGCTCGATGGTCACGTCGTGGCCAGGCGCGACGACGAGCAGGTTGGGCGTGCCAGGGATAGTGGCAACCCAGTCCGGTTGCGTATACCTGATGCCCTCGACCACGATCGGCGGTGACGGTTCCCGCACGGGGGCCGCGCGCTTCCATCCCCGAATCTGACGATGCCGGCGCCTCTTCCCCTGCGTGGCAACAAGCTTCGCGTCCTTGGCACGGTGCAGCGCGACCTCGCGGTCGAAGCCTTTCGGCTTGAGCATCCCGTCGGGCACGACAATGTAGTGAGTACCTGCTCGCAAGTTCGGGCCAACGCGAGTCACCTCGCCGCGAACATCGTCGGCCATGGCGACTCACCTCCGATCCTTGCCACGTCCACCATATCGGCCGCGCCCGCCCCCCGTGGCCCAACATGATGCCCCAGCCGGCGCCGCCGTGGATCATCTCTGATGAGGGGCGTCGACGACTGGCGACCGGCCCGGCCCGGACACGCTTCAGAGCCGCAGTGGGCAGTGCGTCGCGACCTGGGAAAACCCGCTGATGTCCACGCAGAGGCGCAAACAGTGCCCGGGTAATGGGTTGGGTGCTCAGAGCGCCCTGCGTCCCATAGCCGACAAATCAGGCGCGATTCCGACGGTCCAGTGGTGTAGACGTCTTATCGGGGTGTGGCGTTTCCGCAGGTCAGCGCGTTTTCGGGTAGTCAGCCCCTTCCTTTCCGCCCTGCCGACATAGCGTCTGAATCCGACTCCGCGGGCGCTCTGGCGGACGGCGGAGTCCGGGCACCGCGTGCGAGCGCGCGGGCGGCGGCATTCGAATAGCAGAGATGTGACCCGACGTCACGTAGCCAGCATTCGGCGGGCGTGATGACGATGGAGCCTTGCTCGCTGCGACGAGGCGGATTGCATGCACCACCGTCGTGCAGCGCTACGGCATCGAAGCACTGTTCGACGCATCAAGATCA
The DNA here is from genome assembly GCF_045310895.1 of Mycobacterium sp. SMC-18. Taxonomy (NCBI): domain Bacteria; kingdom Bacillati; phylum Actinomycetota; class Actinomycetes; order Mycobacteriales; family Mycobacteriaceae; genus Mycobacterium; species Mycobacterium sp. SMC-18. Next base: position 35,772 of record NZ_JBJIAL010000025.1, read on the forward strand.
ATCGAGGCGGTCCCCCGCTGTTGCCGTCCGTGGTCGGCATTCCTGACCGATCGTGTGACCCCATCGGCGGACTATTAGGTGGAATTTGCGGACCGTTGAGGAAGATCGGGGCGTGCGGTCGCGCGCCTTTTTGGCCTGTAGTGCAGCGTCCCTTGTAAGGGCGACCTGCTGCGCAGATAGGGGCATCTTCGGACTCCGCTCAACTGTCTCCTGAACGTCCAACGAGGTGCGCGGTGCCGGTGCGAATGATGGCGGAGAATCGGTGTTCTCGTCTGTCACGGTTGTGCGAAATCGCGCCTCACTCCTTCCATCGCTTTGAGCGTGTTCGGGATGGCTACTGGTTGGGTACGCCGGATGCGCTGTTGCCGGGGTTGATTGGCGTGTTCTGGTTTTCGAGTAGCCCACTCCCCCTCGTCCGCTGCGCCAAGCGGGCGTCGCTTGTCGCCTATGGCAAGCAGGTCGGCCCCTCGGCGTTGGCCGCTGTACGGCTGCACCACGAAGCCCTGGGAGCGGCGAGGATCGATGTGTTGTGGCCTGCTCTGTCCGTGTCGCTGCCGCACCCTAGCGCTTGTCGGGTTTACGTTCGATGAGTGCAAGGCAGGGAAATATCGCTTCTGATCAGGCGTGATGATGCTCCTGATGCGTATCCGCAGCCCTGTACCCACTCGGTGGACGTTCTGGCGCGCACTGCGGGGCCGGCTCCACTCCCCCATGCACTACACGCCAGCTATGCGCAGACCGCTATGCAGCCGGATAATCACACGCAGACTGACGCGGCTAATCACGCCACAGGTACCACGAATGCTGATGCGAGCCTGCAGCTAGCTGCACTTAGGGGAGTAATAACCCATGGTCAGACGTAACAGTAAGCGTATAGCTAGCCGTGGTCGGAAACGGTTCGGCAGCCATGTTGCTAAGGGGAGACAGCAACATATCCCGCCACCTATGACTATGCGGTGCATAACACGTGCCGTTTCCCTGAACCCTTTCGGTTCACCTGAACACGTCGAAAACCGGTCCGCTACCCCGGTGGGGAAGTGGTTCAGAATCCGCATCGGGATGCCGGTGTGGGAACCCGATTCGCACCGTTTGCTCACCTTGATAACAAGCCCCGGCATGACCCGTTCGAGTCCGGGTGACGTCAGCCGTGCATCGATGCGCGTCGTCATACGCTGCTTCCTCTGGGTCGCGATTCATATGCACAAACGCAGTTCGACACCTTTTCAGACACGCGGTGTCATGAGTAGTGAGATGCAGGTAGTGACACGGATACCAGTCCGTACGGCGACGGGTATGGCTTAACGGTGTAACAATCGTGTCACCATGGGTAGCGCGACGTGGACAGCAATTCGCATGGGAAGCTAGTATCGGCCGCATGACAGAGCTCCCAGATTCCGTGCTCTTCGCCACGCAGAAGGGTGGCAACGGCAAGACCACAACGGTCGCGAACCTCGGTGTCGCGATTGCCCGAACCGGCAGAAAAGTGCTGGTCATCGACGCTGACCAGCAGGGAAACCTCACCGCGGACGACCTCGGCGTACCGGAAGATCAGTCCGACCAGGGCCGCAACCTCGCCATCGTCCTGCAATACGGCTTGCGCGGCGGGGTGAAGCTCGAGCCATACCGCAACATCCGCCCAAACCTGGACATCCTGATGGGCGGGCCTGCGATCGGCCAGGTGTCCACCGCTGTTGCAGCAGCTGGTGAGACGGTCGACTTGGCAGAAAACTTCGAAGCTGCACTCTCTGAACTGTGCGAACGCGAACAGTACGACATCATCCTTGTCGACTCTGGGCACGGCGACAAAGTGCTCCTCATCGCGCTGATGCAGGTCTGCCGCTACCTCGTAGTGCCGACCAAAGAGGACAACGGCTCCCTGAACGGTGTGCGCCAGCTCGCCGCCAGCTACCGGCGGGCCAAGCGCTACGGCTCTCCCATCACCCTGATCGGCGTCGTGCTCTTCGACGTCAACCCCAACGCCACGGTGCGGCTCACGCACGTCTTCAACCAAGTCAAGGAAATGCTCGGATCTGAAATCGAACCATTCCAAGCGACCATCCGCAGCTCCCAGGCACTCGCCGTCGACATGCGGGAACGGCACCTAACCGCCCAGGAACTGGCCAAGCCGAGCGACGAGCAGAGAGCGGGCCTGCTGACCGCGCTGCGCAACCGGAACAAAGCTGGCGCCACTGACAGGCTCTGGGCCAAAGACCCGGCCGCCGTTGCCGAGGATTTCCTGAAGCTCAGAGGCGAGATTCTGAGGCGAGTCAAAGAGCGATCGGCGGCGGCTGTGGCCGGAGTTCAGGAGTAGGAGAGTCCCATGGCCAAGAAGAGCGTCTTTGACGAATCCGCCTACGATGACGAGCTCGATGAGTACATGCCGAGGGTTGGCCTCGGCAACCGGGCCGGACAGCAGGAACCCCCTGCTGAACCGCCAGTCGAGCCTGCAGCTACCGAACCGACGACGCCCCCAGCACCCGAGGAGAGCACCCGGCCAGCGGGGGAGAGGGCGCCACACGTTGCCACCCCGCCGGCTCCCCGGGCTCCCCGTGTCGCCAAAACCTTCGACCGTGACGGCGAAGGTAACCCCACCGCGGAAATCTCCGCCGACAACCTGACCAAGCTCCGCAACCTGAACCTGGCCGAGAAGAAGAACCCCGCCAAGGCCCGCACCTACGGCCAGATCGTCCTGGACGCCATCGACGCCGGCCAGGAGGAGCTCGCCCGCCGCTGGAAGCAAGCGGACACTGCCCAGAAAGCGCCGGGAAGCTTGTTCACCCGCCAGCCCGTCGTCCGTCAGCGTCGACGGCACATTGCCCCGCCGGCGAAGATCGCGCTGACCGGCCTGAATTCTGCCGACGCCAAGACGATCGATGAGGTGCTGGTACCGCAGTGGGGCGCACCGTCACGCAGTGCGCTTGTGGACGAGGCGCTGACCTTGTACTTCAAGCGGCGGCGCGGCCCGGCCCGGTCCAAGAAGGCTGTCGACGCAGAGGAAGCCGCCGCCTCTTGAGCGCCCAGCGACGCGGCGGGGACCTGCAAATGCGCACGTCACAGCCGCAAATGGGGGAGTGGATGTCGCCCCCAGCGGGTAGACTTGGTGACATGACCCCCGCGACCACCAGCACGCATACAGCGGACACCTACGAGGACATCTTGGCCGCCCTGTCACCCCAGGAACGCCGCCTCGTCCATGACGTCGTCGTCAGTGGCGCGATCGAGGGCTACACACCCGACCGCGAGTCCGTGGCCCGACTCGCGGACCTGGCGAGCGGGAAGATCACCGGCGACCAATACCGGGCCGAGCTGCTCGCCAGCGTGCGTCACCACGCGCAGCGGTAGACACACCTCGCTTTCGCGTCCCCGTGGAGTGGAGCGACTACTTCTGGCCGGGCACCACCGTCCTGCGCAATCACCTCGGTATCCGCGACGCCGCGGAACTGGAACGCCTCGAACAGCATTTCGCCTACAGCCGAGGGATGGAGCTCGCGCGCGGCCAGGCCCCCGTACCGGAAACCTTCGACGCCGAGCATCTACGGGGCGTGCATCGGTGGCTGTTTCAGGACGTGTATCCCTTCGCCGGCGAATTCCGTGAAGTCGAGGTGTCCAAGTGGAGCAGCTTCGCCAGCACCGACAACATCGCGGCCTGCATTGACCGCGCAGCGGCCATCGTCGCCGAGACGTCCTGGCCCGACCTGGACGACGGGCAGTTCGCCGACAAGGCCGCCCAAACGTACTGCTGGATCAACTACGCACACCCATTCCGGGAGGGAAACGGTCGCGCCACCCGGGCGTTCATGAACGCCGTCGCGGCCCAGGCCGGGCGGGGACTGGACTACAACGCGATACCGCGCGAGGTGTTCGTCCAGCGGGCCGCGTTCTCGTGCCCGGACATGTCTCAGACCGAGCCGCCCCACGAATGGATGGTCCCGGTCTTCGAGCAGATCAGCCGGCCGGCCAGCGACCTCAGCGCCCCCACAGAGTTTCTGCCACCCAAATCGCAGTCGCAAGGCTACGATCGAGGCCTGTAGCTACGCCGCTCATCTCAAGCGGTGGACCGGTCACCGGTGACATGCGATCACATGCGTCTTGCAAATCCGGACCCATTTGCTTAACTTTCGTAAACACCACTGTGTTGCGGGCGTGTCGCGGTTGCTCTATTGGTGCCATACTGAAACATGTACTATCCCTGTGAATGGGGGACCACCGGACCGGTTAGACCAGGAGGCGACCATCACCGCCGCGCCGTTAGACGAGGATGCCGCAGTCGATTTGGCGCGGTCCTTGCTCAGCGAAGGCCACCCCGTAGACGAGGTTGTGGCCCGCACGGGCCTGACCCAGAACCACGTGGAGATGCTGGCCAGCAGCAGCGTCAAACCTGACGTGCCCCGTTTGGCGCAGTTCGTCAACGACAGGCTCCGCGAACTCGGGATGAGTCAACTCGAAGCCAGCAAACTTGGCCTGGTGTCCCGCTCCACACTCAACTTGCTCGGTAAACCACGAGGTGACGGCAAAGAAATCCGGGTCCCTGGCCGCAACGTGCTGTCCAAACTCGACGAACTGTGCTCGTGGGAGTCGGGCTCGGCGCACGCCATCATGTTCGGCTCGATGCCCACACCCCGCGAGGCTCAGGTCGGCAAGCGCCCGCGGCCGGTGATCAACCCCGACGCCGAAGACGATTTCGAGAACCTCGGGATGTGGATCGAAAAGCGGCTCCTTGAACTCCAGATGACCAAAAGCCGGCTCGCTGCCGTCGGCGGACCCGGACGCACCACACTGGCCACGCTCGGCAAACGCGGGTATCAGACCAGCCCTGAAACCCTGGAGCGACTCGACACCCACCTCATGTGGGAACCGGGCTCGGCGCTGGCCGCACTCAAAGGCGGTACCCCCGTCAACCGGCGGATCGAAATCAAGCCGCACCCCGCACTGGTCCCGGTCACCTCCGTGATCGACAAGCTCAAAGTGCTCAAAACCCGCGCCGAGCGGCAGCAACTCACCCTGGACCAACAGATCAAGGACATCGACCAAGCATTGACCCAGGCATACTTGGTGGTCGAGGATTTGGGCTCGCCCAGACCAGTCAGCACCCCGACAACACCATCGTCGCCATCATCATGACGACGACTGCGTCCCAGCGGCGCACACCACAGGCGACCACCACGGTGGCGCCGGGCACGGGCACGGCCATCCCGGTCGATGCCGCAGATCACGAGGACAACTCATGACCAGCGGTACCGGGAGAACGCTATGGCGCGCAGGCACAACAACACCAACCAGCCGGATCTGTTCAGCATCGAGGAAAGCGACGACACCCGTGACCGAATGGATGCGCCAGGCGGTCAACGACGTGTACCCGAGGTGGCTGCCGCTGCCGGCGGACTGGACGCCCGAACAGACCGAACGGCACCTGGCCGCCGAGACAGCACGGCTGGACCGGATGGCCTCGGAGCTGGCCGACCAGCTAGCGAGCACCGCGATCGAGAGCTGGACCGAACGCCAGGGAGCACACCCGGACTACCTGACCACAGTCCGGCTACGGGAGACCGCACTGCAGAACGCCCGGGAGCTGATCGTTCGGCAGGAGCTGTACGACCTGATCGAGCAGCAGGAGGAACCGGAGCAGACGGTGCCGGTCGACCCGCCGCTGCACCAGCCAGTGCCCGCGAGCCAGGTGCCGTGGAATCTGCGGTGGAACGACGCCCGCTACCGAACGGACCCGGGGGAGCAGATCGACGCGCTGGCCGAGATGGTGTGGCCGGACCCGGACTTCTCGGTGATGTTCCGCATCAAGGCGGCGTACCTGCTGATCGCCCGAATCGAGGACCAACTTCCGGTACCGGACGGCCCCCGACATCCCTTGGCAGCGGAACTGGCACCGCTGGTGTACGCGGACCTGGTGGCCGACGGCTACCCCGAGCAGTAACACCCGAGCCACAGCTCTCCCTCTTCGAGGACTTCGACCAGCCCACCGACCCGCGCAGCATCGACCCCGGCGGCACCCCGCTCCCGCCGCCGCGCATCCCCACCCCAGCCGCCGCGGCGCCGACAGACCTTCCCATTCGGCCAATCCCGGCGCCGGCCCCGGCCGGCCGGGGCTACCGGATCGTCTACACCGACCTGGCCACCGGCACCATCACGGCCACCGACCTGGCCGGCGACATCGCCGCCGCCGTCACCACCGTGCGCGACCTTGGCGGCTACGACGAGTACACGCGCGACGAGACCACAGCGGAGTTCCACAGCGCCACCGGACGCGCCTACATCGAAGCCGCCACCGGACCCGAACCGGTTGTCGGCCAGCTCTTCACCGGCCCATCAGAGCGCCGCACCCCACCGGAACCCCGGCCCCAACACCCCACTGACACGGCCCCCAAGCCCACACCCTCGCCAACCACGGCCACCACTCCTGCCGCAGCGGCGCCACCCGCAAACGTCGAAACTGCCCCCGCCCGAACCGAAACCGCCGCCGACGCCGCAGAAACCCCCGCGGCCGAGGCCCCGGTCGCCGCCGAACCCATCGCGTTCCGGCCCGGCACCAACGTCCGCGTCCCCTCGGGCACCAAAGCCCGCATCCAGGCCAACCTCGCCGCTATCGACGTCATCGAACGCCTCCGACGCGAGGACCGGCCCGCCACCGCCGTTGAGCAAGAGGTGCTGGCCAGCTGGTCCGGGTGGGGCGCCTGCGCGGACCTGTTCGATCGGCGCAGCGACAACTATGCACGCGAGCGCGAGCACCTGCGCGACATCCTCGGCCCAGACGGCTACCGCGCCGCCGAAGCGAGCATCCTCAACGCCCACTACACCGACCCGGCCATCGCCCAGGCCATGTGGGATGCCGTGCGGGACGCCGGATTCAGCGGCGGACGCGTCCTCGAACCGGGCTGCGGCTCAGGCAATTTCATCGGCCTGGCACCCCCGGACGCGGTGATGGTCGGCGTCGAGAACGACCCCATGACCGCCGCCATCGCCGCCGCCCTGTACCCCAACGCCCAAATCCGCGCCGAAGGCTTCGAAACCACCCGCGTACCGACCGCGTCGTTTAGCGCCGTCGTCGGCAACGTCCCCTTCGGCAACTTCGCCCTGGTGGACCCGGCCCACAATCCGGGCCGATTCTCGATCCACAACCATTTCATCAACAAGGCCATTGCCCTGACCGCGCCCGGTGGGTACGTCACCGTGCTCACCTCCCGCTACACCATGGACAGCATGGACACCCGGGCTCGGCGCGCGATGGCCGCCCAGGCTGAGCTGGTCGGCGCGGTGCGGCTGCCGTCGACCGCGTTCAAGCGTGTCGCCGGGACCGAAGTCGTCACCGACATTCTGGTGTTGCGCCGCAAAGACATTGACGCCGCCGCCGACGAGGACATGACCCGGTGGATCGACACGGAAACCCTCGTCCTCGAGGACGTCGAGCAGCTCGTCGACGACAGCGTGTTCAAGCCCGAGCACGTCGAGGGCGCGCTCAACATCAACGAGTACTTCCGCAACCACCCAGAAAACGTCCTGGGGCGGCTGGCCCTGGGCCAGGGCATCCACGGATCGGCGACCCTCAAAGTGGTGGGGGACCACAGCGCCGACGAGTTGGCCGGCCAGGTCCGTAACCGGCTGGGTGCGATCGTCGAGAACGCCCAGGACCGCGGCCGTGGCCTGACGGCCACCCCCGGATCGCTCATCGATGTCGACGCCACCGTGTTCGATCCCGGGTTGCTCACCGCCGCCGACCGTGCCGAACGCCCCATCCCGGACACGCTGCGCTACAACGAAGCCACCGACAGCATCCAACGGTGGAACGAATACGCCTGGGTTGAGCAGCGTCTGCCGAAAAAGCGCCTGCGCGAGACTCGTTCGCTCATCGAGCTGCGCGACGCAGCCCAGTCGGTGATTGCCTCCCAGCGCGATGATCAGCCGCTTGAGGTGCGCGAGCAGCTGCGCGCGCACCTCAACCGCCTCTACGACGCCTACGTCGCCGAACACGGCCCCGTCAATCGGTTCAAGTGGATTTACCCCGCCCCGCCCACGCAGGAATCGCACGACCGAAAGGTCGCCAAGGCCGAAGAGCGATGGCGCAAAAACCAAGGCGAGGAAGGTGTTCCATATCGCGGCCCGGTCCCCGAGCATCTGCGCGAACAGTGGTCGGAAGAGGCGTGGGAACCGGCCAGCGCGTTCAAGCGCCGGCCTCACCTCGAAGGCGGGATGAAAGACGATCCCGGATGGGCACATGTGGCCAGCTTGGAGATCTTCAACGAGCTCACCGGCGTCGCCACCAAGGCCCCGATCTTCTCGGTCGATGTCCTCACGGCCCGCACCGTGCCCGAGGCCGCCGCCACCATCAGTGACGCCCTGGCCATCAGCATGGACCAGCGGCACCGCATCGACATCGACTACATCGCCACGCTCCTGGGCATCGACACCGACACCGCCCGCGAGCAGCTGCGCGGCATGGCCTACCCGTCGCTGTACGACCCTGAGGAGCTGGTGCCGGCAGTAATGGCGCTGTCAGGCAATGTTCGCGAAAAACTCGCCGCAGCAACCGATGCCGCGAAGCGCAACCCCGTCTACGACGAGTATGTGACAGCGCTGCGCGAGGTGATGCCCCGCGACAAGGAAGCCTCCCAGATCAAGACGCGGCCCGGTGCCCCGTGGATCGACGCGAAATACATCGCCCAGTTCGCCAAGGAGACGTTCGGTGCCGAGCGGGTCACCGCCGACCACGTCGCCGGGTCCTGGTCGATCGAATGCGCGCAGCGTGAGCGCGGCACGGTCGCCATGACCGAAACCTGGGGCACCGATTCCAAAGACGCTATCGAACTGCTCGACGCCCTGTGCAACTCCAAACCCATTGTGGTCAACCGTCCCGCCGAGGTCGTCGCCGAAACGGGCGGACCAGCCATGGATTTCGAGGCCACATCGGCAGCCCAGGCCAAAGCCACCAAGATCACCCAGGCATTCCAGAAATGGATTTTCGCCGACGACACCCGCCGCGACATCTTGGTCGCCGAGTTCAACCGCCGATTCAACAGCCTGGTCGCCCCCAAGCACCGCGGCGAGCACCTGACGCTGCCGGGACTGTCCGAGAAATTCTCCCCGCACCCTTATCAACGCGACGCGGTGGCGAGGATAATCGCCGAACCGACAGTGCTTTTGGATCACGTCGTGGGTGCGGGCAAGACGGGGTCTGCCCTGATGGGCATGATGGAACTCAAGCGCCTCGGCCTGGTGTCGCAGCCCTGGTTCGTGGTGCCCAACCACATCATCGAGCAGGTCGGCCGCGAAGCCGCCCAGTGGTACCCGGCGGCACGCATCCTGCTCGGAGCCGCCGGAACCGACCCCGAGGACCGTCGCCGCTTCGTCTCCCAATCCGCGGCCGCCGACTGGGACATGGTCATCGTGCCCCAAAGTCTTTTCAGCAAAATCGGCGTCAACGACGACACCCTCCGCGACCATATTCAGCGCCAGCTCGACGAACTGGACAACAACAAGGATCGCGCTGCGACCTCGGTCAGCAAGAAACGCATCGAGGCGCAGAAGAAGCGCCTGGACGCTCGACTCAAAGACCTGACCAAGCAGGAGCGCAAAGACAAGGGTCTGCGGTTTGAGCAGAGCGGGTGCGACTACCTCGTAATAGACGAGGCCCACATGTTCAAAAACAAAGGGCGCCTGAGCAATATCGAAGAACTCTCATGCGCCAGCGGTGCCCAGCGCGCCGAAGACCTCGCCATGAAACTCAACGTGCTCCGCGAACGGCGCCGCCAGGAAGGCCGCGCCGCCGGACTGCGCGAGGATCAGATCGTTGAACGTGTCGCCACCTTCGCGACCGGCACCCCGGTGGCCAACAGCCTCGGCGAACTCTGGGTGATGCAGAACTATCTGCGGCCCGACCTCCTGGCGGCCGCCGGCGTCGCCGACATCAACGACTGGGGCGCGAACTTCACCACCACCGTCAGCACCGTCGAATTCAACGCCACCGGAACATCACTGCGCCCGGTCACCCGGGTAGGGAAATTCTGCAACCTGCCCGAGCTGCTCGCATTGTCGTCGATCTTCACCGACGTCGTCACCCGCGACGAAGTGCCCATGCAATTGCCGACACTGGCCGATGGTCACCGCAGCGTCATCAGCCTGACCCCCGACCAGGTCGTCAAAGACTTCATCACCGACCTCGGCTGGCGCCTTGATCACCTGGACCCGCGCCGGCCCGACAAAGACAACACCCTCAAGTGCGCCAACGACGGCCGCAACGTCAGCCTGGACCCCCGGATGGCGAACCTGCCGGCACCGCAAGAGTCCCGAGCAGGCCGCGCGGCCGACGAGATCATGCGCATCCACCATGCCACCGCCGACCGCGTCTACCGCGACGCCGACACCGGGGAGATTTCACCCATTCGCGGCGGCCTGCAGATCGTGTTCTGCGACCGTGGAACGCCATCAAAAGACAAGCGGCAGTTCACCATGTACGGCGCTATCCGCGACGAGCTCGTCGCTCGCGGCATGCCCGCCGACAAGATCGCGTTCATCCACGAAGCCGTCAAACCGGCCGACAAGCTCACCTTGCAGCACCGCTGCCGCAGCGGCGAAATCTCCGTGCTGATCGGCTCAACCGAGAAGATGGGCACCGGCACCAACGTCCAAACACGCGCCACCGCACTACACCACATCGACGTCCCCTGGCGGCCAGCAGATCTAGAGCAGCGCGAAGGACGCATCATCCGCCAAGGCAACCAGAACGACGAAGTCGAAATCCTCACCTACGTCACCGAGGGTGCGTTCGACACCGTCATGTGGCAGAAAGTGGAAGCCAAAGCCAAATTCATCGAACAGGTCAAACGCGAAAACGTCGACGTCGACGAAATCGAAGACCTTGGGGGAGGGGATATCTCAGGCGCGGCGGCCGAGACCAAAGCCATCGCCACCGGCGATCCCCGGTACGTCAAGCAGGTCCAGCTCGACGACGACGTCAAGCGACTCACCGCCCTGGAAAACGCCCACCTGGACGCCGGCGCCCGCCGAGACCGACAGCGCCGCGACACCGAACGCGAACTCGCCGCCACCAAACAAGAACTCGCCAACATGGAGCCGATCTTCGCCGACGTCACCGCACGCGCTGACAAACCCGTGCACGTCACCGTAGCCGGCCAGGCATTCGCCGAACGCAAAGACGCCGCCGAACCGTTCGCCGCCGCCTGCCGCGATGCCTTCCTGAAACTGAAAAACGCCAGCAGCCTGCAAACCCGACCCCTGGACGCCACCATCAACGGCATCACCATCACCGCCAGCCGCAGCTACGTCCGCGGCGAACTGTGGCTCAAGCTCGACGTGCCATCGACCACCGTCACCATCGAGGACGCCGAGGTTCTGGCCACCGCACCCACCATTGGCGGCGACACCCACGCCGCCAAAGCCCGAGGGCTCCTACAGCGGATGGAGAACGCCTACAAGGACATTCCCAACCACCGCACCCGCCTAGAAACACGCGCGGCCAGACTGCAAGGCGAGCTGGACGACTTCGACAACACCAGCCTGGGCGAGTTCGAGCACGCCGACGAACTTGAAGCCAAACGCCTCGAACTGAGCACCCTGAGCGCCCAACTGCGCATGGAAGCCCAAAGCGAAGCCGCCCAAGCCAAAGCCCGTGCCGCAGAAGAACGGATGCTCGAAGCCGGCCGTCAACCCGGCTGGACCCTCGAACTCAATCCAACACCAGCGCTGATCGCCGAATCGGGCCTTCCCGACGCCGCGAGTTACCGCGCCGCCACACTGCTCATGGAGCAGCACCGCGCCACCGAATACGTCAACAAGCAACGCGAACGCGAGCGCGAGAGGGAACAAGCAGCCTTGCAGACCGACGACGGCAGCGCTCGCCACGAACGCGGCCCCGAGCACAGCGTGTTCTCCTTCCGCGCCGAGAGCGAAATCGACGCCGAAGAATTCTTCAACGACTGCGAGGATGCCGGCATCCCCGTGGACGAAGTCACCGTCACCGCGCCCGACGAGGAATCGCTGGAAGTGATCGTGGAATTCCGCTCAACACCGGAAACAACCGCAGAGCGCCTGCGAGACATCGCCGCCGACGGCACCGACCTGCACACCGTGGCGCAAACGCTGCGGCCAGTCCCGTTGTCAGACAACACACTCGAACGACTCGACCTCGGCGACACAGGCCTATCCGACGGGGCCAAAACCGTGCTCCAGCGCCTGATCGACCGTCACAACAGTGCCGGCCATCACCACCCAGGACGAACCAGCGACCATGACCGCAACCCCCAGGAGGACACCGGCCTCGGTCGGTGACCGCCCGGTCCGCTGGCGGAACTGGCGCTGCCTGCCAGGCCTGTTGCGCTGTGGGGCGACCTGTGCTCGAGTTGAGGTGCCGCTATCCCGGCTGCAACGCGAATGAGCACGCAGCGAGGGGTAGCTGACGGCCGCCGCTACTCGGGCAGCACCTCCACGCGGTACTTGCTGCGACCTTGCAGCCCCCGCAGCCGTGCGTGGATGGCCGCCCGAGGACCCCCGAGCACGATGGCGATCAGCGCGTCGCGGGCGTCGCCGGGAATCCAGTGGCCGTACATCTGCTCATCCTGGAAGCACCGGGTACCGCGGTCAGCGTCGAATCGCGTGTGGACTCGCCGTCCGCCATCGACGTATTCGTTGGGATATAACGATTTATCTGGTCGCCACGCGTCGTCACTGCCGGAAGGCTTGCACACGTAACTGGGTTTGGCCTGGGTGCTGTCGAGCACGAGCATCGCAGCGATGCTCCTCGCGGGCGGGTACTCCCAAGCTTTGTCGGCATGCCCAGTCGCGAAGAACGCGGACCCTGCAGGAACGTCGAGGCCATGTTCGAGGACGTCACCCAACGCGTCGGCACCGAAGCCGCGATACAGCCCGAGCGGCGCCTCCCACCCAAAGGGCGGCAACCACAGCGGCACGTCGCGGGCCGCTGAGTTGTCGGTGTGCCAGATCGCGACGCCGCCCGACCGGGCGATCAGAGTGCAATCGCGTTCGTGCCCAGTCCTTTCCGCGACGATGATGTCGGCGTAGGAGGGCTCGGCACCCACTTTTGCCCCGGTGACGGTGCGCTCTCCGGTGCTCATGGGCGTGCAACGGGCCGCGGTCCGGCCGCCGATCCGTACCGGAACTCCGCGATCCGCTTGACTGTGTCGGCCCTGGGACGGGTGTCATCGATCACCAGTGCGGCGCGGCCGGCGCTGACGACGGACACGATCACCCGAAACATGCCGCTCTTGCGCAGATAGTCCATCTCCGGTACCGCCCGATCGAGATTGCCGCAGTACCGATCGCCGTCAGCCTCGGCTCCGGAACCCTCTGGGGCCGGCGCCGACTCGCCGGCCACCACGAAGTCGATGCCCAGCGATCGCCCTATCCGAGACCAGCCGAGGATGGCTTCTGTCAACTCCAGGTCGGGCCGGTCGATGAAAACGACCACGGTCGGGATGCGGTGCCCGTGGGCGCGGGCCTTTTCGATGTCAGGGACATCGAATTCCCTCAGCATGCTCTGGCGCGTGCACGCCAGGCTGTCCACATGCTCGACGAGCTGCAGATGGGGGATATGCGTGTGCTCAGCACGTATGCGGTAGGTCGGCAATTGTGCTGTGCTGTAGATGATTTCGAGGTCACGCTCGTCTTGCTCAGCCGACAACTTGTCCGCAAGCGCTGGCAATAACGCCGGCGCGTCGGCGCCGATCAGCAGGGCGTGCGGACCGGACGCCCACTCCAAGTTCACCGCGACGGGCTGACCGTCATCGCCGGGGAAAGAGGTGGCCAAAGGCGCGCGAGTAGAGGGCGTGGCGGCCGTGACGATCCGCTTGGCCCGGGTGTACGAGACCCCTGGATGGTCGGCCTGATACTGCCGGGCGGCCTGATAGGACGATTCGTCATTACGCATTACAGGGCGATCCCTTCAAAGAGAGTGTTCTGCCAGCCCACATCTGCGCAGAACGATCTTCGTTGGGTGGTGCGGAAACCAGAGGTCTTGTCTCGATCGTGCAGGTGACTGACCGATGTGGGCGGTGCAGCCGGATGTCGAGATTCGTGGCACCCGCGAATGCCATCTCCCAGCGTACAACACGGATCAGGGCTCCGGACTGGTTGATGATCCGCGTGGCGCGTTCGCGAACTCGCCTGCCGCACAGCGCAACCGCGCCACGATCACGATGCACCCTAGATTTCGCGCACATCGCGCCGGTCAGTACAAAGTGTCGTGGGAGTCGATACGTTCGGCAGCCGGGCCCAGGTCATCTCGCCCGTGGGTCTGCCAAAGGCCGAACGCACCGCGCACGCAGCTTTGCGCCAGCGCAGCACACACGATCGTCCCAAGGATGCGGACGATGGCCGGAACCGTGTCCCAGCCGCCGGCACCGGTGGCAAGATTCCACATCCCACCAGCGAACAGCGCAGCCAGAAGCAGACAGCGACCGACCCCGATCGGTAGATGGCCCGGCAGCACGAACACGGTGTCCGGCTCGTCGAACGGTGGGATGCCGCGGCGGCGCGGGCTCTTGCTCATCATGCCCCTTTTCGTCGGTGGCTGACCGTCGTGATCAGGGTCGAGCACCCGGCGCGGTGAACTGGGGAAGGCCTCGTCGGTCCGCCAGGACGCCAGGACACGATGGTATCGAGTTCAGCTGCATCAGCGAACCAGGGAATGTCCGTGCGCAGCAGGGCGACCACGTCGAACCATGCCCATCCACTCAGCGGTGAGGTCCCGCGCTCGGCGACCTCAACCGACGGCTGGTGGTCCCCGAATTGACCTCCGGGAATGGTCATCGCCCGCACTTCGGGGATGATGACCGCACTGACGGCCGGCAGCTGGCGCAATAGCCGGCCAGCGGGGACGGGGACGTCGTCGATGCCGGCCCGATATGCAACGGCCACCGTGCCCCGGCCGTCCCCTGGCAACCACAGGTGGACGCCGTAGCGGTGCACGTTGCGCCTGCCGCCCAGGGCGAGAACCTGTGTGCCGATGAATTCTGCGGCACTGCTTGACTCAGGATCAGGGAACAGCCGGGGAATTCGCGCGCCCAGCAAGGGGAAGCGATGCCAGATCGCGCTGAACACCGCCAGCTCAGACCATGTCGGATTACCCACCCCGACCTCCCGCGGACGTGGATAGACCGGTGAGCCCGCCGCGACGTCCCGCAACAGACTCTCGACGCTGATGTCGAACAGGTCAGCGACCAGCTGCGGGTACATGCCCCGGTAAGCCCACCGCGAGTACCGCGTCCACTGATCCATCACGTCCCATCCCCTTGAACTCTTCTCCGGTCGCCAAAAGCGTTGCCGGCCAGACAATCCTGTCCCCGTTTAAGCCAACGTCCCTGGGTGTGGCAGCCGCCGTCCAACTGGCGGCGCGGCCACACCCAGGGCCTGGCCCGGCCCTACCAGCAGCCGCTCACCGGGTACCACCTGCCGAGGTATGTCCGTGCGCCGCGTTGACGCCCCCTCCGGACGTCGACCGGGAGGGACTTTCGCTGCGACGGTGCCGCCCACCCGACTCCGACGATACGGCCGCTGCGGAGCTGCTGGCGGATGCGCTCGCCGGCGCCCGATGCTTGCCTGTGCCGCTGTCGGCGGGGGCGCGGCCCACGGTCGACGCCTTGCCGTCGGCATCGTGCCGCGTGGTCTGGTTAGCACCGACGTCGCTGCCGGGTGCCGACTTACCGCCGGCTGATGCTGTGTCCCCGGACGGCCCCGTGGACTTGCTCGTTGCTGCTGTGGCGTCTGTTCCTGTGGGCGAGGCCGGTGCGGCAGCCTTCACCTTGACCGCCGGTTCCTGCGTTTTCGTCGAGGACACCACCGCGCTGTGACCGGGCTCTCCCGCCGCGCCGGGAGCCGCCGCGGCGGTCTTCGACGGGCTCTCGGTCGCCGTGATCCCCTTCGCCTTCGCCGCCGACGTTGCGGCCAATGCGGCTACCGGCGTGGCCGCCGTGCCGGCTATCTTCGTTGTCGCGGGGATTGTCGTGGCGGCCAGTGCGTTGGCGGCCGAAGCCCCAGCGCTCACCAGGTTGCCCACACCGTTGATGGCCGCCGCGACAGCGTGCGCGGTGAGGTTCATGGCCGTGATGACCGTGCCGGCAAGGTCATGGGGGAGGTTGGAGATGAAACGCGGCGTGCCGAGCATCGTCAACAGGCCGGACGCAACGTACGCCGCGCCGTTGACGAACGCCCCCGCGACCTTGGCGGCCGCGATCGTCGCCGTGGCGGTCGCGTAAACCGGCGCGGCGACCAGGGAGCCTGCGGTGGTGATCACCCGGTAGCCGGTGTCCACAGCCGCACTGACAAGGGCTCCGACGGCGGCCGTGTAGCTGACGGGGGATAGGGGATTGGTGCCGATGGCGTTGACGACGTTCTGCAAGGCACCCGGCACCGTTCCGTTGCCCACCCAATCGGTCGCAATGGCCGATGCCCCGGCAGCGACCTTGTCCAGCACCGTGGTGCCGAACGTGGTGAGCACCGAGGACACCCCGTTGACGAGTTCGACAACCGCCGAGGTGGGTGCGATCACGATGCCTTGAGCGGCAGTGAGAAAGCCGTCGATGATGTTGTTGTCCGCGATGGCCTGGGCAGAGTTCACCACCCCGTTGACCACCGACAGCAGATTGCTGATCTGCGCGGTCACGCCGTGGACCAGGGTGTTGGCCGCCGATAGTGCGTTGTCACCGAGCTGATCGGCCGCCGTGATTGCGGCGTTCGCCGCCACGCCCACAAGGTTGAGCGGCACGTTCACCAGGTTCGTGTAGCTCGAGAGTGCCAGCGGGTTGTTGACGACGGCGGCGACCGCCTGGGCGGCTGTCCCGGCCGAACCGGTCAGCACCGAGGTCAGCAGCGTTGCCACTTGCCCGGTGGTCAACGTCAGCGTCCCCGACAGTGACCCCGCCGTGGCCGCGAGGCTGGTGAGGCCGCCGTTCGACGATGCGCGCAGCCCCGCCAGCAGAGCCGACAGTGCGGAGTTGTTTGTGGCACCGATCAAACCCGTCCAGAACGAATTGTTCAGCGCCGCAGCCGTATTGAGCGCATCCTGCACGGTAGTACCAGGTACCGACGCTACCGAGGCCAGCGTCGAGTCGACAGAGTGCAGCACAGTGTCCAGGTTCGCCACCAGCGCGTCGACGTCGGCCTGTGTGACGAGTGCGGACAAGTGCACGTTCGTGGCGGCGACGTGCGGGGTGTGGATCAGGGGAGTGACGCCGTTTGCGGCGGTGAGCGGGGTGACCGCGATCAGCACAGCTGACGACATAGCCAGCCCGGCATTCAGATACGGGCGTGTGGTGATTTCCATGATGGCCTTCCGAATAGCAGTGGGGTAGTGGGGATTTGGAGCGTTTACGGCGTGACGCAACCCGGACAGCGGTCGTGATGCGTCGGTCTGGGAGGCGCAATGCCGCGCCATGGGTAGGGAAAGGCGACCAAAGAGGGGCGCGCCGTCGCGTGCCGTGCACCGCCGCCCATAGAGCCCCCGAGTGTCCAGTGCCCTTCAACCGGTTTGCTGGTTGTGGTGGCACCAATTTTTCTGAGCGCGATAATACATCAATCATGCAATACGTGAACAGCCCTGTTACACTGTCGGATGATGACCATATCCGCCAGTTTTACGCAGCGCATCACGAGAACATGCGTGGATAGACTGCTGCGACTGGAACAGTGTGGCGCGACTGTCTGCTGTTCACCTATAGCTTCATGGGGTCGCGATCCAAATTCGCCGAAACTGTGCGCCGACGGTGTTATCGTCGGGGTGGCCGTCACGGGCGGACGGGTCTCACCCCCTGACCCTTACGCCGCTGGGCACTCTCCCCGCTTCGCGGATTCCGCCCGTGACGCCAATTTCCCCGCTTGTCATACCGTGGCGGTACGGTCAGCACATCAGCTACATCCACGGGGGTGGACACGATGAGCATCGAGGTTTTTCCCGGCGGCGATCCCTGGTGGGATTACGCACGTACGTGCGCCGTTGCCCTGTACCGCGGGGAGCCGGCTCCAGCCGCGCAGGTGTACGGCCCCGTGCTCGAAGACGGCGAGGTCGCTCGACTGTGCACATCCGCAGTGGCCAGCCGACTCATCGCCGGCGACGGCAGCTACCGCCGAACCTCCAGCTTCCTCATGGGCAGCCCCGGACTCATGTTCGGAATGCTTGCCGCCCAGGGCGTTATGAACCGCCGACGCCGCAAGCAGGCCGAGCGCGACCTCGTCGCACAATGGCGCGACCCGCGTCAGGCAACCGTTGTCGTCACCGACGAGCGCATCATGTGCAGCGGGTCCGACGGCACCCTAGTCGACTTCTGGTTTCAGTACGTCACCGAGTTCTACCCCGACCCGATGGCCCGATCCGTCACATTCGCCTTCGGGGATCGCTGCTCCCCGCTGCGCCTGGACGGTCCCACAGCGCCGGCCATCGCCCTCTGGTGCGCCCACGCGATCTACGGCCCGGCATGGGTTAACGACGTTCGCCTGCGGCCACTCCTGACGGCCGGACCCACTACGCCGGCGCGGGCCATCACCACGTAAGCCGAGACTCGTAAGGAGAAACCGCAATGGGCCAGGTATTGGCGAAATCTATCGGGGCCGGAGTCATCGGTGTCCTAGTGGTGATATGTCTTGCGCTCTTGGGCATCTCGCGCCCACTGGCCTGGGTGATCCCCGGATCACTGGTGCTCGGCACCATCCTAGGGATCGTGGCGTAACCCGCGACATCAACAGAGAGGGGACAATGCGCATGTCGCACAATCGATCTGACGGCGGTGAGCGGGAACCTGCTTCCAACTCACCCGTGCCGTCGGAAGCAGAACGCAGAGCCGATCTGCTCACCTCCCGCTACGCCAGACTCACCGACGGCAACCCCGGGTTCCATTATCACCTGCACATGGACATGTCCGACCCCGTGGCCTCCGCGCTGGTTGAAAGTCCTAACAGTCGCGCCGACCTCATCCCGCTGGTGAGCGACGACAATCGCTACCAGACGTGGCGGCTACGGCTCGAACACCCCAACTGGTGGATCGGCCTGCGCGCATGCGGCACAACGCCACTGCTGCACGAAGTCATTGCGAGCCTGACACCCACGGCGCAACCCGAGTACCTGCGCATCCCGGTCGGCCGCGACGCCGAAGGCGAGACCATCTGGGCCGACTGCGCGCCGCACAGGGGGGCGTCCGGATTCGTTGGCTCCCACTGGGTCAATCAGACGATCGCAGCGGTCACACCACTGTCCGACGAGGCCAAAGCGAAACTCGCTGCGGCACTCAGGCGTGAGCTGCTCGGCCGCAACCTGTGCCAGGGTTCGCCCACGTGGATCATTGAGACACATTCGGGTTCGGAGAATGCCGACCCCGCCACAGTGTTCCCTGAATCGGAAATTGACGAGGACATCGACGTTGATGCACTCACCGCAGCCATCACCGCAGGAGAAGGCATTCACGGAACGCAATGGGCGGACGCGGTCAGAACAATGATCGCCGACCTTGACTCGACTACGTGGCCCGGTGTCACAGACGCACTGCGCACCGAAACGCGCACGTTAAGCCGTCCATAACCACGCTAAGGAGAAACCGCAGATGGGGATACTGGACGGTGCCGTGGCCGGCGGAACAGTGCTGTGCTGGTCGGTGGCGCTGCAGCACCCGACATCCAGGGGCAACGACTTTCTTATCTACGCACTCGCTGAAGATAACGACGAATCCGCCAAGGCGGTTGAAGCGGCGCTAAAAGCTGCACAACCCGGTGAATTCGTCTGTGTACCAGTGCGTTTCATGAATTTGGTTCACGCGACAAACGTCTACATACAACCCCACATGTGGGGCATGTGGTGCGTCGTTCAACAAGCTATCGACGTCAACCAGATGTACGGCAGTACAGCCTAGTTGCCCTGTCTCGTTGAGATTGGTTGCGCCGTAACGTCATCGAACGAGAGCCGTCGTGAACGGTCGGCACGATGGACGACCACCCCGGGCACTCGCGCGTGCACGCGAGCTCATCCGGTGGCGTTTAGCCGTGAGAGATTGTCCAGGCCACGGCGAAGTAGGTGACCACCAGACCCATCCCCATGAGCAGGGGCGCGACCCGGTAGGTGGCGGTGTGCGGGTGAGCCTTGTTGATGCGGAAGTAGATCAACGGACCCGTAATCAGCCACAACACTGCTGCGACGTAAGAGCCGATATGCAGGGCATAAAAGGAGAATCCCACGGCAGCGAGGACAAAGGTCACAAGAAACCAGAATCCGACTCCGGCGGCGAAACCTAGCGCTAGAAAGCCCAGCCACTGAATCCTGTTCTTACCCACTGGTTATTGCTCCGGCAGTCGGTGGCAACTGCGCCGGTAAGCCGCGAGCCCCAAGCCGGCCAGACCCAGTGCCGCGAGCGCCGCCAGGGACGGTGATTCGGCAACGAGCCCGACGAGTACAGCAGCTAGCAGGGTGAAGCCGCTCACCGCCGCGGCGACCCTCCACCTCGGGGCGGTCATTTTGCGAAGCAATCGGCTAGGACCGCACCAGAGCCGAGCGCGGCGGTCCCCGTGGCCAGCGCAGCGGCGATACCCGGCGGGGTCCAGTCGACAGGGAGCGTCAGCAGAAACGCCCCGGAGGCTCCGACAAATGCCAACGAGTTTCCCGTCCAGGTCAGCGTGCTACAGCCTTGGTGCAGCGCCTGTTCGGCGATCTGGCGCGCCTGGCGTGCCTCCTCGAGCGCCGCGTCAGCCGGGCCGTGTTGATTGATGATCGCGGTGAGCTCGTCGTAGAACTTTTGAGCGCCGTCGGGGATGGTGAAGGGCGCCGGCATGGTCGGCAGCAGCGTCCTGTTGAGCGGATTGTCCGGCGGCACCAAGGGCATATTCTCGGCCGCCTTGGCGATCTCCGGCGGGACGGGAAATGGCCCGATCTGGGGGGCCTTACCAGGGTCGTCGGAGAACTTCACACCGTTGTTGTTGTCCACCAGCTGCGCGTGCGGACCCTGGTGTGGGCCGACGATCGTGTCGTCTGGGCCGCCGCCGGTGGCGATCGCGGGGGCAGTTTTGAACGTCGAGTTCGTTGACTGCCAGGTCGCTGCTGTCACGCCGGCGTGATAGTCCATTGCTGACGATGTGGCTTGTGCTTGTTTGGTCGCCAGGTCTTGCGTCCACTGCTGAACCTCTACCGCGTTAGCCCCACGGCTGGCCGCGAAACGCCGCATCGCAGCTGACAGATTCTCGCGGCTCCGCGCAAACTCCTCGGGGCTAGGTGTGTTCGCCTTGGCGGCCTCGAACTCGGCCGCCACGTCGCGGGCATGGCGCGCCATGGCGTTGGCGTGGTCGGCCATATCTGACACCCATTGAGCATGGTTGCGTGTGTTAGCGCCGGCCTGCTGCGTGCCGTCCTCCCAACTGTCGTCGATCGCATGCGCTGTGCTTGAAACCGTTGCCGACAGCTCGCGTAGCTGCCCACTCATGCTCGACCAGTGATCGGCGAACGCATACAACGACTGCGTACCGGGTCCGCCGTACAGCGCCCGGGCGTGGGCTTCACCGGGCATTGCTGGCGCCGTCGGTGGAAGGGCAGGGATGGCGGGCACCTGCGGTTGCGGGACCGCCGGCAATGAGGCAAGCCCGGTAACGGAGTCGGGGGAGTGTCCGCTACTGATCGCGGTGGCGTTGGCGTCGTCCTGGCCCTCCAGAAACGCTGCGGTATTGGCCACAGCCAGGCCACCGACGGTGCGCAACGCACTGCCGTGATCCAGCAGCGCCGCCATCGCCGCAGACCCGGTATTCAGTTGCCCGACGGCTGCGACCGACGTCGCATCAACGCCAGGCGGTTGAGCGACTACAGGCGCATGCGACTGGCCGCTCGCTGACAGCTGCTTGGCGGCCGCAGCGAGCGCGGCCGTGTCGACGCGAACATTCATGTTGCCCCCTTGGTTTCCACGATCGTATCGCCGCTGTTGCACCCGTACCGACGGCAAATGCGGTTGCCGCGGTCAATGACCGGTGCCGGCTCTGCGTGTTTGAGCATGAACCGCACACCGCGCCACTCACCGTGTTGGGCGCGAAGGTGAGTGGCGCGGATCGCTCTGGTGGGGCACCGTGGGGGAGTATCCGAGACAAGCTCGGTTACCAGGCGCCAAGGACGCCAAAACACAGGGGGATAACGATGCAGAACCGGGCAAGCGATTCCGAGTTCGGCAGTATCGCCAGCGGACCGTGGCAGTCAGGTAGTGCTGAGTACGGTAGCTACGGCTCGCTCACAGACGTGGCTGCCACCAAAGGCTTGACCGGCGCGAACAAACAGTGGGTGCCAGCCCAATTGAATAGGCACCGTTGGGTTTTCGTCCGCGAGCTAGCCGACCTGAGCTATCTCAATCGACGCGTACGTTTCCACGACGTCGTCGGCACAGTGGTGGGTATCGCCCATACCTCGGCCCTAGGGCTCGGGACAGACGGCCGATCATATTCAGCGGCCGGGGCGAGGATGCTGGTGCTGGCCGATAGCGCCGGGACTAAGCCTCGATCCGTGGACTGACTGATTCTGTGAGGACTTTTCGGTTCTGGTCGGGATCATTTTGCTGTGGGCGGCAGTTAGCTGCTGGTCTGCCCAGCTTTTCCTGTGGTGTCCTCGGGTTGGGCCTTGCGGCGGTGGTCAGGATGTCACGGTTTGTGGGGGTGGGCGTCCGATCGTGTTGTGCCACAGTGCAAGCCAGTGTCGGGCCCAGGGCCAGTGGGCGGGTAGGTGCAGGACTGCTCGGCGTTGTGGTCGGGCCAGTCGGGCCGCGATGTTGACGATGCGCCGTCGCAGGGTGGCACCGCGGGCAACGGCGTGAGAGCCTCCGGCCAGGACGCCGGTGGCGCGCAGCAGGTTGTGGGCGATGGCCGCGCAGAGGATCCAGGCGGAGTTGGCGCCGAACCGCCCCGAGGGCATGTGGGCCAGGGGTCCGTCGATCAGGTCGGCGAACACGGTTTCGATGATCGCGTGGCGACGGTGGGTGATGTCGGCTTGATCGACCGGTAGGTCGATGTCGGTGAAGAACGGGTGATACCGCCACACCGGAAACAGCCCATCGGCCATGCGCGCATCTTTGACCCGGCGTACCACCAGTCGTGCGGTGATCGGGGTCTTCGTGGAAGTGAAAGCGGTGTAGGTAGTTTCGGCGACTTCAGCATCAGAAATCCACGCGCCGGTATCGGGATCGCGCACTGCACCGGGATAGTTCACCGGTACCCACGCGTCCTGGTCGATCTGCTCGATCGCGGCGGTCAGCGCCGCGGTCTTGGTCAACACGAGCGAGAACCGGGCCCCGGCACGGCGGCACGCGGACACCACCGCGCTGTTGCCATAGGCCGAGTCGCCGCGCACCAGGATCTGACCAGTGACGCCGGCGGCACGGGCGGTAGCCACCGCTTGCGCGATCATCCGGGCCGCTCCCTTGCCGGAGTTGGCCTTGCCCGAGCGCAACCGCGCTCCGGCGATCACCGGGGCGCTGTGTTCGGTGCTGATCGTGGTCACCAGCGGCGAGAGACCTTTGCGCAGGATCTGGCGGCCGGCGATCTTGGTGTGCCCGTAGCTCGCGCCCTGTTTGGCGTGTCCGTAGACCGGGCGCAGCAGCGAATCGATATCGATGAACGCACGCTGATCGGCGCCGGGCAGCAACAGCACGCGTTCACACAGGGCACCCAGATGTGCACCCAGAACTGACTCCAGTTGACGGGCATGCCCGAAGGTGAACTCCCGCAACAGGGTTCCGATCGTCGAAGGCGCATACACCCCGTCGAAGAGTGTTTTCATTCCACCGCTGCGGACCACGTCGAGGTCATCGATACTGTCCGCGCCGACGCACATGCCGGCGATCACCGTCGCCAGCTTCGGTGACGGGTTGGCCGCCCCGGACTTGATCCGCTCGCTGGTGAAACGAATCTTGTGCTCCAACAACGCCGAAAGGCGACTCTGCTCTGCCAACGTCATCACCGGCACCAGGCCCGCGCACGACACGAGATGCTCATCATCAAAGACCGCCGACGACGCGGTGAACCTGTGGGACACTTGCACTGGAAGTGCCTTTCCGAGTTGTGCCGATAAGTGCGTAGAGAACACTCATCATCCCAGCTCAGAAGGCACTTTCCTCGTTACGACACCCGACCAAACAGTCAGTTCATCGGTGGATCGAGGCTAAGCACCACCTCCCGTTCAGCAGCGAAGAGAAGGCCCTACTTCTCGCCGAGTAAACGTGTCACGCGGTCTTCCAGTCCGACCGGCGCGGGACGCTTGGAAACGTGCGGGCCAAGAGGTGACCCGCCCAAGACGCAGATTCGTCGAAGGAGCCAAGATATGAGCGGTTACGACACTTACGCTGAGCCACCGCAGCACGTCGGCGGGGCCCCCGTTCCCTTCAAGGGCATTCACCCGCCGCTCCGCACTCCGCCCGTGACAACGAGGTCGCCAGTTGCGCCCGCCGGCGGCGGCCACCTAGTGGGACCGGCGCCCCTGTCCGGCCAGGCAACGGTCCTCGTGAGCAGCCTCAAGGACGCTGCCTACAAGGGCCGCCGCGTTCGGTTCCGGGACGGGCACGGCAAGTCGGTCGAGGGCAAAGTGCAAGGTATCGCCGTCGCGGCGGTGCTCAAGCTTCGCGTGGACGGCACGACCACCACTGCTGGCGAGCGAGAATTACACCTGGTCGACAACAGCAACAAGCACCACTATCTGCCGTTCAGGCCTGACGATCGAGCAGAACTGCTGGACTGTTGACTTCCTCCCATGGCGGTCGAGGCATAGGCATGATCGAACAGACACGCCGCGTACCCGGGTTGGTTGCCGGATGCCCGGAATTCACGCGATCTAAGAAACCAGCTACGTTTCGTACTGTGACGATTTAGGGGGTGTGTGGCCGCTCGCCTCTCGCCCGCGTAATGAAATGCGCTGGCGCCCTTAGAGTCTGGACTGAACATCTCTCCTCGTCACGCTCCAGGCTTACGGAACCAGTCCCGGACGGGAGTGGATTCATCGCCCACATGATCTGCGCATCAAGAGCGCGTAGAGCGAAGAGCTCTCTGCGCAATTCACAGGAGCAACACTCAGTTTGCTCGCATTTTGCGAATTCTGGTGGGACACACCGTTATCCAGGCAATATGCAACTACCGATAATATCTAATTATGTCAGGTTGCGGTGTAACCGTGTGCCCTGCAGGTGCTTTCGCCGTGTGATAACTACCGACTTCATTCGACCAGTCGCGCTCCCGATGCGCGTGTAGGTTCTCACGGATCGTGGCGGAATCTCACGAGTGATGGCGGAGTGTTGGCGAATCCGCCAAGTTCGTGAGACACGCGGGTTGTTCAATCCCGAGCGCCCGCCGATCGCCATGTGACGATCAGGGCACTGAAGCAGTCTGATCCGATTGCAGGGCCGAGGTGATCGCCATGGGCCGCAGTGGAGACAAAGCGTCGAGTGTCTCATCCTGGCCAAACGACTGCCGCCCATGCTGTGGCCGGCCTGGTCGTTGCGATTCTCGATTCCGAAATGCCATCAGCGCCAACTACGGCCCGCGCTGGCCGTTGCGCTTCTACTCGTCCACAGCAGGCTCAGTCTGGACGACGCGGCGCGGATAGTCGACTGCCCCATCAGCGGCCAGGCGATATCGCGCGTGCTTCAGCTCCTCGAAGACCACGAGCAATGGCCGAACGTTCGAGCCGGACTCATCCGAATGGCCGAATGCCTGGGGACCGAAAACGTGCCCATCGACTATCAGCTGCGCCGACGCCTCAACTACAGCCAGCTACTACCGGACACGACGTGGGCACAGATCTGTCGCGACACCGGCACCCCTGGCGCGGGGACTGCTCGGGCCAAGATCGCCCGCAGTTACCTTTTCGAACAACTCAGCGGACTGCCCTCAGCGGCCGCACCGTGGGGTGCCGATGACAGCGCATTCCGAAGCAGAGTCGCCAACTTTCCGCAGCACCTCAGCCCAGCACTGTCAGCTGCGCTCAATGGGCACGCACAGGAATTTCTGTCCGACATGGACATTTTCGGCGAACCGCCTGTGTGGTCTCCACCATCCAACGTCCTCGATGGCCTTCTGCTACCTGGACCTAATCCCGACGACCTGAATGTCGCTGAACTACGCAATCTGGTGAATGCCGAACAGATGACGCTCGGCAATGCCGCCAAGCTCATTGGCACCAGCCTCGACACAGCGCGACACGTCCTACAGGTAGCAGCCGTCGCCAGTTCGTCCGCAGTCGACGCCGACCACGCCGCGCCGACTAGCGCATCCGCATATTGCACCGCGCGGGCCGCGCTCCCCCGCTCCCGCCTCATCGAGCTCTATCACGATCAGCGAATGTCATTGCGGGACATAGCCGTCGACATCGGAGTCAGCCGTCAGACGATCACCCGCCTCGCACACGACTATGAGGTCCCTCTGCGGCAACCCTGCCGGCACACCAGAAACCCGGTAGACCGCGACTGGCTCTACGAGCAGTACGTCACCGGACGACGGGCCCTCCCAGACCTCGCACGTGAGGCCGGGATGAGCACCAGCAGCATGGCCCGCTGGGCAAAGACACACGCCGTACCCTTGCGCGGGCGAGGTGGACAGAGCCACAGCGCAAGCCTCGCCGCCCAGCGCGATGTCCCTAGCGCCCTGGAACACGACTCCACGCTCGTCGGAACCCGCACATGGCAGCGTCTGCAGCTATTCGCGTGTGCTGCTCGTTACCGGACACTTACCGTTGCCGCGCAAGAACTTGGCGTCCGCCCGATCAGCCTCATCAACCGAATCAAGTACCTAGAAAGCGAACTCGGTATGCAACTGCTCGTTCGTCCAGAGAATGGATGCGCAATGCAGCTCACAGACGATGGAATCCAGATGCTGAGATCCCTCAGGCAGACGTCCGACTAACGTTCGCGGCCGAATCCCCGACTTAACACCGAGTCGGTGTACTCCGGCGACGATCCGACGTCAGGGCCATCCTTGATCATGCCTACAAACCTCGGGGGCCAGGTCCCGCGCGGCGTGGCTTGAGCTGCGCGGGACAGCCGACGTGCGTCCGCGAGTAGGGTATTCACTTGGTCGTCGGGCATGCTGTCGATCAGGCGGAGCAGCTCATCGCGACTTGCGGTCATTGTTTCAATCTAAGTCGTACTGACGTTGAATGGCCGCACACACCACGCGGTGCGACTAACCAGCCGACAACTGCTCAGAGGTGCACCGGGCGACGGGTGTGTGCCGAGCTTCGGGGTGTGGTGCGCGAGTGGAATGTGCGGTACGGGCCGCGATTAACTCGGTAAGTCGCGCGTGACGCCCTGTCTCCGTTCGGGACCTGTCGGTACCGACCGCTAGTTTGAAGACGCGGTCCAGCAGGGCGCGGGACCCACGAGCTGGAGGTGGTAGATGGAGCCCGTCACGGTGATCGCGACCGCTGTCGCGATTGGAGCGTCCGAAGGTCTGCGCAAAACGGCCACGGAGGCGATCGTCGATGCGTACGCGGCGCTGAAGAGCTGGATCACGAGCAAATACGGCTCGGTGGCCGCTGAGGTGACTGGTCTCGAGCAGGAGCCGGAAGAAGAGCTGCGGCGTGCGCTGCTGGCCAAGAAGCTCGCCGCGGCTGGCGCCGGAGGCGACGAACAGCTACGCGAGTTGGCGCAGACCTTCTTGGCGTTGGTCGAGGAGCAGGAGCCCGGTGCACCGGCGACGGTGGGCGTAATTTTGCGGCGCGCTTCCGTCGGCGGCGACATCGAGATTGCGGACGTCGCCGTCGAGGGCGGCACAGGAGTCGTCGCCGAGGACATCGTCGCGGACGGCTCGCTGCGAGTCAGCGGGGTGTCGGCCCGCGGCTCCCAGGAGCCGCCCCACCCTCCGGTGGCGCGGGAGCAGTAGCCAACGAGCTTGCTTCCGCGCCGTCCTTCACCTCGACACAGCGAAACGTCAACGCCGGCCGCGACAACATCACCAACATCACGTACGGCACCCGAGAGATGGGCAACAGTGGTGGTCGCATTCGTGCAGTCACGATCTCGGTCGAACCGGTGCCGGTCGGACAGAACTTCTGGGCGGTCAAGGTGAACAACGGAACCTCCGGACCGATCACCGATCTGGAAGTTGATGTGTACCCCGTTGACGGGACCGGCGCACGCTCGGGCGGCACGTGCGTACCGGCCAAAGGACGCTTCTCGCTTGAGGATCTGGCGCGCGAGGTGTTCACCCAGACTCTCAGCGGAGGACTGACTGCCGTTGGTCAGCATGGCCAGTCGATATACTCGGGTCTTCCTCCCGGGATGAATTTTGGTGGCCCGCAGTTCGGACGGCTGAGTTCCTACGCTCCGATGATGTCTAGCCACATCGTGGGTTCACCGCAGGTTTCGGCGTTCCTCCGAAACGCCCAGCAGCAGATGGTCGACAGGTTTCCGCTGGTGATTCCTGCGGGCCAATCCGCGGGAGTGGTGTACATCGCCGACGCCGGCGAGGTGCGGGCCGACATGCAGTTCGCGGACGAGGTAGGAGCACTCTGGCGGCGACGGTTCGGCGAAAATCCGGAACCGGTGCTTGAGAGCGAGTAGGTCGCTAGCCACGCTGGGTGGATCAGGACTTCTGAACCGGCGGTCTCGGTTGAATTCCACCGGCGGGGTCGACGCGCCCCGTTATGCCCGCTGCGGCACACTGACACCGTGCACGGAAGGAGGTGGCGGGCACCGTGGTAGTTCGTGTCGAGGTCGCCCCGGGCCTCCTGGAATGGGCTGTCGAGCGTGCTGGCTGGGATGAGGAGACGATCGCCCGCCGTGCCCCGAAGTTCGAGGCGTGGCTCAGCGGCGCCACGCGCCCGACGTTGAAGCAGCTGGAAGAGTTTGCTCACAAGACGCACGCGCCCTTCGGGTTGCTGTTCTTGCCGGAACCACCGAACGAACCGGTCCCGATCCCAGACATGCGCACTTTGGGTAACGCTGCGGTGCCTCGGCCGTCCGCGGACCTGTTGGACACCATCTACGCCTGCCAGGCTCGGCAGGACTGGTACCGGGACTACATCCGGGAGCAGGGCGTGCCTGAGTTGCCGTTCGTCGGCTCCGTCACCGTCGACACCCCTGTGGTGCAAGCTGCGCAGATGATCCGCAGAGAGCTCGGCTTCAACCTCTCCGACCGCGCGGTGTTCGCTAATTCCGACGAAGCGTTGCGCCAGCTCATCGATCGCATCGAGAACATCGGTGTGCTGGTGATGGTCAGCGGCATCGTCGGCGGCGACACACACCGCGCCCTCGCGCCGGAGGAGTTCCGCGGTTTCGCCCTGTCCGACCCCTACGCGCCGCTGATCTTCGTGAACGGTGCCGACACGAAGGCCGCGCAGATCTTCACCCTCATCCACGAGCTGGCGCACGTCTGGCTCGGCGGCAGCGCGCTGTCCGACGCGGCGATGGCCTCCCGTGGTGGGGTCACCGAGGAGCTGTGGTGCAACCAGGTGGCCGCCGAAGTGCTCGTGCCGCTGTCCGCGCTGCGCGGCGATTATCAGGGCCAGCCGACGCCGCAGGAAGTTAGCCGACTCGCACGCCGGTACAAGGTGAGCACCCTGGTGATCCTCAAGCGGCTGTTCGACGGGAAGTACCTCAGCTGGAACGACTACCAGCAGCTTTACGAGGCAGAGCGGGACGCCGTGATCGCCCACACCAAGCGCGCCCGCGGTGAGGGTGGCGGCAACTACTACAACACCCAGCCGCTGCGGTTGAGCCGGCAGTTCGCCCGCGCTGTGATCGCCAGCACCTACGAGGGCGGTACGAGCTTCAGGGAGGCGTTCCAGCTGCTCGGAACACGGAAGCACGAGACTTTCACCAAGCTCGCCGACGAGATCGGGGTGGGCTGATGTACCTGGTGGACGCGAACGTGCTCATCGACGCGAAGAACCGCTACTACGCCTTCGACATCGCCCCGGGCTTCTGGAAGTGGCTGGAGGGCGCGCACACCGCAGGTCATGTGTGCAGTATCGAGGCGATCCGCGACGAACTGGTCGCCGGCGACGATGAACTCGCCGAGTGGGCCAAGGCCAACAGCGCGTTCTTCCGGCCGGTGGATCAGGCCACCACGGCGCACTTCCCGGCGCTCACCACCTGGGCGAGCTCGCAGTCGTTCACACCCGCCGCTCTGGCCGGGTTCACCGGCAGCGCGGCCGACTACCTGCTCGTCGCGTACGCCCGCGCTCACGATCATGTCGTGGTCACCCATGAACGCTCAGATCCCAACTCACGTAGGCGGGTGATGATCCCCGACGCCTGCACGGCGATCGGCGTGACGTCGCTCGGCCCGTTCGAGATGATGCGCCGGACCGGCGCCACGCTCGACCTGCCCAACTAAGCCGCTGTCAGCGCTGGCGACCGGTCCGGACAAGAGTTGGGAGCTGTGCCGCGGGTTCCGTCGGGGGCGCCCGTAGACGCGACCACTGGCGGTGTCGGCGCACGGTCGAGCGCGCTTACCGGTGAGCCTCTCTTCGGTCAGCACCGCGAGCAACCGGTCTGCGGCGTACATGACGGACGTCGCCCCCGGCGCCAGTGTCCGGGGAAACGCGATCGGCATCCCGAGCACGTCCTCGAAATCGACGATCTGCTGGCGGGACTCCTTCCGGGGCAGGTGGAAGCCGACCTGGGTGATTTCGGTGGCCAGTCGGCCGGTGTTGCTGACTTCGATGGAGATGAACCACCGTAGGTTGGGTGGGCTCCCGGCGACGCCCCACTTGCTGACGACCCGCAGTTGCGCTCCGCTGCGGTGCCAGGAGATCACCTGCCATCCAAGCCGCCGCGGTTGACACCATCAGGGCCAGTACGGACAGGCACAGGGTCAGGACCACCGGCCCCGGTCCATGGGGTCGTCACCTTCGCAGGCTATCGCTGCGGGCCGACAGCGGCACGGATCGCGCCACCTGTGCGTGCGTGACCGCTGCCGGCCTGAAGGACACACTCGCCGACCAGCGACCTCGCTGTCGTATCCGCCGCTTACGCTCGTCTGACGCGCGCGTCGACGGACACGCTGCGTGTGCCGGACCGGGAAGGGGAGATCGGGTTGAGCAAGCTGGGCAACTTCGTGTGGGGGATCGCGGACCAGCTCCGCGGCGTGTACAAGCCGCACCAGTACGGCGGCGTGATTCTGCCGTTCACGATCCTGCGGCGCCTGGACTGCATCCTCGAACCCACCCGCGACGAGGTCCGCGCCCTCGCCGAGAAGTACTCCGGCGGCGCCCTGGACGTGCAGGTCAAACGCAAGACCGGCCTAGCCTTTTACAACACCAGCCCATTCGACTTCAAGCTGCTGTTGGAGGACCCGGAGGGCCTGCGGGCGAACCTGATGGACTACATCACCGGGTTCTCCGCGAACATCGACGTGTTCGAGCGGTTCAAGTTCGAGAACGAGCTGGCGACCCTCGACGAGAAGAACCGGCTGTACTTGGTGGTGTCGCAGTTCGCCGGTGTGGACCTGCATCCGGACGTGGTATCCAACGCCGAGATGGGTGACCTGTTCGAGCACCTGATCTACAAGTTCGCGGAGGCCTCCAACGAGGAGGCCGGTGAGCACTACACCCCGCGTGATGCGATCCGTCTGATGGTGGACCTGCTGTTCGCCGAGGACAACGCCGCCCTGCTCGAAGCCGGGACGGTGCGGACCATCTATGACCCCACCGCCGGCACCGGCGGGATGTTATCCGTGGCCGAGGAACGACTGCTGGAGCGTAACCCGGACGCTCGGCTGCGGTTGTACGGGCAGGAGATCAACGACCAGTCCTACGCTATCTGCAAGTCCGACATGATCGCGAAGGGCCAGGACGCCGGGAACATCAAGCTGGGCGACACTCTCGCCGACGACCTGTTCTTCGACCGGACCTTCGACTTCTGCATGTCCAACCCGCCGTACGGCGTGGACTGGAAGGCGTCGCAGGAGTCGGTGAAGAAGGAGTCGCTCGCGACGAATTCCCGCTTCTCCCACGGCCTCCCGGCGGTCGGTGATGGGCAGATGCTGTTCCTGTGCCACCTGGCATCGAAGATGCGGCCCGCTCACGACGGCGGCGGCCGCGCCGGGATCGTCCTGAACGGCTCACCCCTGTTCAGCGGTGCTGCTGAGTCGGGTCCGTCGCTGATCCGGCAGTGGCTGCTCGAATCCGATCTGGTGGAGGCGATCGTAGCGTTGCCGACGAACATGTTCTTCAACACCGGCATCGCCACTTACATCTGGATCCTGGACAACACGAAGCGCCCCGAGCGCGTCGGCAAGGTGCAGTTGATCGACGCCACCTCGTTCTGGACCAAGATGCGGAAGAACCTCGGTGCGAAGGGGCGGGAAGTCGACGCGAAGTCCCGGGATCGAATCCTCGGCCTGTACGACGCGTTCGACGAGGCCGACCCGGATTACTCGAAGGTGTTCACCGCCAACGACTTCGCGTACTGGACGATCACCGTGGAACGCCCGTTGCTGACCGCCGCGGGGAAGGTGTCCACGGATCGGAAGGGCAACCCGAAGGCGGACCCGAAGCTGCGCGACACTGAGAACATCCCCTTCACCTACGGTGGGAACACCGATGGCGATGGTGGTCGCACGGAGACGATCAAGGCATACTTTGACGCCGAGGTTCTTCCGCATGTGCCCGAAGCATGGATTGACACGGCGAAGACGAGGGTGGGATACGAGATCCCGTTCACCCGGCATTTCTACAGGTACGTCCCGCCCCGGCCACTCGCCGAGATCGACGCGGACCTGGAGAAGCAGGTCGCGAAGATCATGGACCTGCTGCGCGAGGTGGAGGGATGACTCAGTCGCCGCCCCGAGCCGACAGGTGGTCAACAGTTCGGCTCGCGTACCTGTTTGAACCGCGCACTGAGACCGACCGATCAGACCTCGACGTGCTCAGTGTTTACCGCGACTTCGGCGTGATCCTGAAGAGTTCGCGCGACGACAACTTCAACCGCACGCCTGCCGACCTGAGTCGCTACCAGGTTGTCCACCCCGGCGACCTAGTGGTGAACCGGATGAAGGCATGGCAAGGATCGCTAGGAGTGTCGGCGTATCACGGACTAGTTAGCCCGGACTACGAAGTGCTACGGCCGACGGCGCCAGGCTTGGACCCGCGATTCGTGCATCACCTTCTGCGCTCAAGGCGGATGATCAGCGAGTATGCCGTTCGGTCAACAGGGATTCGGCCGTCGCAGTGGCGCCTCTATTGGGCGCAGATGCGGATGATCACCGTCCCCATCCCGGACCTGCCCGAGCAGAAGGCCATCGCTGACTTCATCGACCGGGAGACGGCCCGGATCGACACGCTCATCGAGGAGCAGCAGCGGCTGATCGACCTACTGCGGGAGCGTCGGCAGTCGGTTCTGTCGGGAGCTTCGGATATTGCGGGTCGGACCGCGCGACTCGGCCTTGTCCTCAACGGCATTAAGGACGGAACTCATGGAACTTTTGTCCGCACTGCGCCCGGAGAGGGACGACCGCTGCTTGGAGCTCGCAACGTGACTGACGGGTGCATCGTGCTTGATGGACAGGAGTCGTTCATCTCAGACGTCGATGCCGATGCCATCACCTCAAATGGCTATCCAACGCGAGGCGATGTCGCGCTGGTTATTGTTGGCGCCACTATCGGGAAGACGGCCTTATACGAGGCCGACGTCTCCCACGCCTTCCAGCGCAGCGTGGCGTTCCTCCGGCCAGCAGCCGAACTCGATCCGCGTTTCCTTTGGTACCAGATCCAGTCTGATCGGTTCCAGGATGAACTGTCGCTACGGTCTAAGACTTCGGCACAGCCGGGCATCTACTTGAGCGATGTATCAGCCATTCCGGTGGTCGTCCCCAGCCTCGATGAGCAGCACCGCATCGTCGCGTACCTCGACGAGCAGACCTCGAAGATCGACACATTGATCGCTGAGACGGAGCGGTTCATCGAGCTCGCCCGGGAGCGTCGGTCGGCGGTGATCACCGCGGCGGTGACCGCGCAGATCGATGTGCGAGCGGAGGTGGCCTGAAACATGGCCCAGCACAACGAGATCGAGTTCGAGAAGGAGATCGCCGAGTACCTGGCTGCCTATGGCTGGTTGTACTCCCCGGACGACACCGGGTACGACAAGGAGCGGGCGCTGGTCCCTGAGGACATCCTCGGGTGGCTCGCGGACACCCAGCCCGACCAGCTGGAGAAGGTGGTCAAGCCTGGCTCGAAGGACCTGGCGAAGCAGCAGACGCAACTGCTGGACCGGATCGTCAAGGTGCTCGATGTGCCGCTCGAGAACGGCGGCGGCACCCTGAACCTGCTGCGCAAGGGCTTCTCGCACCTCGCTGCGAAGCTGGCGATGTGCCAGTTCCAGCCGGAGACCACTCTGAATGCCAAGCGCAACGCCGACTACGCCGCGGTGCGGCTACGGGTGATGCGACAGGTGTACTTCTCCACCGCGGACCAGCGCAGCGTCGATCTTGTGTTCTTCGTCAACGGACTCCCGGTCGCCACCGCTGAACTCAAGACTGACTTCACCCAGACCATCGCCGACGCGATGAACCAGTACCGCACCTCCCGCCTCCCGAAGGACCCCGTGACCGGGAAGCCGCAGCCGCTGTTCGAGTCCGGGGCACGGGCGTTGGTGCACTTCGCGGTGTCCAACGACGAGGTGTGGATGACCACGAAGCTGGCGGGGGACAAGACCCACTTCCTGCCGTTCAACCGCGGCACGGAGACCGGTGGTGCAGGAAACCCGCTGAACCCCAACGGGTCACGGACCTCCTACCTGTGGGAGCGGATCCTGCAACGCGACGCATGGCTGAACATCCTCGGCCGGCTGATGTACATCAAGCACGAGACCTCGACGGACCCGATCAGCGGCAAGACCAGCAAGTCGTCGACGCTGCGGTTCCCGCGGTTCCACCAGTGGGAGGCCGTCACCGAGCTCACCGCCGCGGTCACCACCGAGGGCGTCGGGAAGCGCTACCTGATCCAGCACTCGGCGGGGTCCGGCAAGACCGACTCGATCGCGTGGACCGCGCACCGGATGGCGCGGCTGCAGGTCGACAACCAGAAGATCTTCGACTCCGTCATCGTCGTCACCGACCGCAACGTCCTGGACGCGCAGTTGCAGGACGCGATCAAGCAGATCGACAACGACCAAGGCATCGTCGTGGCCATCGACCGGGACGAAGCGGCCAAGGCTGGCGCCTCGAAGTCGGGGCTGCTGGCGAAGGCCCTCACCGACGGCAAGCTGATCATCGTCGTGACGATCCAGACGTTCCCGTTCGCGATGGACGAGATCCGAAAGAACAAGGGGCTCAAGGGCAAGAACTTCGCCGTCATCGCGGACGAGGCGCATTCGTCGCAGTCCGGGCAGGTCGCCGGCCAGCTCAAGGCCGTCCTGACTGCCGATGAGCTCAAGGCCATCGAGGAAGGCCAGGAGGTCGACATCGAGGCGATCCTCGCCGCGGAGGCCAACGAACGGGCCGCCTCGGAGAACATCTCCTACTTCGCGTTCACCGCCACCCCCAAAGGCAAGACACTCGAACTGTTCGGCCGGGAGCCGTCGCCGGGTGAGAACCCGGTGCCGTTTCACGTCTACACGATGCGCCAGGCCATCGAGGAGGGCTACATCCTCGACGTGCTGACCGGCTACCACTCGTTCAAGCTGGCCTTCCAGATCGGCCAGAACGCCGGCGGCGGCACCGAGGTGGACCAGAACGAGGCCACCAAAGCGGTGATGAAGTGGGTCAAGCTGAACCCACAAACCATCAGCCAGAAGTCCGCGATCATCGTCGAGCACTTCCGGGAGAACGTGGCGCATCTGCTCGACGGTCACGCCAAAGCGATGGTGGTCACCGACTCCCGTAAAGCTGCGGTCCGCTACAAGCTGGCGATAGACAAGTTCATTGCCGAAAAGGGTTACCGCTACGGCACTTTGGTCGCGTTCTCCGGGGCAGTACAGGACGCAGAATCAGGTCCAGGTGACTTTACCGAGGCCACCATGAACCCTGGCGTGCACGATCTGCGGACAGCATTCTGCGGAGATGACTACAAGATCATGATCGTCGCGAACAAGTTCCAGACCGGATTCGATCAGCCGCTGCTGTGCTCGATGTACGTCGACCGGATTCTTTCGGGTGTGACTGCAGTGCAGACACTTTCGCGGCTCAACCGCACCTACCGCACCCCGGCGGGTGTATCGAAAACGGCGGCGATGACGCAGGTGGTGGACTTCGTCAACGACCCGGCCGCCATCAAGGAGGCGTTCGAGCCGTACTTCACCGACGCGTTCTTGGAAACTCGAACTGACCCGAATCTGGTGCACGACCTCGCGGCCAAGCTCGATACAGCCGCTATCTATACCCAAGCCGAAATTGACCAGTGTGCTGAGGCTTTCGTGAAGGGTAAGGGCAACAGCGCTCTCGCCGGCGCGGTCGGACCGGGGCAGAAGCGGTTTGCCGATCGGTACAATGCGGCATTGATCGACAACGGCGGGGAGGGCGATAAAGCCGCGCTGGCCGAGTTGGATATGTTCCGTAAGGACGTCGGCTCCTTTATCCGCCTCTACGACTTCATGTCTCAAGTCATCGACTACGGCGACCCGGAGTTGGAGAAGAAGCAGATTTACTTGCGACTCCTCGACCGGTTTATCCAGTCGGAGAACTACACCGCACCGATCGACTTGTCCGACGTTGTTTTAAAGCAGGTCAAGCAGATCGACCGGGGTCGGGTCGACATCGGACTTGGTACCCGGGTCGGGTTGTCCGGGTTGACCGCTGCTGGGTCGGGTGAGAAGCGTGATCCGAAAATGGTTGCCTTCCAACAGGTACTTGACCGGCTCAACGATCTGTTCGGGTCCGAGGACTTCACTCAGTCGCAGAAAGTTTCGTTTCTAGAAGCGTTGTTGCGGACACTACTCGACGATCACGCGCTGGTGCAGCAGGCAAAGGTCAACTCCGCCAAGCAGTTTGTCGAGTCACCTGACTTCGATGACGCGGTCACCGGAGCTGTGGCGGACAACCAGGGTGCACACGAGAAGATGAGCGATTACTTCTTCACGAACGCTCCAGGGCGTACCCACCTAATCTCCGATATTGCCAAGTGGTTCTATCAGGTCGTCTCTTCAGAGGATGAGCAGGCCGAAGTGGCGGTCACCGGTGCTGGGCAGATTGTCGGGGGCTCGAAGTAGCTTCGGGTCTGACGCGTTCGCCGCAAGATTGGGAGGCTCATGCGATGAATGAGGTGAAGACCTAACAGTGGCTGCAGGCAAGGCACGGATACACGAGCTAGCTAAAGAACTCGGCATCACGAGCAGGGAGGTCCTGGCGCAGCTTGCCGCTAGCGGCACCTTCGTCAAGTCAGCGTCCTCGACTGTCGAGGCACCTGTTGCCCGACGGCTGCGTGAGGCATACGGGGTCCCACATCCGGGTCCGAGAGCAGCTGACGCCAAGGATCAGCGGCGTGCAGCAGGCACTATCCCCACCCCGCTGGATGTGGCCGGCGGCAAGGCCCAGCGACAACGAACAGCGGCCGCCATCGACGCCCAGACGAAAGTAGCCGGTGGCAAGCGCCCATCCTCGCTGCTCACCTCCGCCGCTGCCATCGATATATACAGGAGGCATCGACTCGCCTCTGCCACGGAGAACCCGAGCCACGCGATCAGCGAGCTATTTCGGGAATGTGAAGCCAGGTACGGGGTTTCGAGGTCAGCGCTGCGCCAGTTGGTTTCGAGCGATAAGTTGCGCAGGCTGGCCGACGGTGAACCGCGAGTGGTATCGGCCATGGACGATGCTGAGCGGAGTCCTCGGGTTGCCAAACCCGGCGTTGCAACGCAAACGCGAAAGCCGAAGCCACATCCTGCCGGTGTTGAGCAGCGCGCACTGGGCACCACCCCTACCCAGCCGAAATCCGGCAACGACAAGAGAAAGCGCCGATACGACCCGGTCACGACGTCGGTGGCCACCGACATCTGCGAGCGCTACCAGCGTGCCTGCCAGTCGGAGAATCCCAGTCAGGCGAAGGGCGCGTTGGCTCGTGAATGCGAGGTCAAATACGGCCTTACACAACGAGGTCTGCGAAGGATCATAGCCAGCCGTAAGCCACCTGTTCCGGCGAAGGAGTTGACTCCTCAGAACCGTCGCAACGCCAAATCAAGTGTTCGGAATCAACGGAAGTCGGAGACACCACCGCGAGCGGCAGGCAAGCAACAGCTGACCACGCAGTACTGCGTGGGCTGCAAGACACGGACGTCGATGAAGGGCTTCAGCATTGCGAAGGGGCTGTGCGCGGAATGCGTACGCGGTCGCAGCCAGGTGCGTACGAAGGCAGCAGCAAGCAACGGGCGCAGGAAGCCGCGACCGACGCTCGGGCCGAAGTCGTGGAAGTGTCCGAACTGCTTAAAACGAATCGATGTCGACAGCGCGCGTGCCGAGCTGGTTCGCCACCTCAACGCGCGGGGCGACCGATGCGCTGGTTCCGGGCATCGACTCCCCCAAAGAAGTACGGACGCGATGGATTACCGAGTAGCCGGGAGCTTCGAGGGCGGCCGAAGGACCTGATGTTGTTGCGTGTCAGTGGATTTCGATAGGTGCGCCGCCGCCGGGCCAAACACCTTCTGACCCCCAGCTTGAACCATCCCGCGTTTGATGCGCACCTCCTTCCTTGGGAAGGTGCATGTCATGCCGAGCAAGTACGACCCGGAGAC